>NZ_JBBMFP010000117.1:0-511 GCF_040095955.1 Blautia caccae | reverse complement strand
ATTACAATAAGGAAGACAACAGCTATGACAAGGACCGCCGCCCAAATAATGGCTTCAACAGAAAGTTTGTCACCTGTCCTCACGGGAGCTGTTTTTTCTGTCCCCTTTTCTTCCGCCACAGTCTTGAAGTACCACTTCACCTTACCAGTATTGAGTGTATATTTATTATCCAGCTCTTTAGGCATAGATACCTGGAAGGTAACTTTTTGGTCTTTTCCTTTTTCCAGTTTACAGAGTTCTATGTATTCCTTTAAATCCTTAGAATTCAATGGACCGGAATAAACTTGTTTCCCGCCTGCTGTGATGGTGAGCTGCATCTTATCCAGAAGGTCGTTGTCAGGTTCCAGCACCTCTGTCTTGAAGTAAAAAGCCTGCTCCTTTTCTGCGTCGTTTTTCATGGTAAACGTTCCGTCCATACTGTCTCCAGGAGTCAGTGTGGCAAAGCCAGAGAAGAAGTCTTCCGGGCTGGCGATCAGCTTTTTGCTGTCCCCTTCATAGACAACGGAAAGTT
>NZ_JBBMFP010000116.1:0-536 GCF_040095955.1 Blautia caccae | reverse complement strand
ATATCCTTTAAATGTACGTGTTTGATCCTGCCCACGTACTTCTTTACCATCTCAAGAGGGTCTGCGCCGCAGTAGGTGAAATGGCCGGTATCAAATAACAGGCTCACATATTCCGGATCTGTATTTTCCATCATTCTCTCCACCTCGTCCGGGTTCTGCACCACGGTTCCCATGTGGTGATGGAAGGTCAGGCTGATCCCGTACTCTTCCTTTGCGATCTTACCCAGTCTGTTCATACCTGTACAGAAGGTCTCCCACTCCTGGTCATTCATCACGTATTTGTGGCCGAAAATGGGGGTGTCCTGCATGCCCTGTACGCTGTGGCTCTGCTCGGATGCGCCGATGATCTTGGCGCCCATTGCCTTTAAGAACGCAAGCTGTGCACGGAATTCCTTCTCCACCTCTTCAAAGGGCTTTGTGATCAGAAAGGAGGAGAACCACTGGTTGCAGATCTCCATACCGCGAAGCTCCAGGGCTTCTCTCAGCACTTCCGGGTCTTTGGGGTATTTATTTCCAACCTCAGAACCTGTGAAGCC
>NZ_JBBMFP010000115.1:0-542 GCF_040095955.1 Blautia caccae | reverse complement strand
AAGGCGATCAATAAACGCCTTGCAGAGCCAGAGGAGCAGGAGAACCATATCCTGTCAGAGAATCTGCGGATGAGCTATAACCCGAAAAGATCAAAAATGAACAATAACCAGGTGATCATCGGCGGCTCCGGCCGGGGCAAGGGCTTCCAGAATATCTATCCGAATGTGACAAACTGTCATGGTGCCTATGTCATCACGGACGCAAAGGGTGACACTTTGAATACCATCGGCAGCTATATGGAATACAGAAACTATACAGTCCGTGTTATTGATCTGATCGACTTTGAAAAGAGCCTGCACTATAACCCCTTTGCCTACCTGCGGGAGGAAGAGGATGTCAGTATCCTGGTGGACAATATCATGGCAAACACGAAGGGAAATGACAAAATGGGAGGAGACCAGTTCTGGGAGGACGGCCCTAAGATGCTGCTGATCTCCATCTTTGATTACGTCTGGTATGAATGCCCGAAAAGCGAACGTAACTGGACCAGCGTGTTCAAGTTCCTGGATATGGTCACGGTAAACGAGGAGAAGAATGCCTA
>NZ_JBBMFP010000114.1:0-544 GCF_040095955.1 Blautia caccae | reverse complement strand
TTCTATCTGCATGATCATAATGCGTACATCTCCGGCCTCTTCCGCTATATGCTCAATCGTATAGTGATACTGCGGGTCATATTTTGCTGCCGCTGTTACCAGCTCTCCACACTCTTCAATCAGCTTAATGAGCTGTTTTTCAAGCCCATATGTTTCTGCAATAAGGGTTACGCTCGCTGCATCCAACGGCTTCTTTTCCTCCGTTCCTGGGATCTCTCTGTCCCAGCATTTTCTGCATTTCTCGTCACTTACTTCGCATATTTCCTCTTTCTTTTTTTCATATTCATATTCATAAGGACACCCATCACATCCACCAAGGCTATATTCATTAATGCATCCTGGATGTTCTTTCTGTAATTTTTCCCTATATGTCATAACGGCCTCCTTTACACACAATCGCCTCTTTTATCTCTTCTGCTGTCGCCTGGATTATCTCCAGAGCCTCTGACAGCTCGTATGATCCATTTTGCAGACGTTGGTCTACAACTTTACGTCTAAGGAGAGAAATTGTCTCCTCGAAGCTCCCACAGTATCCTATGGTGTC
>NZ_JBBMFP010000113.1:0-545 GCF_040095955.1 Blautia caccae | reverse complement strand
TTGTTATAGGAAGTGCCGTTGTAGCTCCATAACGAAAACGTTGCTCCTTTTAAAGCGGCTTTTGTTTCGGCATCCTGTTTTTTGATATTTAAAGAAAATGTCTTTTTGGGGATAGACTTACTAAAAGAAGCCGTTTTTGTAAAGTTGCCTGCAGCGGTTGTATACGACCAAAGCACTATATTTTGGTATGTGGAATTGGAAGAGGGTGAATAGATAGCGCCTCCCCAATACCTGGGGGCTGTTACAGTCGCTTTCGCTGTTATGGCCTTACCGGTTAATTGATAAGATTTATATTGGTCTGACGTGACAAACAGCCTAAAAGCACTGTAGGTTTTATTGTCCTTTTTTTGTACCGTTGAACCAGGTGCAGATACTGTTAAACTTTTGATCTGCTCCTTCATATCCATATCGTAAACCGTTTTCAATGCCGGCATGGAATAGCCTGTGGCATATCCACCAGAAACGCTTGCAAAATTGGATGGATCACTGACAGTAAAGGATGCACTGGCACTGGCATCAAACCAGCCATCACTTGTAAAGCTGGT
>NZ_JBBMFP010000112.1:0-549 GCF_040095955.1 Blautia caccae | reverse complement strand
TGGCAGAATTCCTGCATGACCTCAAACACCTTTTCAGGGGACGCATCCTCTTTGAAGGAGATCACGAAATGGTATCCCTGCCTCCCTGACTTTTTGCCATACTCCTCCTTTGTATCCAGCATGGTCTGGTACACCTCCTTAGGTGTGCTCCCCGCATTCCCCCCGATCCATTGTCCGCCTTCGGTCTTATTCTCCTTCATGATGTATCCAATGCCATTCTTCAAATGCCGCGATGGTTTCCGGCTTCCGGACTGCTTCATATGCATCAGCTTTGTAAGTGCCATCAGCTCCTCCGTTCCACGAAAAAAGGCACTGGATCCTTTCCAATGCCTTTTTCTTATAACCTTTTACTGGCTTTTTTATCATTTCTTCCTTTTCCGGCTGTTCTGTCTCGGGCACGCCGGACATATACAGCCGCTTTAGCTTCAAAGTGTGATCAAGGTGTCATTTATAACATATTGATATTTTTTGTTAATACCAACTTCTCCAAGAAAAAACCACAACATATAAAGTGTTATATGGCTCTCTGTTTTACTGGAATATAGCAAG
>NZ_JBBMFP010000111.1:0-550 GCF_040095955.1 Blautia caccae | reverse complement strand
ACTTGCCAAAAACCTATGGTTTTTGCGTATGCTTTTTGGGGAGAAAATCCGGATAGGTTCCGGTAAAAAAACCGGAATTCATCCGGAAAGAATGGAAGAAGAAACAGAGTATCCGGAACCCATCCGGAAAAAATACCGGAAGTCATCCGGAGATAGTCATGAAGGGAGGCGTGAAATCCGGAATTTATCCGGAAAAATATCCGGAAGTCATCCGGAAATAGTTATGAAGGGAGGCGTGAAATCCGGAACTTATCCGGAAAAATATCCGGAAGTCATCCGGAGATAGTCATGAAGGGAGGCGTGAAATCCGGAACTTATCCGGAAAAATATCCGGAAGTCATCCGGAAATAGCCATGAAGGGAGGCGTGAAATCCGGAATTTATCCGGAAAAATATCCGGAAGTCATCCGGAAATAGTTATAAAGGGAGGCGTGAAATCCGGAACTTATCCGGAAAAACATCCGGAAGTCATCCGGAAATAGCCATGAAGGGAGGCGTGAAATCCGGAATTTATCCGGAAAAATATCCGGAAGTCATCCGGAAATAGTTAT
>NZ_JBBMFP010000110.1:0-560 GCF_040095955.1 Blautia caccae | reverse complement strand
ATGGATTTACATACGATGGAGTGCCGAATGCAACCATTTTTAAGGATTCATCTTTAACACCGGAAGCAATAATAAGAGTTATGAAAGTAGACGCGGATACGGGAGCTTCATTAACAGGAGCAGAGTTTAAGGTATATGAATGGAGTAAGGCAGATAAGGCTTATAAAATAAAAGAACTTCAAACTCTTATCTATGATGCGAGACTTAAGGTTTATCAGACTAAAACACCTGTTGTAAAAACAGAGGATAATGAAGGCAAATTCAAAGTGTTGGAAACTAAATTGCCTAATGGTTATAAGTGCCCATGGAGTAAAGAAATTACCGTCACAAAAGATGGAACGCAGACGTTATCTTATGAAGCCCCAAATTATCATACGAGAAATCTTACCATTAATAAAAAAATCAAGGCTGATGAGATTACATGGGCACATGGCAACCCCACCTTCTTATTCACCGTGCAGGGCGAAGACATCAATGGCGTGTCCCACACCTATCATCGTTCAGTGGAGTTTACGGAAGATTATGTGACAAAGCACAGCACAAATGGCTACGTTACATTG
>NZ_JBBMFP010000109.1:0-572 GCF_040095955.1 Blautia caccae | reverse complement strand
GTCCGGTGGTAACGGTAGTGCCGTTTACTTCAAGGGTGTACAAAAAACGGTATCTTCCGACCCATGTGTTTATTAACTGTTATGAAATGGTTGGCTTGAAACGGCATGGGCTGGTACTGGCGGAACAGATCACAAGCATTGATGTTCAGAGTATCATCCAAAAATGTGGTCATGTCAGTTCTGATGCAATGCGGAGGATTACCAGAGCGGTGGAGATTCAGACAGGAGTTTATGAGGAGGGGGATTATGACAGCAGAAGAATATAGAAAGTATCTGGAACAGGATTTTAGAGATGTAAATATTGATGAAATGACAGATTTACTGACTGTGAAAGCAGACAGGAATAAAAGCCTGAAGGAACGGCGGGAATCATATCTGAATAAGGTAGGAAATCCGTATCTGGTCCGGATCGGCAATATGAAGGTCAAAGTAAGGTTTGCCAATAACGGGATATCTTTGGAGCAGGCATTTGAAAATATGCTTCTGAGTGTCTGAAAAAGTACTGGAAAGTTTGGGGTGGCTGTGCTAAAATGTCTGTAAGGACAAATTATGCAGCCCCCTTTTATTACATG
>NZ_JBBMFP010000108.1:0-599 GCF_040095955.1 Blautia caccae | reverse complement strand
GTCAGGGATTTCAGACGGTCATCACGTTTGTTGAAGGTAGGAACTGCCACTTCGTGACGGATCCTCTTACACTCTGCCGGATCTGTGTAGATCACAACTTCACATTTGTCAACAACAGCGTCAAATTCATTCTTAACAGATGCGTACAGAACTTCACCGATATGTTTCAGGCGGAATCCTGCATTGAATGCATCCTTGCTGATACGGATACGCTGCATATCACGCTGTCCTGTGTGATATACACCTTCGATACAGTTGATGTAGTTATGGAACTTACGCTCGATAACCGGTTCAAAGTCAGACTGCATGTTCTTGCCTGCAACTTTTACAACATAAGCGATGCTGTTCTTGCTGCCCAGCTCCATCTCATCTGCTTCCGGTCCGATCACAGTGATCTTGTGGTCTTCGATCTCTGTAGCCTCTGCTGACTGAACAAGCTCTGCACAGTCTACACGGGAACCGTCGAACTCTACCTGCATGTCGCCGCGGCGGATGATCTCACCCTCGAATGCGGATGCGAATGCAACCGGAATGTCGATATTGGTGATCTTGATCTTGATATCGCGTGCTTCCAGGGATGTAGCGTTGAATTTGGAAAC
>NZ_JBBMFP010000107.1:0-608 GCF_040095955.1 Blautia caccae | reverse complement strand
TCACAGGTGGCAATTTCCTGTTTGTTCAGTTCCCTTGTGATCTCTGCAAAGCTCATACCTTCTGCAGCCATCTGGAAAATCATCTTCACCACCTTAGCCGAATCCGGATCAATTTCCAACCTTCCATCTTTGCCCTTTCTATAACCATATCTGGCATTTACCGGAAGCCTTGTTCCGTTTTTCATTCTGGTCTGCATTGCGGATGAGATTTTTTTCGACAAATCCAGGCTATACATGTTATAAACCAGATTCTTCAAAGCTACATTCATACCGCCGGTCATTCCAGAGCTGGCTTCACTGTCATAACTGTCATTAATGGAAATAAATCTGATCTGAAGAAGCGGAAAAATATACTCAATATAAAATCCCACTTCCAGATAGTCCCTGCCAAACCTGGAGAAATCTTTCACAACTACACAGCCGATCTGTCCGCTTTTCATATCCTCCTGCAACTGTTGAAAACCATTGCGTTTGAAATGGGTGCCGCTGACACCGTCATCCACATATTCAAGGATATCCGACTCATCCACACCAAGCTGATCGATCACAAACGATTTCAACAGGATCCTCTGAGAAGTCACACTGTCACTTTCCAGTTTGGTTCTGCC
>NZ_JBBMFP010000106.1:0-624 GCF_040095955.1 Blautia caccae | reverse complement strand
ACCCGCAGTATCACTATACGATTGAGCATATAGCGGAAGAGGCCGGAGATGTACGCATTATGATCATGCAGATAGAACACCTTCTGGGGATACAGGATGCTGTTGAGGATAGTATGAAACGGAAGATCGATCGTCAGATTGGCCGGATGAAAGAAGCTGATCTCCTGAAGCAAGGCCAAACGTTGCTTGACAGGTATCTGGAGTCAGAGCGGATCCGGATCGTGCAAGAGCTATGTCCGGATGATGTGCCGTGGTTGGTGCGCGAAATGGGAGAAAAGTGGAGAGTAAATGAATGTTGCCAAGATGGATGTGAAAAGTGCTGGGGACTCCCGTTGAATCCGGAGGAGGTATAGGCATGGAAAGATTAACTGAAAAGATATCAAACGGCACGAAGCCAAAGACGCTTAGAGGTCTTATAAGATGGTTTGTTACACATAATGGTATACGCAAAGATGTAATCATTGGAGAGTATAACAAGCTCTATGACAGGCTTGTAGAGTACGAGGACCTGGGTATAACACCGGAGCAGGTGAGGCAGATGGATGCAGAGTTTACCAGAGCCAGTAAGGAGCTGGCAGACTATAAAAAGTCAGTGGACCAGGGAAGGCTATTACATCTGCCATG
>NZ_JBBMFP010000105.1:0-627 GCF_040095955.1 Blautia caccae | reverse complement strand
CCCACACCTATCATCGTTCAGTGGAGTTTACGGAAGATTATGTGACAAAGCACAGCACAAATGGCTACGTTACATTGAGCACTACCATTGCTGATATTCCGGCTGGAAACTATAAGATTTATGAAGAGGGCAGCATCTTACGCTACATACTGACAGATGCAACGGCGCAAACAAATAACATTACTGTTACCAAAAAAAATCTGGAGACGATCAACGGATTTGTGAAAATTGATGCCGATGTATCAGCGGATCTTACAGCTGAAGACGGAGAAATGACCTTTGAGAATCATAAGACGCATTATGACAAACTTTCTCATAATAGTATGGTTGTAAATACTATAAAATAATTACACAATATGCTATACTGAGAGTATTGAATCGCCATAGTAATGGTGGCGGTTCGATGCTCTTATATTTTATATAATACATTATAAATATAATATACTTGACAACGGGAATTGAAATAGGAGGATTTTATGAAAATCAAAAAGGTTTTAACAAGAGGCTTGTTGGTCTGCCTTACAGGTGCAGTGCTTGCTTCAACTCCGGCAGCTCTTCTAGATGTCAATGCAGCATCCTGGAAGCAAAACAGCACTGGCTGGTGGTGGCAGGAAGACGATGGCAGAT
>NZ_JBBMFP010000104.1:0-641 GCF_040095955.1 Blautia caccae | reverse complement strand
TCCATATCCTGACCAATCCGCAATCCTTTATTCGATACGTGCTTCAAATGTTTTCACCAATTCTTCCACCTCCTGCATCTTTTTCAGTACCAGTTCCGCATCTCCCCGGAACATGACGCCCCGGTTTGCGCTGGCTGCGATCTGGTTGATGAGGACTCCTATCTTCCGGATCTGGTAATTCATGTTCTTTAATTCCCTTGCGACTGCGATGGAATGCTTCAGGTCGTCAGAAAAGATGCAGGCCCGAATATATTCAGACATGTTGTCCGGACGGTCAGAGCCTTTTACTTTTTTAAGGAATGTCTGGTATTCATTTGCGGTCAGTCTGGCCTTCACGATACACTCCCTTGTTTCTTCCTTCATTTATCTCCTTTATTCGTCCCCTTTCAGATACCTCTGCTCAATAACTGCCCAGCTGTCCTGTTTTCCGGATGTTTTTCCGGATAAGTTCCGGATTTCACACCTCCCTTCATGGCTATCTCCGGATGACTTCCGGATGTTTTTCCGGATAAGTTCCGGATTTCATGCCTCCCTTCATGACTATTTCCGGATGACTTCCGGATGTTTTTCCGGATAAGTTCCGGATTTCACGCCTCCCTTCATAACTATTTCCGGATGACTTCCGGATATTTTTCCGGATA
>NZ_JBBMFP010000103.1:0-646 GCF_040095955.1 Blautia caccae | reverse complement strand
GCAGATCCATACTCACGGCCGAACATAAAGTTCCCAGTCAGCTGCAGGATATACGCGATCAGCCAGATACCGACCCCCACGCCCAGTAAAAGGAAGAGCGGCGTGTTCGCGTTCCAATAATCTGCAAATGGATCCTCCCTTATTCTCCCTGCCTGTTCCAGGACGACTGCCACATCTATGCCCTTTTCAAGGACAGCGGACAGATAATACGCTGCTATGAGGATGATGAACAGAAGTACACCCGAAAAGATAGCTGCTTGTTTTTTCTTCACTTCTCAACACCTCATTTCTTGATCCGTTCCACTGCCTTTGCTGTCTTTTCCAGATGGTCTGTCACGGTCTTTGCGTGATCCCGCTCCACCGGGTCATAGTGCTTCATCAGTTCCTTTGTGCTCATCCCTTCCTTCCACTCCCCATTTCGGTCCATGATGAGGTTCCGGCCGTCTTTCGGCAGGAACATGATATAGGCCTTTCCTTTTCCGCCTGCCGTAGGGATGCTGCTCTCAAAGACATTCCTGTTGTTACATACCAGGTAGCTGTCCGTGCTCCCCGGGATCCTGCTGATAAAGGCTCCTTCCCTCTGCATTCCTGCCACCAGGGATTCATTGACGATCACTTTCTCATATGCCGGGTTTGCATCCATCCG
>NZ_JBBMFP010000102.1:0-656 GCF_040095955.1 Blautia caccae | reverse complement strand
GGCGTATTTACTCATACAGGCATTGTAACGGGTGTTAATGGTGATTATTTTACAACTGTAGAGGGTAATACCAGCGGTGGCAGTACGATCATTGCCAATGGCGGCGGTGTATGCAGTAAAGGGTATTACAACAGCAATCTGCCGGGGACTAAGTTTGCACGGCTTGATTGGAGGATCGTAGCTGGACAGGCCTCTTCTGGCACATCCACTGTGGCAGATATACCAATCAGCATGGGTGCGAATGGCCTTACCATTACCGGTAATAACCTAAATGTCCGTAAGGAGCCAAATGGCGAGATTATTGGCCAGTTGAACAAAGGTGACCGCATTGGATGCGATAAGCGCCGCTGGGTAGGCAGTACATGCTGGTTCCACTATGCTGACGGCTGGGTATCTGGAGATTACCTGGACGGCTGGATCTGCGAGGCCGGGAAGTGGTGGTACATTACCGCCGGTTATAAGTATCCAAAGAACGACTGGAAGCAGACCGGCGGAGCCTGGTACTATTTCGATAAAGAAGGATGGATGGTGACGGGCTGGATTGAGTGGAAAAAGAACTCGTATTACTTAAAACCGTCAGGAGCGATGGCGGCGGATGAGCTGGTAAGGACAGGCGGCAAGGTCTACTACGTGGACAAGTCTGGTAAGATGTGCTA
>NZ_JBBMFP010000101.1:0-692 GCF_040095955.1 Blautia caccae | reverse complement strand
AGGCTTTCGGAGGAACTCATAAAAACTTTTCTGGACAGTCCGGCCACATGCAGTGAAAAATGGATCCAGAAGGAACTGACCCACCGAAAACGCTGTATCCGGCTGCTCCTGTCGCTTATACAAACAGGGACTGTTGACTGGAGAAGGCAGGATACAGAAGGTATATCCGAAAAACTTGTGAATGAAGGATTCCGATTGGAAATAAAAAGCTTTGTCAAAGTTCTGGAACAGGAGGGACTCAGCCCCAATACCATAGCCGGATATCAGCGTATCGTTACCTATTTTTTGTTGTTCTGCCAAAAAAACGGGTATGGGAAGTTATCCGATATCAGGACAGATGATGTGAGCACTTTTATCGTATCTCTTTACAAAGATGGACGGTACCAGCCGTCCACGATTGGAAGCGGCCTGGCAGGATTGCGCAGGTTCCTTTCCAGTAATGGCCACACGGCACAGTTTCTTCTGGAGATACCGGTGCATCTGCCAAAGGAAATAAAGATCATAGAGATCTATCAGGAGGAGGAGCTTGCGGCTCTCAGAACAACGCTCTCATCAGGGCTTTTGACAAAAAGAGATACTGCTGTCTGTAAGCTTCTTTTAGAGACAGGGCTCCGGGGGACCGATGTCTGTTCTTTGAAGCTGAAAGATATCGACTGGGAGAAGGACTGCATTTCCATCATTCAGGATAAGAC
>NZ_JBBMFP010000100.1:0-703 GCF_040095955.1 Blautia caccae | reverse complement strand
ACGCAGTTTTGGACTATTATGGAGATAAAGAGCCGCAATGGTTGAGTGAGCTTACGCATAAGGAAGCACCTTGGAAATCAGCTAGGGTTGGAGTACGAGCTGGGCAGGCATGTAGTAATGTAATTAGCAAAGAAAGTATGATGCAATATTACGGAGGCCTGCAATAATGGGTAAGAAAAAGATAGTTAAGCAAGCGGAAAGTGCAAAGAGTTCTAAAATGCCTAAAGTTGTTGAAAACCCAGAGGGATACTTAAAAAAGCATCCTATCTGGGCTTTTCAACGTTGTGATGTTAATCATGAAAAATGGTCAATAAAGAACTGCAAGAACTTTAATGAAGAAATATTAGATAAGTTAATCTCCTTTGAAGGACAGACATGGGCAGAAATACAATCTGCGTCGGGTGGACGGAGGAATGGTACGAATAGCCATTTTGAAGATATAGCTATTCTTTGTAAGGACGCCCAGAGACGAATTGAAGAATTACATTTAGATATTGACCAGGTTTTTTCGTTGAGATTAACAGCGACATTGCGAATTTATGGTATTCTGGAAAATGGTGTTTTTAATGTATTATGGTACGATCCTAATCATGAGATTTGTCCTGCTGTTAAAAGATAAAATACATAAAAAGCTGTAAGGCCCCGGTTCTTCGCCGGGGCCGTCAATAGTTTAAATCTTTTTATACTGCAATTTGATATGATG
>NZ_JBBMFP010000099.1:0-720 GCF_040095955.1 Blautia caccae | reverse complement strand
CCAAGCTGATCGATCACAAACGATTTCAACAGGATCCTCTGAGAAGTCACACTGTCACTTTCCAGTTTGGTTCTGCCATCCACATTCTCATCTTCCATAGATAAACGGATATAGACAGCTGTTTTCCTATTTTCTGTCATCTTGACTGTGCCTCCTTCTCTTTCATTATCTTTTGCAATTCAGCGAACTGGTCATCATATACCAGTTTGATTTCATAATCATACTTACCATGGATAATAATGGAATCCACAAAGGCATCCACCATTTCTTTTGTCAGCTTCCGCTTAGACATATAAGTATGTATCACTTTCCCCCATCCTTCTTCGATATGATAATCTTGGGAATACCGTACCTGCGCCGTCAATACTGCATCCAGACGGCTCTTGATGTTTTCTATTTCATTGGAATAGATACGGGAAAACTGCATGTACTCTTCTTCTGTAATCAGGCGTTCCGAATAATCCTCATATAAATCAGATTTACGCTTACTGATCCGGCTCAGTTCCCGCCGAAATTTCCCTACTTCCTTGTCCAAAAGCAAATATTGCGTCTGGTTTCTGGAAGCGGAGTTCATTTCCCGGATCATTTTTTCTGTATCCAGTACGTTTTTCATATGTGACTGGATCAGACGAAGGACATCTTCATCCACGTATTCTTTTTTGACCCTGTGCCCCTTGCACTGGTTTCCTCCTGATTTATGGTTTGCATTGGCACCGCAGA
>NZ_JBBMFP010000098.1:0-740 GCF_040095955.1 Blautia caccae | reverse complement strand
TGATATGATACCTCTTAAGTAGACAATGGAAATAACCAAAAGCTACTTAGGAGGTATTTTTATGTCCAAATCACCACATACAGTAGAATTCCGTGCAAAGGTTTCACAGGAGTACCTTGATGGGAGTTCCTATCCTTTTCTGTCAGAAAAATATAACATTGGGAAAACAACGCTGCAGCAATGGGTAGCCAAATACAGGCTTTATGGAATCGCCGCATTTTTCAAGGTTTCCGGAAACTCCTCTTATTCGTCAGATTTTAAAAAGATGTGCGCAGAGGCTGTCCTGTCAGGACAAGGGAGCGTAGACGATATTGTTGCCAGATATAATATCTCTTCAAGGGCGGTACTCAGAGGCTGGATTATGCGTTATAATGCCAATAGAGAACTTAAGGATTATAATCCTAAAAGGGAGGTCTATATGGCAGAAGCAAGAAGAAAAACAACTATTGAGGAACGCAGAGAAATTGTTGAATACTGTATAAATCACGAACGTAATTACAAAGATACTGCATCCTTGTATGATGTATCTTACAACCAGGTTTATTCTTGGGTAAAGAAATATGATGCTAATGGAAATGATGCATTAATAGATAAACGAGGTCATCATAAAACGGATGATGAGGTTGATGAATTAGAACGCTTGCGGCGTGAAAATCTTAGATTAAAGAGTCAACTGAAAGAAAAGGATATGCTGACAGAACTGTTAAAAAAAGTGAAAGAATTCGAAAGGATGTGAGGCT
>NZ_JBBMFP010000097.1:0-803 GCF_040095955.1 Blautia caccae | reverse complement strand
GCAGATCCATACTCACGGCCGAACATAAAGTTCCCAGTCAGCTGCAGGATATACGCGATCAGCCAGATACCGACCCCGACGCCCAGTAAAAGGAAGAGCGGTGTGTTCGCGTTCCAATAATCTGCAAATGGATCCTCCCTTATTCTCCCTGCCTGTTCCAGGACGGCAGCCACATCTATGCCCTTTTCAAGGACAGCGGACAGATAATATGCTGCTATGAGGATGATGAACAGAAGTACACCCGAAAAGATAGCTGCTTGTTTTTTCTTCACTTCTCAACACCTCATTTCTTGATCCGTTCAACTGCCTTTGCTGTCTTTTCCAGATGGTCTGTCACGGTCTTTGCGTGATCCCGCTCCACCGGGTCATAGTGCTTCATCAGTTCCTTTGTGCTCATCCCTTCCTTCCACTCCCCATTTCGGTCCATGATGAGGTTGCGGCCGTCTTTCGGCAGGAACATGATATAGGCCTTTCCTTTTCCGCCTGCCGTAGGGATGCTGCTCTCAAAGACGTTCCTGTTGTTACATACCAGGTAGCTGTCCGTGCTCCCCGGGACCCTGCTGATAAAAGCTCCTTCCCTCTGCATTCCTGCCACCAGGGATTCATTGACGATCACTTTCTCATATGCCGGGTTTGCATCCATCCGCAGATAATCCGGATCCTCATTTAAGTTTTTTTTTGGTGCCTCCGCCCTGTGAAGCTCCGCTTCCACACTGGCCTTCTGCCTTGGATCTTCGGTCGCCATGTAGTCCTCCGCACTCATTTCCGCACCCTGGGTATATTGGTCCATGGTAATGCCTTTC
>NZ_JBBMFP010000096.1:0-808 GCF_040095955.1 Blautia caccae | reverse complement strand
AAAGATGGTGCTTTATTAAAAAGAGAGGATATGGAAGAATGATCTTTCTAGACACGTGCATATGGATTGAACTTTGTGGCGCAAGGACACCGGTGAGTGAGCAGGAGAGAAGACAGGCAAGAGCCGCCAGTAATTTATTGACAGAGTGTATTAGAAGCCATCAAAAAATCATTACCTGTAAAGAACAGCTATTAGAAATAATCAATGCCATACAAAAGGCAAAAATGCGGGAATACAATAGAGAGTGTAGAAATCGGACAGAAAAGGGTGTCGGAAATGTGAAGGAATTTCGTATGACAGAAGCGTTTTCTAATGTTGAGCCGTTTTGCAGGCAGGTTTACGATGATGTGATGCATTTGGCGATGTGTCATGAACTAAAGGATTACTCAGTGGAAGATATTATTTCTAATATTAGGTATGTTGATATAAATGATTATATTTATTATGATTATTGTATCAAAAATGGACATGATTTTTACACATTCGACCAAGATTTCCTTAAATTAGGTGAAAACAGTAAAATACATATTGTCTAAGATTGCAGATTAAAATTTGCAATCTTTTTTTGTGCAGAAAGGAGACAGTCATGGCACAGGTAAAGACGATACAGACAGAACAAAGCCTGACGGATGAACAGACAGGTGCGTTCAGGCGTCAGCTGGAACAGATGGAGCAGTTATCCTTGAGACAACAGGAGCAGATCAGATCCTGCAGGGAGTTTCTGGCAGAGCGGGACCTTCTGGCAGAATATGAATCCCGCTATGGGAGCCTGACAGCGGTGGATCTAGGGAAGGTCAAAGAGCAGGGA
>NZ_JBBMFP010000095.1:0-823 GCF_040095955.1 Blautia caccae | reverse complement strand
AAGACGCGGAGCCGTAGGGAAACCAAGTCTGAACAGGGCCAGAGTCAGTATGTGCAGACCCGAAACCGGGTGATCTATCCATGTCCAGGTTGAAGCTGCCGTAAGAGGTAGTGGAGGACCGAACGCACATCCGTTGAAAAGGGTGGCGATGAGGTGTGGATAGGGGAGAAATTCCAATCGAACCCGGAGATAGCTGGTTCTCCTCGAAATAGCTTTAGGGCTAGCCTCGGTATAGATTCATGGAGGTAGAGCACTGAATTTCCTAGGGGGCGTCAAAGCCTACCGAAGAATATCAAACTCCGAATGCCATCGAACCGATTACCGGGAGTCAGACTATACGAGATAAGTTGGATAGTCAAAAGGGAAAGAGCCCAGACCTCCAGCTAAGGTCCCAAAGTGCGTGTTAAGTGGAAAAGGATGTGGGATTTCAAAGACAACCAGGATGTTGGCTCAGAAGCAGCCATCCATTCAAAGAGTGCGTAATAGCTCACTGGTCGAGAGGTCCTGCGCCGAAAATGTCCGGGGCTGAAACACGACACCGAAGCTGAGGAATGACATAGTCATTGGTAGAGGAGCATTGAATGCGGGAAGAAGCAGTACCGTAAGGAGCTGTGGACTGCATTGAAGAGAGAATGCCGGAATGAGTAGCGAGAACAAGGTGGGAATCCTTGTGGCCGAATATCTAAGGTTTCCAGGGTAAAGCTGATCTGCCCTGGGTAAGTCGGGGCCTAAGGCGAGGTCGAAAGACGTAGCCGATGGACAACAGGTTGAGATTCCTGTACTGCGATATGACAGAACTGTGGGGACACGTGTGGAGAGCACA
>NZ_JBBMFP010000094.1:0-828 GCF_040095955.1 Blautia caccae | reverse complement strand
ACAGCTGAGAAAGCGGATGGGAGCGTGGAGCTGGAATTCACCTTTGACGGATCCGCCCTTGGTGGAAAAGAGATCGTTGTCTTTGAAAAGCTGCATTTCCAAGGACGTGAAGTGGCGTCCCATGAGGATATCGAAGATGAGGCTCAGACCGTGAAGATCACAAAGCTGCCAGTTCAGAAAGATACAGAACAGCCCAAAAAGACAGATACGACGGCCACAGCGCCGGTAAAGACAGGCGATACCACATCCGTATTCCCTTATGCAGCGGCAGGGGCCGTGGCCTTGGCTGGGGTGATCGGTGTGCTGGTTTGGAAAAAGAAAAGGTCCGCATGATGACAGGGGACCATAAAGGCAAGACAGAGGGAAATAGAACCGGACAAAGTGCCGGATTTTTTTATGCCTAAATCCGCAGGGAGGGCCCAGACGGGACCTCCCTGTTTTAGCAGAAAGGAGAAGCATATGACGAATGCAGAAAGTATTGCGATAAGGCTGGCGATCATAGTCGTTGTCCTGTTGATCGGCGGGGTGATCGCATACAGAAAGGGGAAAGACAGGGATGAGTAAGAGGAATGAGGCATTTTGTAGGAAAGAGAAGCATGGGGCAGAGGGTATAGGGAGGAGGAGATGCCGGGTGAAAAGGATGGCAGCCTTAATCCTTACGACAGCAGCCATGATAAGCATGGATCTGATGCCCGTTTTGGCAAGCAGCGGTGCCCAGGCGATCACTGCCAAGTTTGATATCGCGAAGGAGCTCATGGCTGCCGTGGTGACCTCGATCGGTGTCATGGTGATCCTGTGGGGGATCTTCCAGCTGGGCAGCTCCATGCA
>NZ_JBBMFP010000093.1:0-834 GCF_040095955.1 Blautia caccae | reverse complement strand
GGCGTATTTACTCATACAGGCATTGTAACGGGTGTTAATGGTGATTATTTTACAACTGTAGAGGGTAATACCAGCGGGGGCAGTACGATCATTGCCAACGGCGGTGGGGTATGCAGCAAGGGGTATTACAACAGCAATCTGCCTGGGACAAAGTTTGCAAGGCTTGATTGGAGTATTGTAGCTGGACAGGCCTCTTCTGGCACATCCACTGTGGCAGATATACCGATCAGCATGGGTGCTAATGGCCTTACGATCACAGGTAATAACCTCAATGTCAGGAGGGAGCCGGGTGGCCAAATTGTTGGCCAGCTGAACAAAGGTGACCGAATCGGATGCGATAAGCGCCGCTGGGTAGGCAGTACGTGCTGGTTCCACTACGCGGATGGCTGGGTATCTGGAGATTACCTGGACGGCTGGATCTGCGAGGCCGGGAAGTGGTGGTATATCACTGCAGGGTATAAGTATCCAAAGAACGACTGGAAGCAGACCGGCGGAGCCTGGTACTATTTCGATAAAGAAGGATGGATGGTGACAGGCTGGATTGAGTGGAAAAAGAACTGGTATTATCTGAAATCATCTGGAGCAATGGCGGCAGATGAGCTGGTGCGTACCGGTGGCAAGGTATACTACGTGGACAAGTCTGGTAAGATGTGCTATACTGATAAAACAGGAGCACTACTGTAACTATCAACGCACAGAGGGCAACTGTAAAACGCTGTAAGGCCCCGGTTCTCCCATCCGGGGTCTTTTATAATTAAAAAAAAATTGGTTATACTTCAATAATACAGTATTGTAGTATCATTTAATCAAAATATGCATAAAATAATCATGAAA
>NZ_JBBMFP010000092.1:0-842 GCF_040095955.1 Blautia caccae | reverse complement strand
AGAATGAAATAACGGAAGGCCGAGTAACAGAAATATCAGTCCTCCCGGATGGTGTTTGTATTTACATAGAGCGGGAAATCGGCTCAGGTTGCAGTGAGGGGTACGGAGTTAATGATTTTGGATACGATGTTTTCATGAAACGGGAAGACGCGGAAAAGGCTATTAAGGAGGCATAACCATGAATGAAAAAGAGGCATTGCAAAACATAAGAAATCTGACAAAACATCTGGACAATAGTGATGATCGCTTGGTGGATACATTTAGACTGGCGATTATCGCACTGAATAAGCAGACGCCGAAAAAACCAGATTATGAGGGCGACGGATATGACCGCAAAGGAAATATGATATATGATACATGGGTTTGCCCGAATTGCGGAGAAGAATATGAGGTTGACTATGACGATTATAAATACTGCCCGAATTGCGGACAAAGATTAGATTGGGAGGAAAACCATGCAGAAAGTTGTTAGAACCGCACCAACCAGAAAAGGATACTGGTATGATGAAGAGAAAATGAAATATCTGTCAGAGTTACTAAAAAATGGATGGAAAGTGGTCATGTGCAACAGGATAGGAGAAGACCTTGAATACATAGTGGAGAAGGAAGAGCCATGAACAATCAGAAAGCATTGGATGACAAAATTAGCTATGGGGTATTTTGGAAACGGAGTGGCAATGAAGAATGGACTCTATTTGCAGGGTGGCTGCCGTTCAGCAACGCCCGGAACATATACACTGGACTGGCCTTAAACCCCAGTTGCAAGGGAAGGAGAATTGTAGAGAGGGTCGAAACATTTGAGGTTTACCAAGAGGTGATGCCATGAAAGCAATATTAAAATA
>NZ_JBBMFP010000091.1:0-844 GCF_040095955.1 Blautia caccae | reverse complement strand
ACTGCCGCCAGATGTTCCCTTAAGGTCAATCCGTTTTTAGACTGCCAGAATCCTGCGATCATGATCGGTGCCCCAACCGGCACGCTGATATATACAGCCAGCACAGGGGAAATCCCAATATAGCGCCACAAAAACAAGCAGACCGAGACGATCAACACAAGGCCTGCCAGGACATATTTCGCTTCATGCAGCGTAAATCCCTTGTACACGGTTTCCCGATAGTCATGTTCAAAATCTTTATTGATTGGTATATTCATCTTGCTCTCCTTCCTTAGAAACCGAACGCGCGCCGGATCATGCTATCTACAGCCTTCACGGAGCCTACCGCCAAAAGGATCGTCAGCATGCTCTGGGCCATGTTCCAGAGGGTTTCAACTGCCCCCAGCCAGTCTGGGACAGGGATCAGGAAACCGTTGCTGTTTATAATGGCTGCGCACAGCCGGAGCACCAGCGCTGTGCCGGCAAATTCCCCAAACGCGCAAAGGATCGTCTTAAACCAGTTTTCGGCTGATCTTGAAGCCCCCTCCGGTCCCGCCACAGTTGCTAATGCCAAAGGCCCCGTCACAATGTAAAAAAACACCTTTATAAAAATGCCATAGACATGCAGGACCAACAGCAGGCCCGCCGCGATCGCCACGATCATAAATGCAGCGCATACAAAAAAACCAATGACCAGGGTGTCTGAATCCCAGTCGTCTACACTGGTTTCCTGCAAAGCCACAGAAGCAGCTCCCTCTGGTGCTACGATCTGAAAAACGCCCTGCATAATCTCGGCCACTCCATTGATGATGTTCTTTATATTCACGATCAGAAAATTACCAAGGATAAATTTGATCAGCATTGT
>NZ_JBBMFP010000090.1:0-846 GCF_040095955.1 Blautia caccae | reverse complement strand
GCGTCACGGATCCAGATGTAGTTATCCCTGTCCTGGCTCCTTCTGTTCGGGTCGATCACTTCCATGGCTGCATGGTCTGTGGCACGCAGGTCCTCCGGCTTGCCGGACAGACAGCACCAGCGGAACGGGCCGTATCCGTAGTCAAACAGCTCCGGTCCCAGGATATCCTCCACATAGGATGGGAAGATGAATCCTTCGCTTGTGTCCACGCCGTTCTTGGCGATGTCCTTTGCTCCCGCATCGAACACGGCACGCATGAAGGAGTTTCCGTAATCGAAGAAGTAGGAGCCTCTCTCCACCAGGGTCTTGATCAGGTGGTAGTGTTTTACCAGGGTCTGGTCCACCAGCTCGCAGAATCTCTCTTTATCGTTTGCCAGCATCTCCGTGCGCTCCTCAAAGGTCAGGCCCTGCGGGCAGTAGCCTCCGTCGTACGGCACATGGCAGCTTGTCTGGTC
Organism: Blautia caccae; assembly: GCF_040095955.1. Classification (NCBI taxonomy): domain Bacteria; kingdom Bacillati; phylum Bacillota; class Clostridia; order Lachnospirales; family Lachnospiraceae; genus Blautia; species Blautia caccae. Next base: position 391 of record NZ_JBBMFP010000090.1, on the reverse strand, counting down.
AGATAACAGCTCTATCTTGATGTTGTTGTCCACTGCGTACTGCAGCAGGTCAACGATGTTTCCGTGGTACGCAATGGATACGGTCTCTTTCTTCTCCATATATTCCTCTGCCACACGGAACGCCTCAGCGGCATCCTCGATCACCAGGCTCACCCAGCCCTGGCTGTGGCGGGTCTCGATACGGGAGGCATCCACCTCTGCTACGATACCCACTCCTCTTGCGATCTCTATGGCTTTTGGCTGTGCACCGCTCATGCCGCCCAGGCCGCTCGTAACGAACAGATGGCCTGCCAGGTCGCCGTCCTGCGGTACGTCTAAGAACTTACGTCCTGCATTCAGGATAGTATTAAAGGTTCCGTGCACGATGCCCTGCGGGCCGATGTACATCCAG
>NZ_JBBMFP010000089.1:0-895 GCF_040095955.1 Blautia caccae | reverse complement strand
CCTTGCGGCGTCCTGGATCCCGTTCTTTTTGCATGTCTCAATGAAACTCATAACCTCTTCTTTACTGTACTCCAATCGTCTGCCACCTCCTTATTCTTCTGGCTTCTCTGCCTGCCAATCTGTGCCAGGGTCCTCTTTTCATTACGCAGTGACGCATTCTCTTCCCGCAGTTCCCGGAGCCGGGCTCTCCTCTCCTGCTCTCTTTGCTGCAGCGCCTCCAGCGGGTACTTTTCCTGTAACTTACTCATTTCATCTGCGAAAGCCTCCCAGTCATCATCCCTCCCTTCTTTCTCCGCCATAGAACAGGCTGTCTGCAGGTTTTCATATCTTTTTAAGGCCTCTGTCTCATCCAGACTTAAATTTGTCTGATAAAAACGGGTCCGCTCTGCATCCAGGCTTGCCTGACGTGCTTCCAGCTGTTCCCATCTCTCCTGCACGGCCTTTTCGCTCCGGATGTTATTCCGGATCAAGTAGCGGCAGCACCTGGCAAGCTCCTCCGTCTCCCGGATATTACTGTAGCGTCTTGTGTTCTGGTATTGGTAAAGGACCGTGTTCTGGCAGTATTTCCGGATATAATAATACTGGTAGGCAGACGGATAAAATGCCGCTTCTCTGGCAGGGATCCCATCCTTTGGAAACGAGCTGGACTTAACCCGGGGGATGCGTGCTGCCCGGTCCACCTGTGTCAACCCATCCTTATCCTTGATGCGTCGCTCTATATCCTGGAGGTTATACCCTTTGCCCAGCTGATAGCTCCTCACTGTTTTTTTTCCACCGGCAGGGGTAAAAGCGATATATCGCCCGTGTACTTTTGAACTGCCCTGGCGTATCTTATATCCTGCAAGGGCCAGGGCCTTACAAAGCCCGTCCACGGATGCCACTTCTTTTATCAGGC
>NZ_JBBMFP010000088.1:0-905 GCF_040095955.1 Blautia caccae | reverse complement strand
ACAATATTAAAATTCGCCGCCATAGGTGTCATCAGCGTTCCGCAGTAACCTGCTGTCATACCAAGTGCACCGATTACCGCAGGATTCCCGCCCTGCATAATAACGAAGGGAACACCGATTCCTGCTGTAATAACAGTAAACGCGGCAAATGCATTCCCCATGATCATAGTGAAAATGACCATACCAAAAACATAGATTATAACTCCTATTACGATATTTCCTTTGGGAACTACGGAGGAAATCATATTAGAAATAACTTCACCCACACCAGCCTCTGAAAATACACTTCCCAGTGCGCCCAGCAGCTGAGGCAGCAAGCAGGCGGCTCCAACCTGCATAAGCAGACGTGAAGTATCTTCTCTTGTCTCGCTTACCTTTGGTTTACAAATGACAAATGCCAAAATCAAGGCAAGTACACAGGCTACACCTGTCATAATTGCTCCATTCAGCGCTGTAGGAGTGGCAACTCCCTCTGCATTCACAGCATCATATTTCACAAAAGATAAAACCAGAGCAATAACACCAACGGTGACTGCCGGAATAAATATTTTCGTTCCGATTCTCTCGCTGGCCGCCTGCTTGGACTGTGCGGCAGCTTCCGTGAACTTACCCATTTTTACCTGTTTTGTAAGAGTCAGGCAGCCCATAACCAACAGCATTGCGCCGGTAACCACAGGAGGAAGAACTTTACCCAGCATGAAGATCAGCCCTGTCAGGATCCAGAAAATAATTGTTCCGACTTTTGCCTCTTCGTTCTTTCTTGCACGGAAAGAGGTATCAAAACATACCAGTCCGCAGAGAACATAGAAAAATTCCGGGAAATAAATCCCTAAAAAATCTGTCATTATTTCTTTCCTCCCTTCACCTGTCTGTCAAACAGGAATACCTGTACCATCGTCAGGATG
>NZ_JBBMFP010000087.1:0-912 GCF_040095955.1 Blautia caccae | reverse complement strand
CATGGCAGATGTAATAGCCTTCCCTGGTCCACTGACTTTTTATAGTCTGCCAGCTCCTTACTGGCTCTGGTAAACTCCTTATCCATCTGTCGCACCTGATCTGGTGTTATACCCAGGTCCTCGTATTCTCCCAGTGTATGTATCAGTAAATCTTTAAAAGTGTAGCTGTTTTCACCACATGGCAAATTGTCCGCAACTCCATGTGTGCCATCCGCATATGTTTTGGTTAATCTTTTCATATCCGCTCTCCTTTACGCATACCCATCAATCGTGCCAACTCTCATCCATTCGCCATCCATGTTATTTCCAAACCTGTAAATATCCCCGTTTAGTGGATATTCCGCAATCACGACAATAATCGCATCACCATATCTCTCCATTACCTGTTCTTCTATTATTTTAAGGGAAATAATATCATCGAACCCGGCATTCCTCCATTCCGGTATAAATAATTCTCTCTTTGATTCCTCCCCGTTTTGATAATCAACCAATACTGTGAGATCGCATCCACCCCATTTACTAAAGTCCTCATCCTCGGGATTTTTTATTTTTTCCATGCCTATACCTCCTCCGGCTTCAACGGGAGTCCCCAGCACTTTTCACATCCATCTTGGCAACATTCATTTACTCTCCACCTTTCTCCCATTTCGCGCACCAACCACGGCACATCATCCGGACATAGCTCTTGCACGATCCGGATCCGCTCTGACTCAAGATACCTGTCAAGCAACGTTTGGCCTTGCTTCAGGAGATCAGCTTCTTTCATCCGGCCAATCTGACGATCAATCTTCCGTTTCATACTATCCTCAACAGCATCCTGTATACCCAGAAGGTATTCTATCTGCATGATCATAATGCGTACATCTCCGGCCTCTTCCGCTATATGCTCAATCGTATAGTGATACTGCGGGT
>NZ_JBBMFP010000086.1:0-952 GCF_040095955.1 Blautia caccae | reverse complement strand
AAGGTATGTAACTACAAATCCAGTCAGCAATACGATTTTTTGCTCCCGGATATTTTAATATTGCTTTCATGGCATCACCTCTTGGTAAACCTCAAATGTTTCGACCCTCTCTACAATTCTCCTTCCCCTGCAACTGGGGTTTAGGGCCAGTCCAGTGTATATGTTCCGGGCGTTGCTGAACGGTAGCCACCCTGCAAATAGAGACCATTCTTCGTTTTCATCGTGCTTCCAGAACACCCCATAGCTGATTTTGTCGTTCATTGCTTGCTGATTATTCATGGCTGCTCCTCCTTCTCCACGATATACTCAAGATCTTCTCCTATTCGGTTACACATGACTACTTTCCAGCCATTATTAAGTAACTCTGACAGATATTTCATTTTCTCTCCATCATACCAGTATCCTTTTCTGACTGGTGCGGTTCTAACAACTTTCTGCATGGTTTTCCTCCTCATATTCCGGCAGTTCCATCCAGGCAACAATCTGTTCATTGTCTATCCCGATATTCAGATCAAAACTATAATAATAAAATCCTTTATCGTCATAGAGTAAAATTCTGTACCCATAACCCTTTTCTTTACAGTAAAATTTCCTTTTTTTACTGTAAGGGCCTTGTGGCAAATCCCCATCAGATACCTTGTGCCAACTTCCGACGGTTGGTTGCATCTCTATCAATTTGCATAGTGCACAACACTTACCCGCAGGAAGATTATCTTTAATTGCAATGGCCGCCACCTGCTCCTTAAATGCATCCGCATCAATTAATCTCATTTATCCAGTTCCTCCTTAATAGCCTTTTCCGCGTCTTCCCGTTTCATGAAGACATCGTAGCCAAAATCATTAACTCCGTACCCCTCACTGCAACCTGAGCCGACTTCCCGCTCTATGTAAATACAAACACCATCCGGGAGGACTGATATTTCTGTTACTCGGCCTTCCGTTATTTCATTCT
>NZ_JBBMFP010000085.1:0-966 GCF_040095955.1 Blautia caccae | reverse complement strand
TGCGTATAAGTATATGTCATGCTCCAGTAATATTTTCTTGATATTGGTTCCCAATCGTATTATAATGTATATATCAAATATGATAAGAGGAGATGTAGTAATGGTTGATAGGAATATAATTATAGCCAAAGCAGGCGGAACTGCAGGAAAGGCTTCTGTTAATTATAAAATAAGCCTTCCGGCAGATATGGTCAAGGAACTAGGGGTAACACAAGAAGATAGAAAGGTAACCGTTTCTATGATAAACGGGAAAATTATTATAGAAAAAAAGATAGAAGAACATTGACATTGGTTACCAATAATGATATAATAAATATAGTTAAAGAAGGGCAAGCATCTTTAACAAATCAAATATGGAGGTTTAAAAATGTTAGATGAAAAAGATTTAAAATCAATTGCTGATTTACTTAATTCACAAACAAACATGATTCTAAACGAACTTGACAATGTTCAATTGAGGCTTACAGACAAAATGAATAGGCTGGAATCAAACATGGATGAACTCAAACAGTATTACAGAATCAACAAACTTGAAAACGAAAACACAAGCTTGCTTTTGCAGATGATTAAAGACTTGCAAAAAGAAGTGGAAGAATTAAAAAAGAAAATAGCTTAAACAGATACCAGAGGAGGGCGGGCTTGCCACCGCTCCCCCAGCAAGTAAATTATAACAAATCAAATTATAAAATACAAGGGGGATACAAAGATGAAAAAATTTACAGGATATATAAATTACGGGGTACTCTCCGCAGAGAAAAAACAGGTTTGGACGGCAAATGCTCCTCATGCCACTGCTACATGCAGTGACAAGGTAGAAATAGAAATACCTGAAAATTGGGAAATGTTTGAGACAAATGCAGGAGATATCATGCTCATGGCTCCGTGGGGTTGGAATTATGAACCAAATGAAGTCCTCACTGGTAACGAACATCCTTACTTTGATGTTATAGACAATGACGGCAATTC
>NZ_JBBMFP010000083.1:0-1034 GCF_040095955.1 Blautia caccae | reverse complement strand
CCCGGCTTATCCCAGTTGCTCCAGGCAGTCCGTGGCGGCTTATCTGGGTGAGCTTTATCGTATGGGTCTATCTTTGCCCGGTTGTCATCATAGCAGCCACCAAATGGGCATCGACCTGACCACCAGTATAGACAGTTCTGGCAGACACACTGGCTGCAATGCTTAAAACGTTCATTGTCTCTGGCCTGCAGGTAGTCCGATATGGTAAGTTGGCCGGTCATAGTATCACCCCCGGCATGTCAAAAATACTCATCTGATTATCGCTGTAATTCATCCATATGGTTTCTGTCCGCTTCAAACCACGTTCTGCCTGGGCCGCAATGCTTTCTTTCCTCCATCCAGTCAGCATATTGTTGTACAGGTCGTTGTCATAGCCTGATATCATTACTTTTCCCGGATGGTATTTAAGCAGTTCCAGCAATTCGCAGTGTTCCCCATCCTCCATCTCGTGTTTGTATAGATGGTCTTTCCTGGTCCCGTGCAAATATGGTGGGTCTGCATAGACAAATACATCTGGCGTATTGTATCTCTTCAACAGCTCCACGGCCGGAAGATTTTCTATCTGTGCATTCAATAGTCTATCGCTGGCCCATTTAATCCTTTCCGGAATTTCTCTCCACTCCTTCGTAGTATGCGGGCCGTTGGCCTGCTGGCTACTCCGAAACCCATTGCGATATAGATTACTGCAACCAAATCCCTGCCAACACCTGACTGCAAATCTTCTGGCACGTTCAACATCTGTAATAATTTCCGATTGTTCAAATGCTGAGTAATATTCATCCCTGGCATACGGTGTCTGTTTAAGGGCTTTCTCCAGTTCTTCATGTTTATCTCTGATAACCCGGAAGTAATTTACGACATTTCCGTCCAGATCATTCAGGGTTTCGATTCTGGCTGGAGTCTTCGAGAAGAATACAGCAAGGCTCCCGGCATAAGGCTCCACATATACCTCATGCGAAGGTATGTAACTACAAATCCAGTCAGCAATACGATTTTTTGCTCCCGGATATTTTAATATTGCTTTCATGGCATCA
>NZ_JBBMFP010000082.1:0-1040 GCF_040095955.1 Blautia caccae | reverse complement strand
AAAAGTACTGGAAAGTTTGGGGTGGCTGTGCTAAAATGTCTGTAAGGACAAATTATGCAGCCCCCTTTTATTACATGGGTTTTTTGACGTAATAAGAGGAGGTAAGATATGTATCAGAATTTCAATAAAATCTATCGTGCCGCCATCTATGTCAGATTATCCAAAGAAGATGGCGATCTTTCCAGTTCTGCAAAAATGGAAAGTAACAGCATTTCTAACCAGAAGGCTCTGATTCTGGATTTCCTGAAAGACAAAAAAGATATAGAAGTTGTTTCCGTCCGGGTTGACGATGGCTACTCAGGCTCTAATTTCGAGCGCCCTGCATTCCAGGCTATGCTGGAAGATATCAGGCGTGGGATTGTTGATTGCGTAGTGGTGAAAGATTTATCTCGGTTTGGGCGGGAATACATTGATTCCGGGAAGTACATTGAACGTTTATTCCCGGCTCTTGGTGTGCGCTTTATTGCCATAAATGACAATTATGACAGCCTTCAGGGAAAGAATCAGGCCGATGAAATTATTATCCCATTCAAAAACTTAATCAACGATGCTTATTGCCGTGACATTTCCATTAAGATCAGAAGTAACCTTGAAATTAAGAGGAAAAAGGGAGAATGTGTGACACCTTTTGTGGCATTCGGGTATCAGAAAGTTAAGGCAGACAAGCATAAGCTGGAGATTGATCCGGTTGCAGGCAGTGTAGTACAGGACATCTTTAAGATGAAACTGCAGGGAATGAGCCAGGATGCGATTGCCAACCGCCTGAATGAATTGGGTGTGCTTTCACCATTTGAATATAAGATCAGCAGCGGGAGTCATTATGAAACCGGGTTCCGACAGAAAGAGCAGGCTCTTTGGAGTTCTGTTGCGGTACGCAGAATACTGGAAAATGAGGTTTACATTGGAAACCTTGTGCAGGGGAAACGTACGACACCGAACCATAAAGTGAAGCAGTCCTACGTAAAGCCGGAAGATGATTGGATCCGTATTGAAAAGAACCATGAGCCGCTGGTAAGTGAAAGGGATTTTGAGATCGTCCA
>NZ_JBBMFP010000081.1:0-1046 GCF_040095955.1 Blautia caccae | reverse complement strand
CTGTGCGCCCTTGACCGAATCATGGAACATCCAATTTTTCTTTCCAACACAAAATGTACGGATGGATCTTTCAGAGGCTGAATTATCAATCGGGACATTTCCATCGGTGAGGAATACTTTTAAATATTCTTCCTGATTCACACTGTATTTCAGACCTTCAGCAGTTTTCCCTTTGGGTGGTACTGTTGTATCAGCAAGTTGTTTTTTACCCACGTAAAATATTCCTCAACCAGTGGCCCTATGTTTTCCTGCCGCTCCTGAAGACGTTGTTCCGGGGAAAGTTCTTTTAAAGCACCTTCCAATTCATATATTAACGCAATCCGGCTTAATGCCTGATACGAAACGGAGCGTTTTACCGCAGCTGCATCTGCTTTGTCTGCAGCTTTTATTGCATCCGCGTAATCACGACGCGCATGTGCCCAGCAATTCGCGTTCGTTAATACGGGAATCTTATCTTGAAGGAGATGGTATTATTTTAATCCATCAGTCACAAGCACTCCGTTATAATCCCGATAAAACGCAAGAGGCAGTTCATGATTTCTGCCTTTTTGGTATTTGTAGACAACAATCGGACGTTCTTTGAAAAGTTCAACGGATCGGTGTACCCACATATAACTTTTACTCCCAGGACTGCGATCATCATGAATTACCTGCGTAGGCGTCTCATCTGATTGTGTAACTGGAAGTTTAAGCAGCTCCTGCTTCATTCGTTCCACAAGTGCAGCGAAATAACGATCAGAGCTGTTAATGATCCAGTTTGCCATTGTCTGTCTGGAAATGTTTACCCCATTACGCTGGGATTATTGTTCAATCCGGTAAAGCGGTGAAGAATTCACATACTTCACATTCAAAATAGAAGCAAGCAGAGATGGCGTGACAATACTATTAGGGAATATATCTTTTGATCTGTCCCCGCGAAGAAATTCATCCTGATGGTACCCATCGGTACCAACATAAACTTCGACTGTATGAATTTCTACAGTCCGGGATTCCGGTTCATGGCGCAGACGTTTGTATGTTTCATCCGGTATACGTTTCCAGTTTCC
>NZ_JBBMFP010000080.1:0-1110 GCF_040095955.1 Blautia caccae | reverse complement strand
CTGGACAGGATCATGCGGTTGCCACATCCTCCACACCTGATCTTGCCGGTATAAAAATTCTGGCTCCGGATGGCTCCATTATTCAGCTGATGCCTCTTTTTATATTCTTCCGTAAATTCCCGGATTTTTTCCTGTACCTGGCGGAACAGCTCTTTATCTATAATCCCTTCGTGGGTATTCTCTGCATAGATCCACTCACTCTCCGGTCTGTTTCTCTGCTTATTTCCCTGGAAAACGCTCTGCTGATATTTTCCATATACGGAATCCCCGGTACAATGAACATCCTGAAGCACACGTTTTACTTCATAATTATTCCACGGTTTGGACTCTGGGGATGGCTTTTCCCCGGATCTATAATATTCCCTCTGCAAAGTTGGGGACAAGACGCCATCAGCGTTGAGTTTTTTTGCAATATCACTGTAACTGCATCCATCCATATACATAGAAAAAATTGCCCGTAAATGTCCGGCAGCTTCCTCGTCAACTACCAGCTGGTGTCTGTCCTGTTCTGATTTCCTATATCCATAGGGTTCCCAGGCACCGGTAAATTTCCCTTCTCTCCACAATGCTTTTTTTGCACTGCTGCTCTTTTTTGCAAGGTCTTTGGAATAGAACTCATTGATAATATTCTTTAAGGGAACAGTCAGATCTACTCCCTCACGGAAAGAATCAAAATCATCCGTCACTGCCAGGAACCGTACATGAAAGAACGGGAATACACGCTCAATATAATTGCTTGTTTCTACATAATTCCTGCCAAGCCTGGACAAATCCTTTACAATCACGCAGTTGATTTTCCCATGCTTGATATCTTCCATCATCTGCGTAAATCCAGGACGATCAAAATTTGTACCGGAATAATCAGAATCCTTATAAACTTCTGCAACCGAAATATCCTCTGTATCAGCCACATAGTTTTTCATCAGTTCCACCTGGGTTTCTATCGTCCCCCTCTCTATCGTTTCCTCTGTTTCCATAGAAATCCTTGCATATAACCCTGCCCGGAACGGTCTTTTGATCTCTTCCTGGACGGCTGCACTGCTGACCGTTTCAGGAATGCTTTTCCTGCTTTTTCGTGCCATTTTATACAACCTCCTTTATCTTGACCTG
>NZ_JBBMFP010000079.1:0-1120 GCF_040095955.1 Blautia caccae | reverse complement strand
TTTGAGAAATTTGAATACGAAGGGGGTGAAAGCAGGGATTATGGTGAATGGAAACGGGAACAGGATGGAAAACGTACCTGGAAGAGGATCGTCCAGGATGATATAGACCGCCTGATAAAAGAAGTGGCATCCGTGGACGGGCTTTGTAAGGCCCTGGCCCTTGCAGGATATAAGATACGCCAGGGCGATTCAAAAGTACACGGGCGATATATTGCATTTACCCCGACCGGAGGGGAAAAGGCGGTAAGGAGCTATCAGCTGGGCAAAGGGTATAACCTCCAGGATATAGAGCGGCGCATCAAGGATAAGGATGGGTTGACACAGGTGGACCGGGCAGCACGGATCCCCCGGGTAAAGTCCAGTGCATTTTCAAAAGAAGGGCTCCCTGCAGGAGAGACGGCGTTTTATCCGTCTGCCTACCAGTATTATTATATCTGGAGATACTGCCAGAACACGGTCCTTTACCAATACCAGAACACTAGATGCTACAGTGATATCCGGGAGACGGAGGAGCTTGCCAGGTGCTGCCGCTACTTGATCCGGAATAACATCCGGAGCGAAAAGGCCGTGCAGGAGAGATGGAAACAGCTGGAAGCACGCCAGGCAAGCCTGGATGCAGAGCGGACCCATTTTTATCAGACAAATTTAAGCCAGGATGAGACAGAGGCCTTAAAAAGATATGAAAACCTGCAGGCAGCATGTGCTGCGGCAGAGAAAGAAGGGAGGGATGATGACTGGGAGGCTTTAGCGGATGAAATGAACAGGTTACAGGAAAAGTACCCGCTGGAGGCGCTGCAGCAAAAAGAACAGGAGAGGAGAACGAAGCTTTCCAGACTGCGGGAAGAGAATGCGGCACTGCGCAATGAAAAGAGGACCCTGGCACAGATCAGCGCTCAGAGGGGTCGGAGGAATAAGGAGGTGGCAGATGATTGGAGTACAGTAAAGAAGAGGTTATGAGTTTCATTGAGACATGCAAAAAGAACGGGATCCAGGACGCCGCAAGGCTGTACCAGATCCAGGCCGCAATGCGGGCAGGCCTTACGATCAACCTGCTGGAAGCGCTTGGCAGCCCGGGGCTTACGGAACTGCAGATGCAGCAAATAGCAGGCCTGGCAGTCAA
>NZ_JBBMFP010000078.1:0-1147 GCF_040095955.1 Blautia caccae | reverse complement strand
GATCCCATCCGGATGCACCTTTGCAATGTCAAGCAGCTCCTGGATGCAGGCCGGTGTCTGGTAGACTGGCTCTGTGAGCCTTTTGCATTGGACAAAATCCTTCGCTTTATTGAAACTCATTCACTTGCTCCTCTCCTTTCTTTTCTCTGCTGTCTTAGACAGGCCCTGACATATTTCCGGTGCAGTCTCTTTTGTTTCTTGAAGCTTTTGCATTTTGGTACTTTGCTGGCTTTCATCCCGCCTGTCACTGGCTGATATTCCCCCGCCCGGTAATGAAGCATCGCTGTAGCCTTCCGGTATTTGACTGCCGCCAGATGTTCCCTTAAGGTCAATCCGTTTTTAGACTGCCAGAATCCTGCGATCATGATCGGTGCCCCAACTGGCACGCTGATATATACAGCCAGCACAGGGGAAATCCCAATATAGCGCCACAGAAACAAGCAGACCGAGACGATCAACACAAGGCCTGCCAGGGCATATTTCGCTTCATGCAGCGTAAATCCCTTGTACACGGTTTCCCGATAGTCATGTTCAAAATCTTTATTGATCGGTATATTCATCTTGCTCTCCTTCCTTAGAAACCGAACGCGCGCCGGATCATGCTATCTACAGCCTTCACGGAGCCTACCGCCAAAAGGATGGTCAGCATGCTCTGGGCCATGTTCCAGAGGGTTTCAACTGCCCCCAGCCAGTCTGGGACAGGAATCAGGAAACCGTTGCTGTTTATAATGGCTGCGCACAGCCGGAGCACCAGCGTTGTGCCAGCAAATTCCCCAAACGCGCAAAGGATCGTCTTAAACCAGTTTTCGGCTGATCTTGAAGCCCCCTCCGGTCCCGCAACAGTTGCTAATGCCAAAGGCCCCGTCACAATATAAAAAAACACCTTTATAAAAATACCATAGACATGCAGGACCAACAGCAGGCCCGCCGCGATCGCCACGATCATAAATGCAGCGCATACAAAAAAGCCAATGACCAGGGTGTCTGAATCCCAGTCGTCTACACTGGTCTCCTGCAAAGCCACAGAAGCAGCTCCCTCTGGTGCTACGATCTGAAAAACCCCCTGCATGATCTCGGCCACTCCATTGATGATGTTCTTTATATTCACGATCAGAAAATTACCAAGGATAAATTTGATCAGCATTGT
>NZ_JBBMFP010000077.1:0-1197 GCF_040095955.1 Blautia caccae | reverse complement strand
AATATAAACATGTCCCTTTTACGACTAAATCCGTCAACTAAATAGTATTGCAGCTTAATTATTAAAACTATATATATCAACCATACCATGATTGACAATATATTATCTAACTTATTATTCATACCCTTTCCTTTCTACTGTCTGCTATTCCTGTTTTTATCTTGATCACTATCTCAAATATCTGATTTAAAAGTTGGTCTGTCCCCAAAGGTGATAGAGCCCATAAGCAGATAAAAAAGAATAAAAATATATAATAATAGGATTACAGATGCTATAAATATGTCTCTTATACGCTCGTATCCGGTTAGAAGATAGGACAGAGCACTATTATCCACACCATGATCGGCAGTATCTCATTTGACTTATCCGGCATAAAGAACTGATACGCCAAATATATTATGATCGCCATATCAAAAACAGGTTCAGTACACTGAATGCAGTTCATATTTTAAACAGTATCCGGTTATCACTGCGTTCCGCTGCTTTCGCCGTCTTTACAGTGACAGATATAAAAACAAAAGCTGTCAGGATCAATAAAACTGTTATAAAATAGCTTATTATAGTTTCGGACATTACTTACACCTCTTTCTGAATGCTCCATAACCTTAAATAAAATCCCGTGTACATATCACTGCATAAAACATAAGGATTATGTATAGAAATATTATAAATATGAAAAAAAGATCATATAATTTAGCGTTAGAATAATTTCTTGCAATTTGCAGATATATGGCTACATGTATTATGATAAAAATAACTAACAATACTAAATAAAAATTCATTTCTGTTCGCCTCTATGTTTTTTTGACTCCTAATTGCCAGAGTGACAATTGATTCTGATCGTCTTTCTCTTACCGAAATTCCTGTTTTTATCTTCTTTACTCTGCACCTCCGGTGCCGGATTTTTTCATTTTATGTTTGTATGCAATCTCAATACCAACAACCCAAAAGATTCGGGCCGCCATTATAATCATCCCGCGCAGAGAACCATTCATGATCCCATTTTTCTCCCAGTCCTTAAAAACGGCGAATGTCATCCATATGATTAAAAACACGTTCCATATATTCAGCAGCATATCTGCAGTCATTTCACTGCAGCGCTGTTTTATGGCACAGCCCGCAGTCACACAGACACCGAGCAATATCAGCACATAACTTGCCAGATCAACTGCAGGGGACATAAGATACCCTTTCGCA
>NZ_JBBMFP010000076.1:0-1218 GCF_040095955.1 Blautia caccae | reverse complement strand
ACAGCTGAGAAAGCGGATGGGAGCGTGGAGCTGGAATTCACCTTTGACGGATCCGCCCTTGGTGGAAAAGAGATCGTGGTATTTGAAAAGCTGTACTTCCAAGGACGTGAGGCAGCGGCACACGAAGACCTGAAAGATGAGGCTCAGACCGTGAAGATCACAAAGCTGCCAGTTCAGAAAGATACAGAACAGCCCCAAAAGACAGATACGACGGCCACAGCGCCGGTAAAAACAGGTGATACCACATCCGTATTCCCTTATGCAGCGGCAGGAGCTGCGGCCTTGGCAGGGGTGATCGGTGTGCTGGTTTGGAAAAAGAAAAGGTCCGCATGATGACAGGGGACCATAAAGGCAAGACAGAGGGAAATAGAACCGGACAAAGTGCCGGATTTTTTTATGCCTAAATCCGCAGGGAGGGCCCAGATGGGACCTCCCTGTTTTAGCAGAAAGGAGAAGCATATGACGAATGCAGAAAGTATTGCGATAAGGCTGGCGATCATAGTCGTTGTCCTGCTGATCGGTGGGGTGATCGCATACAGAAAGGGGAAAGACAGGGATGAGTAAGAGGAATGAGGCATTTTGTAGGAAAGAAAAGCATGGGGCAGAGGGTATAGGGAGGAGGAGACGCCGGGTGAAAAGGATGGCAGCCTTGATCCTTACGACAGCAGCCATGATGAGCATGGATCTGATGCCCGTTTTGGCAAGCAGCGGTGCCCAGGCGATCACTGCCAAGTTTGATATCGCGAAGGAACTCATGGCTGCCGTGGTGACCTCGATCGGTGTCATGGTGATCCTGTGGGGGATCTTCCAGCTGGGCAGCTCCATGCAGTCCCAGGAAGGCAGCATGCGGACGCAGGCATTGGAACGGATCGGCGGCGGCCTGATCATGACCCTGGCCCCGCAGCTTTTGGTGGTCCTGGTATGATCCGCTTAAAAAAGGCAGAGGAAGGAGGAGAGTCATATGTTCGACGGGCTGCTTGACCTTCTGAGCGGTAAAGCATTTGTGAAAATGGGATATACCTGCTGGAATACGTTTTCAGATGCGGCAATGGCCCTTCTTGGATCGGCCCCGTCACAGATCGCTGACGGGAGCCTTTGGAATGTGAGCATGACTTTGATGGATCTCATGATGGTCATAGGTGCTTCTCTATTCAACCTTTTATTCTTTGCAAATTTTTGTAAACAGTCAGCAGACCTGAGAAATAACCAGACCATTGA
>NZ_JBBMFP010000075.1:0-1224 GCF_040095955.1 Blautia caccae | reverse complement strand
CCCGCATCCATATCCAATACGGCGGGTACCTTTGTCTGCAACCATGTGACATACGGGGTCTGTCATATGCTGGCAGCTAAATATCCTGGAAAGCGCAGTGGTTTTATCCATATTCCTTTCCTGCCCCAGCAGGTAATAGATAAAAAGAATATGCCGTCCATGTCACAGGGTGTACTGGTGGAGGGTATTGAAGCCGCAATTGAGGCAATTGTAGACACACCCACAGATATTAAGGTGATGGGCGGTGCAACACACTGATGAGAAGAGTGTTTGTATATGGGACACTTCGTGTGGGGATGTATAATTATGAGTACTATTACAAAGCTCATGATACATTCCGGCGCTATGCTTATGTGAAAGGCTCGCTCCATGCTATTAGGGGTAAAGCGTATCCTGCTTTGACGATAGGAGATGAGATGGTTCTGGGTGAGATTCATGAGGTGCCGGACGATGTCCAGAATGAAGTAGATTTGATGGAAGGCTTCTTTGGTGAGGGCAGAATAGAAAATGAATACGACAAAGTGTTTTGTACCATATATGATGACCTGGGCGAAGAAATCGATCATTTGCCAGTATATTTCTATAATCTAAGAAATCCGGAGAACCGGAAATTGATCGGGGACGTGATTTCATGTAACGATTATGTGAAATATCTGGAGATAAGAAAGAAAGATGAGTAATCTGCCTGTGGTAGTATTAATTAATTTGTGTTTGCAATACGCTTATCCACAATGCCCTGTTTCTTGCCGAAATGACATATGGATTATGTTTCCCGGACTGGTCCGGCGTTACTGTGCTTTGTGGAGATTTTCCCGGAGGATTGCCAGGAACCCTTTTTTTAGGGATTTCATAAAGATACTTTTAAATTTAGGATAGCGGTATAGCATGGCAGTGTTATACCGCTTTTCCCATATATACAGACCCTTTCGTGCATCCAATTCCTTCTGACGTATATGTGGCTCTGTAAATGCATCTATGTATTTTTGTATTTGATATTTAGAAGTTCGGTTTAGGGGCATTACAATTTAAGATAAAAAATCTATTTGTTGCATGGTGCAAAGATGTCAAAGAAAAATACGATAGGATTAATATCCAAGATCTGCGAAGGATATCCTGAAACAGGGGTGTACTAACTAGACATCATTAGACATCGACACGGAATTTCATTTGTGTTATGATAGAATTACCAAAAGAAGGAAGAAACAAGAGGGTTTCGGAAGTATA
>NZ_JBBMFP010000074.1:0-1226 GCF_040095955.1 Blautia caccae | reverse complement strand
GTGCCTGCCGCTGCTCCACCCATGTATGGATGGATGAAAAACCGATCGGCAGTTCCTCAGCTGAAACGTTGCAGGCCGCCTCTTTTAAAAGGATACTTCCCAAAGCTCCGCTGGTGCAGGCAAATGTCAGAAGCACCTTATCCTTATTCATCAGGCAGTATCGTTCATCCACTTTGTTTTCCTCCTTCCTCTGTATCCCCCTCACAATTTTCCTTTATTATATCCATATCCTGACCAATCCGCAATCCTTTATTCGATACGTGCTTCAAATGTTTTCACCAATTCTTCCACCTCCTGCAGCTTTTTCAGTACCAGTTCCGCATCCCCCCTGAACATGACGCCCCGGTTTGTGCTGGCTGCGATCTGGTTGATGAGGACTCCTATCTTCCGGATCTGATAATTCAGGTTCTTTAATTCCCTTGCGACTGCGATGGAATGCTTCAGGTCATCAGAAAAGATACAGGCCCGGATATATTCAGACATGTTGTCCGGACGGTCAGAGCCTTTTACTTTTTTAAGGAATGTCTGGTATTCATTTGCGGTCAGTCTGGCCTTCACGATACACACCCTTGTTTCTTCCTTCATTTATCTCCTTTATTCGTCCCCTTTCAGATACCTCTGCTCAATAACTGCCCGGATGGCGTCCGGATGCTTTTCCGGATAAGTTCCGGATTTCACGCCATCCTTCATGACTATTTCCGGATGACTTCCGGATGTTCTTCCGGATAAGTTCCGGATTTCACGCCTCCCTTCATGACTATTTCCGGATGACTTCCGGATGTTCTTCCGGATAAGTTCCGGATTTCACGCCTCCTTCATGGCTATTTCCGGATGACTTCCGGATGTTCTTCCGGATAAGTTCCGGATTTCACGCCTCCCTTCATGACTATTTTCGGATGACTTCCGGATGTTCTTCCGGATAAGTTCCGGATTTCACGTCTCCCTTCATGGCTATTTCCGGATGACTTCCGGATGTTCTTCCGGATAAGTTCCGGATTTCACGTCTCCCTTCATGGCTATTTCCGGATAAGTTCCGGTATTTTTTCCGGATGTCTTCCGGATTCCTCCCCCTCTTTCCTGGGCATTTCCGGATAACTTCCGGTATTTCTTCCGGATACTCTGTTTCTTCCTCCATTCTTTCCGGATGACTTCCGGTTTTTTTACCGGAACCTATCCGGATTTTCTCCCCAAAAAGCATACGCAAAAACCATAGGTTTTTGGCAAGT
>NZ_JBBMFP010000073.1:0-1269 GCF_040095955.1 Blautia caccae | reverse complement strand
CGATCATCATTAATGCCATAGGAACCTGCGCCTTAATAACAGACCACTTGGGATCCTTTGTCTCAAGTACCGCACAGGGAACAATATTAAAATTCGCCGCCATAGGTGTCATCAGCGTTCCGCAGTAACCTGCTGTCATACCAAGTGCACCGATTACAGCAGGATTCCCGCCCTGCATAATAACGAAGGGAACACCGATTCCTGCTGTAATAACAGTAAACGCGGCAAATGCATTTCCCATGATCATAGTGAAAATGACCATACCAAAAACATAGATTATAACTCCTATTACGATATTTCCTTTTGGAACAACCGAAGAAATCATATTAGAAATAACTTCACCCACACCAGCCTCTGAAAATACACTTCCCAGTGCGCCCAGCAGCTGAGGCAGCAAGCAGGCGGCTCCAACCTGCATAAGCAGACGTGAAGTATCTTCTCTTGTCTCGCTTAGCTTTGGTTTACAAATGACAAATGCCAAAATCAAGGCAAGTACACAGGCTACACCTGTCATGATTGCTCCATTCAGCGCTGTAGGAGTGACAACACCCTCTGCATTCACAGCATCATATTTCACAAAGGATAAAACCAGAGCAATAACACCAACGGTGACTGCCGGAATAAATATTTTCGTTCCAATTCTCTCGCTGGCCGCCTGCTTGGACTGCGCGGCAGCTTCCGCGAACTTGCCCATTTTTACCTGTTTTGTGAGAGTAAGGCAGCCCATAACCAACAGCATTGCGCCGGTAACCACAGGAGGAATAACTTTACCCATCATGAAGATCAACCCTGTCAGGGTCCAGAAAATAATTGTTCCGATTTTTGCCTCTTCGTTTTTTCTTGCACGGAAAGCGGTATCAAAACATACCAGTCCGCAGAGAACATAGAAAAATTCCGGAAAATAAACACCTAAAAAATCTGTCATTATTTCTTTCCTCCCTTCACCTGTCTGTCAAACAGGAATACCTGTACCATCGTCAGGATGATCGAGATAATCATAACGGAAATAGAAGCTGATGCAATACTGGATAGTGTAACCTCATATCCAGCCACGGCAAGCCCGGACTGAATCAGCACGACACCAGACGCTGCCGGAAAACAGTTCTGCGCGAAGAAGTTACCATAGTTCTCAGATGCGGCTGAAAGACCTTTTACTTTCTCATCTTCCTTTTCTGTCAGTCTACTTCCTTTAGATGCTTCTGCAGCTGCAGTAGTCATCGGCAGGATCAGAGGACGAATAAACTGAACATGTCCGCCAATTCGGATATT
>NZ_JBBMFP010000072.1:0-1328 GCF_040095955.1 Blautia caccae | reverse complement strand
AAAAAATGTCGGTATAGTTTTTATAGCCGGTATAAAGCTTCCGATATTTTTTTATCCTTCCAGTTCTTTTCTGCATCTCCTCCATCCGGATTGGTCTGTTCCAATACCTTTGCTAATGTATCCAGGGTCACAAAGGCGTAGAATCCGGAGGTGGTTGAGATATTTTCATGTCCAAGCATCTGCTGGATATAGGATAAAGGACATCCCTCCTGGTATAAGCTCATCGCCCTGGTCTTTCTTACCATGTGGAAATGGATGTCCTCCGGCATTGGGACCCCTTCATTCCGGCATTTTTCCGCATACTTTTTCAAGACTTTCTGGATGCAGTCATCTGACAGCCCATGCCTCACCCCATGTGTGGCCGCATAAAAGAGAGGCGCGTCCGGTTCAGGGAGATCCCCATGAAATTCCCCGAGATATCCCCTCAGGTGCTGCACAGTCTTTTTCATCAGTGGGACACTCCTGTATTTTTCGCCTTTTCCAAGTATCCGGATATAAGGTGTTTCCGCATTAAGATGCAGGTCATGGACCTTCACCCCTGTCAGTTCCCCTACCCGCATGGCGGCATCATATCCAAGGACCAGGAGCACCCGGTTCCGGCGTTCAGACCGTTTCTCCCTACCAGGCGCGTCAAGAAGTGCCTTTATCTGATGATCTTCAAAATACCTGATCTCGCCTCCGGGAACATTCAAACTATGTATCGTCTGGCTTGAAACAAAGAGCGGGGTAATATCGATGCATTCTTCCGATGCATACGACAGCAGGGCTCTCGCTGCGGTCAGCCGGAGATTACAGGTCTTTGGACTCCAGCTCTTGATATCAGCCATCCATACAAGATAATCTTTCAGGCTTTTTCTGTCCAGGTCATTGAAACATACACGTTCACGGCAGATACCTTTCATCTCCTCCAGAAAGTCAATACAGGTGTTGAGCGAGGAGCGGTAAGAAGCAACTGTGTTCCCGCTCTTTTTCCTGATCTTTGGAAGCTCGTGGTCCAGAAAGCGTCTGGCCGTCTCCCAGAAGAAAACGCTGTCAAACCTTTTGGGGTTGTTTTTATCATTCCTCCCTGCCATCATCCACCTCCGGTATCAGCCCTTCCGAATGCCCGGACATCTCCAGGATCCCGCCATAAATATCCGGCACAAGATGGAAATAATACAGGGTATTTTTGATCTCGGAATGCCCCATATACCGCATAAGGTAAGGGAGCATGGCGTTTACGTCCTTCCCCTCCCGCAGCCAGCGGTTCATGTTGGCATAGACAAAGTGATGTCGGAGATCATATGCACGGATGCTGATGCCCGAATCCTTCTTTTCCGGGAAAGCGG
>NZ_JBBMFP010000071.1:0-1428 GCF_040095955.1 Blautia caccae | reverse complement strand
GCCATTCTGATCCTCCCTTTTATATATTGTCCAAACTTATGCTGCCTAATCTGTCACCAGAATATGTAATCGCCTTTTCCGTGTTAAATAACTTCACCCGAAAGGTCACACTGGTTCCGCTTAAATATCCTCCTGCATCTGTAATCTTCTCCATCTGGCCATCAAAACAATAATAAGCTCCACCAGAAAAAATATATAGCTCCCCATCCACTTCTTTTATATAATTGATCAGGGTTGGCAGACCATATCCACCTGAGCCTTTTCTTGTTGTATTTCCGCTTTGGATTGCCCATTCAATACACTTACTGCCTGGCATCTCCGAATCTTGGTGGAACATTCTGACATTATCGATAATAGTCTTTCCAAAATCAATGATATTAATGCACAGATAGAATTCCCTTTTTTCATATATAATATCATACATAAAAAAGAAGGCTTCTTTATTACTATGATTTATAGAATTTGAGAATATTTCGCCAATCGTTGTTGATAAAAATTCTTTCAATTCCTTCTGGTTGATCGTCACATTTTTTTCTACCAACAAATTTGACATTTCTTCTACAGGCTTGGAAACCTGTGTGTCGCGCGTAAAGACATAATAATTTAGATTTGGATCTTGTATGATCTCAGTCAGATCCGCTACAGCAGCGAATTGGTTCCCGTGCATTCCATGAATACTAGGCAAGATCATAGATGAAAGTTCCTGATTCCATAAAGTTTTTTTTAAATGCAGCAAATACCTCAGTACAATATAAGTATATGCCTTTGTCAAATTATCATATTCTGCATCTTTTTCACAAGCAACGCAGACTTTTTTGACAGGACTTGTTGAGGCTATTTCTAAAAATTCATTCATAGCATACAAAAAATCAAAACCAAATTTCATTTTACGTGGTAGTTCAACAAGTAATCTACCAGACGTTAAAGTATACTTTATATCTACCATTACCAGCCCCACCACCAATTCTAGATAGTTTATGTTTCCATTATACAGTAATTTTTTTGATTTTCAAGCAATTTATCCTTTATTCTGTTTATAAGTTTGTGGTAATTGTTTATTTTTAAGCAATAAATTTTTCATCTCCTGCATCTGATATCTGCTGTAGTCCGGTTTTGCGTAGCTCTTTATATCCTCCAGGGACAGTCCCTGTTCATAACCATCCAACACCTGCTCGATCTGCCCCTCGTTCAGGTGTCCTATGAGCGCCACCAGCTTCCGCTCCGGATGTTTCCCTTTTGGCCGGCAGAGCGCTGAGACTTTGGACAGGATACCAAAGGGCCTCTTCTCTTCCCGGCCTCTATCTGCCGGCATCTGCTCCTTTTCCACTGTTGTTCTCTGGTCCTCCGTCTCCGCCTCTCCTGTTGCGGTCCCTTCCTGTCCTTCCGGTCCTGCCCCGGCCTTTTGCACCTCCCAGCCGGCCCTTTCCA
>NZ_JBBMFP010000070.1:0-1475 GCF_040095955.1 Blautia caccae | reverse complement strand
CAATATTACCCGGAGCATGTGCTGCGTTATTATACCATCAAACAGGGCACTGGTGCCTTGCCGGAAGGAGGGCTGCCGATCCCGGTCTATAACCAGAACGACTATCAGGAACCCTATGGGCGCGGTACGATCGCAGGATATGGATGTGGGCCTGCCTCTTTTTCAATGGTGGTCAGTTATTTGAGAAACGAGGCGATCTCCCCTGCAGATGTGGTGGCCTGGTGCGGCAACAGCTACTATGTGCCAGGGCAGGGGACCAGCTGGAATTTTTTCGAGGAAGCTGCGGCGCACTATGGGATTGGGCCAGTGACAACGACCACAAGCCCGGAAGCGGTCCTGCGGGCGCTTCAGGAAGGCCGTCCGGTCATTTCTTCACAAGGGCCGGGGCTGTTTACCGGAGGCGGTCACTATATCGTCCTGCGGGGGATCACCGCGGAGGGGAAGATCCTGGTAAATGACCCGAATGACAACACACAGAAACAGTATAATACACGTCCATTTGACCTGTATGCAGAGATCAACAGCACTTGCAGACAATATTGGATATTTGAACCAAAAAGATAGGGGGTAAACCATTATGCGGGATGAGAAGGAAACAAAAGAGAATAGAAAAGCGAAGTTTACCATTGCCGGCGGGATCCTGGCATTGGCCATCCTGGTGATCCTGACTGTCATGGGCAGTATGGGCCGGACGAAACCGGCACCGGAAGAAGCGGCAGGGAAGGAGCCGGAGACAGTCATAAGCACAGAGGAACCAGACAAGGAAGAACAGAATAAGAAAGAACAAAATAAGGAAGAATGGCCGAAAGCTGCCAATCCGGATGATAAAGAAGATACCCGGAAACAGGAGGATAAGAAAGAGTATTCCCGTGTGGAGAAGGCAAAAGGCGGGCTTTCATATACCCCGTATGCTAGCGAATCCAAATGGCGGGAACTGACAGATGAGCAGAAAGCAGAACGGATAGAGAATGGCATACCAGTGCTTCAGGACAAGAATAAGACCATTGACAGGATCTGCGCAAGGAAGGGGCGTCCGGATCTGGAACCTTATTCTTACCTGCTCACATCCAGTCTGAAAAGATACTGCGACAAGGAAGGGATAGAGGCGACAAAAGGGGAGTTCCTGGCCTATGATCAATGGATATCAAAGGATGAGGAGAGCTTTTTTATCGTCCTGAATGACAAGAAAGAGACCATTGTCCTTGCGACAGCAGAGATGCGGGGGGCCGATTGGAAATTTGAACGTGTGGAAGGAACCCGGGAAGAGGTGCTGAAACAGGCAGAGGAGAATGAGGACAAGGTGGATGACCTGCCGGCCAAGGCAGCGAAAGATAAGACCAAAAAGGAATAGTGGGGAATAAGGGATGAAACTGCAGAAAAAATTGGAGGAAGATTATAAGCGGATGAAGAGGCGATATCTCCTGCTTGGGCCAGAAGAGCTTTTTCAATTAAGCGGGGAGATCTCACGGAAGATC
>NZ_JBBMFP010000069.1:0-1518 GCF_040095955.1 Blautia caccae | reverse complement strand
TCCAGGCTTGTGGTCTTTGGCATGAAGAATGTATCAGACAGCATGTGGGAGACCTGCATGATCACGGTCATGCACCTGCTCTCTATGCGGATGGACTATAATGTCAGCCTGCAGAAAGCGACCAGATTTATCTGTGATGAGGCACAATATGTCTGCCAGAAGGAAAGCTCCACAGAGCAGCTCCTGCATGCGTTCATCACATACCGGAAATATGGAGGTATCTGTACGGTATGTTTCCAGAATGTATCTGCAGCACTGGCGAACGCCAGGGTGAAGGATATGGTATCGAATTGTGACTTGAAGATCCTGTTAGACCAGGGAGGCAGTGACCGGAATGCCCTAAGTAAAATTTTAGAGCTGTCAAATGCAGAATTCAGGGAGCTGGCGAACCCAGAGCCAGGGCAGTGCCTGATCGTCTGCGGGGACCAGATCTTGCAGTGTGATGCCTATATAGACAAAAAAAATCCGCTGTATGAGATCTATTCCACGAATTTCCACGAACGTGCAGCCAGAAAGAAGGAGGCGGGATATGAAGATCCAGCAGCGGGAGAACACCAGGCTCCGTAAACGGGCGAGGAGCGTAGGGAAGGCCGCTGTCCTGCAGATACGGGGGAGGAAGATCAGGAAAAAAACAGGGGCCGGCGCTTTGCTGCAGCTTCCGGACAGCCGGGCAGCAAGTGTCTGGATGCAGATGCCGGAGGCAAAAAAGGAAAGGCTCCTGAACCAGGCCAGGTATGGGGCAATCCTTTCAAAGAAGGCTGCAGAGAGGCAGCGGGGAAAGGACATCCAGCGGGATGCAGGGATGCAGGATGCGATGCTGAAGGAGGAAGCGGCACAATATGAACAGGAAGGTTCCCAACAGAGAACGGGCTGGCTAAAAGACAGGATCACACAGCCAGACAGCGTGGAGGCAGACGCCATCCAGAAGCCAGGGCGGCAAAGCCCACAAACACAAAGCCCACAGGTGCAAAGGATACAAAGACAAAGCCGGCAGGGAACCGTCCAGTATATGGCATTAGAGGGCCAGGATGCAGCACAAGCCTCTGAACCGGGGACAGCAGCAATAGAGGGCCCCCAGCCGGTATATGAAGGGGCCTCTCAGAACCGCAGGCTTAGCCGCCGTGTCATACGGAAGATCCTGCGGGGCGGAGGGACAGCCGGCAGGGCGATCGCAGGCCAGAGGCTGCAGGCAGGAGAACAGGAAGAGGCGAACCGGCAACAGCAGAAGGCTGTCCGCCAAGGCACTGCGCCAGTAAGGAGAGCGGTGAGGAGGATCGCTGGAAGGATCGGCCGGGCCATAGTAAGCATGGTCATGGCCTTCAGCCCGGCAGGGATCCTGCTCCCTATCTTTCTGATCCTGGTTTTGGTTATAATAGGGATTTTTGGTTCCATGCAGTCAGGCAGCGCACAGGCCACTGGCCTGAGCCAGGAAGTGGAGGGCTATCGGGCAGCTGTCCGGGAAGTGGCAGGGCAGTACGGGATGTCCCAGTACGTGGAATTGATCCTTGCAGTCATGAT
>NZ_JBBMFP010000068.1:0-1561 GCF_040095955.1 Blautia caccae | reverse complement strand
TTCTTGTATGATGTTTATAGAAGCTAAAACATCACATTTTCCTTTCTTTTAGTGATGTGACATAATACATTCAGATGCTGTGGACTTTTGATTTTCTTCTGTAGTCCAACTACTTAAAGGAGTGTATTGCCACGGTTTTATCTGAATCATTTATAAGCTGGATATTGCCACGAGGGAATTCCTTCCCGAGCACTTATTTCAATCAAGTCTATGAGGGTAAACACCTGTGGAATTGTCACAGTATCACACTCAGAAAGGAGATCTTATGATTTACGTAGGCATTGATATTGCCAAACTCAACCATTTCGCCTCTGCCATTTCTTCAGATGGTGAAATTATGCTTCAACCGTTCAAATTTACAAATGACTATGATGGCTTCCATCTGCTGCTTCACAAGCTCGATTCTTTCGATCCTGACAGCCTCATCATAGGTCTTGAATCAACGGCTCACTATGGCAACAACCTTCTTGAATTCCTTGTCAAACATAACTACAAGGTCTGTGTCATAAACCCTATCCAGACCTCGGCAATGCGAAAGAACAACATTCGCAAAACAAAAACGGATAAGGTAGATACTTACATAATTGCTAAAACTTTAATGATGGATCCTCACCGTTTCTTTTCGCAGCATGATCTTTCAATCATGCACTTAAAGGAATTGGGGCGTTTCCGCATGAAACTAATCAAGAAACGTACCCAGGGCAAGATTCAACTAATGTCGTATGTTGATCAGGCTTTCCCTGAACTGCAGTATTTCTTCAAATCTGGCATCCACCAGAAATCTGTGTATGCAGTTCTTAAAGAAGCACCTACGACCAAAGACATTGCTTCTATGCACCTGACCCATCTGTCACACTTGCTTGAGGTTTCCTCCCACGGTCATTTCAAGAAAGACACAGCGACTGAATTAAGGATTCTGGCACAGAAGTCTGTCGGTTGCAACGACAGTTCTATATCTACTCAGATAACTCAGACCATTGAACTGATCGAGTTACTGGATAGCCAGGTTCATGACGTTGAATCTGAAATGGAATTGATTGTCAATTCTTTGGCTTCCATCATTATGACCATTCCAGGCATTGGTTTTATCAATGGCGGAATGATACTGGGCGAGATTGGCGATATTATGCGCTTCTCCAGCCCATCAAAAGTGCTTGCATTTGCTGGTCTTGATCCGACTGTCTATCAGTCTGGAAACTTTAACGCCAGCCATACCAAGATGTCCAAACGTGGGTCTTGTCCCCTTCGCTACGCTTTGATAAATGCAGCACATAACGTTGTCAAAAACAACAAAACCTTTAAAGATTACTATGATCAGAAAATCTCAGAGGGAAAGTCCCATTACAATGCCTTAGGTCATTGTGCCGGGAAGTTGGTTCGCATCATTTATAAAATGCTCACTGACAACGTTTCGTTTAATTTGGATTAATATCTGACCGTTCATATATATTTTTAAAAAGCACCCTATGGGAGCTCTATTAAAGTTAGCCATTTTTCCGGTCAGAAAATAAATATAATCTTTTGCTAATTTAGGGTTGACTTTTCATAGCTGGTCTCCTTT
>NZ_JBBMFP010000067.1:0-1577 GCF_040095955.1 Blautia caccae | reverse complement strand
AGACTAACTATTAAAAGTCAAATCTAAAAATGAAGTTTTTTGAATGAATTGCAGAAATGCATTTCAGCTTTATTTGAACCTTGAAAACTGCATGACAATAAGAGCATCTTTGCAGGTGCTCTAAAAGGAGATATTTACAGAATAAAGCTAAACGGTTACTCGGTATGCCTGTCCTGATTTTTCCATAGCAAAAATTGTTCTTACAAGTTTTTTCGTGGCATGGGACAGGGCAACATTATAGTGCTTGCCTTCGGAACGTTTCTTCTCCAGATATGCACCGAAAGATTCATCCCAGTGGCAAACGTATTTGGTAGCATTGTAAAGTGCATAGCGGAGGTATCTGGAACCACGTTTTTCCATATGTGAATAACAATTATCCAGTTGCCCGGATTGATAAGTGGAGGGTGACATTCCGGCATATGCAAGTATTTTATCCGCAGAATCAAAACGGCTGAAATCACCAATTTCAGCAAGAATCATAGCTCCCATCCGGTAACTGATACCGGGAATGGTAAGGATAGGGGATTTGATTTCTTCATCCATGATCTGCTTGATAGCTGTTTCAATTTCATCAATCTCAGTAGTTAATTCCTGAATTAGTTTGATGGTATGTTTTAGTTCCAAAGACTTTGCTGGCATAACAGAGCCGATGGAGTTTCTGGCAGCTTCTCTGAAAAGAATGGCGGTATCCTTGCCGTAATGTCCTTTCGAGCTTTGAGAAAATAGATTTGCCAGCTTTGTAAGGTGTGCAGATGCCACATGGGAAGCACCGGGAAATTCGGATAACATAGCATAAATCGAAGCCATATGAAGCGTAGGAACCAGTTTTTCGAGTTCCGGAAACAGAATATTTACCAGTCTGGAAATAGAAGACTTCAATTTAGCCCGCTCCTTTACTTTATCGAAACGGTAACGAGTAAGTGACTTTAGTTCTTCGTTGTGGTAAGATATGTCTGAGTAGGACTTCAAGTTCAAATCAGACATTAGCATAGCGGCAATGGTATGGGAATCAACTTTATCCGTTTTCGTCTTTCTAAGGCTTAGACTTTTTCTGTAAAGATTGGTATGTAACGGATTGATAACACAGGTGGTCAGACCTTTATCAAGAAGGAATCCCAGAAGATTGTAGCTGTAGTGTCCGGTGGCTTCCAGTCCTACTTTTACTTTAGTTAAATCATCTGAAATAGATTTAATTCTTTGAAATAAGGTTTCAAACCCTTCCCGATTGTTAGAGATGGTGAACGATTTGAATAATACTTCGCCATCTGAGTTAGTGATAAAACAATCATGTTTATCTTTAGCAATATCAATTCCAACGTAAATCATAAAAATACTCCTTTGCATAAAATTTGATACTGTTTAGAACCACTGGTACTCTTTGCGATTGTAACCTCGTTCTAAATAAACCGTCATGCGGTAACTAACTGATTAACAAATATACAAAGAGACTGTGGTTGGAGCCTTTCAAGAACCATCAAGTGGTAGGAGGTGGAAACCAATCCACAGTATCTCCAATAGTATAGCATACAGTCCTTGGAGAGGGACTATAAACACTACTACTTTATAATACGAGGAGG
>NZ_JBBMFP010000066.1:0-1591 GCF_040095955.1 Blautia caccae | reverse complement strand
ATCCAATCTGGTTCCCGCTGGTGGTACCGGCATTCAGATGGCGGATACACAAGAAATGCCTGGGAAAAGATAAATGGAAAATGGTATCATTTTGACGGCAGCGGCTGGATGCAGACCGGATGGTTAAAACTGGGGGCTACATGGTATTACCTGGAAGGTTCTGGATCTATGGCAACAAACCAATGGGTTGGTGATTATTACTTGACTGGCAGTGGTGCTATGGCAACAAACCAATGGGTCGGTAATAAATGGGTAGACCAAAATGGTAAATGGGATAAATCAAAGAAAAAAGAAGTCCCATTAAAATCCATTAAATTTAACAAAGATAAATTAACGCTTACCGAAGGGGAAACATATAGCTTAAATATTATCTATAATCCCACAAATACCACGGTGAAAAAAAATACAGAATATAATATAAGTAATTCATCTGTTATCAGTAAAAAAACCGGTAATAATAAAGGGATAACCCTTATTGCAAAAAAACCAGGAACAGCTACAGTAACAGTAAAAATAAACGGGAAAACTGCAAAATGCACAGTGATTGTAAAGAAAAAGGAAGTTCCACTAAAAGCTATTAAGTTAGACAAAAGCAATCTGGAACTTGCTGAAGGCCAGAGTTCCCAGTTAAAAGTATCCTATAACCCGACAAATACAACCGCAGACAAAAAAGTCACCTGGTCTTCCAGTGACGAATCCATTGCCACTGTCAAAAATGGACTTGTTACTGCTGTTTCAGAGGGTACTTCAACTATTACTGCCACAGTTGGAAATTTCTCGGCATCATGTAATATTAAAGTATATCAGCCTATTCCTTTGGAAAGTATTTCTCTTTCAGAGGAAAACCTGAATTGGGATATCACCCGTCAAGGTGACATACAATTGACTGTTAATTACGCTCCCGCTAATACAACCGTAAATAAAAAAGTCACCTGGTCTTCCAGTGATGAAGATATTGTCCATATTGCTACATCTGGACAATATAAGGAAACTGCTTTGATAACAGGTCGTAAACCCGGAGTAGTAACCATTACCGCAAAAGTGGGTGATAAAGTAACTACCTGCATAATTAACTTTACGGCATCATTAGACCATTGGTATTTAAGTGCCAATGAATTAGAAATGAACGTAGGTGACAAGGAACAAATAGATACAATTTTTGTTCCGGATTATACAACCGCAGACAAAAAAGTCACCTGGTCTTCTAGTGACGAATCCATTGCCACTGTCGAGAATGGACTTGTTACTGCTGTTTCAGAAGGTACAGCAACTATTACTGCGACAAATACCGATGGCTCAACAAATACGTGTAATATATATGTTTCCATTCCACGGATACCTGCCGAATCTTTGTCCATTGACAAAGAATATGCTATTATCAACGTCGAGCAACAAGAGACGCTTACTGCATCCTATGGTCCAGATAATACCACAGATACATTATCATGGGTTTCTTCCGATGAATCTGTAGCCACCGTGGATGATGGAGTCGTTACAGCTATAGCATCTGGTTGCTGTACTATCACAGCCTCCATTGGTAACTTAACGGCCTCCTGTAATGTGAATGTCCCCTATTACTTTGGTGACCAAG
>NZ_JBBMFP010000064.1:0-1751 GCF_040095955.1 Blautia caccae | reverse complement strand
ATCCAATCTGGTTCCCGCTGGTGGTACCGGCATTCAGATGGCGGATACACAAGAAATGCCTGGGAAAAGATAAATGGCAAATGGTATCATTTTGATGGCAGCGGCTGGATGCAGACCGGATGGCTGCAATTAGGCAGCACATGGTATTATCTCGAAAATTCTGGTGCTATGGCAGAAGACAAATGGGTCGGGGATTATTACTTGACTGGTAGTGGAGCAATGGCGATCAATCAGTGGATCGGCAATAAATATGTGGATGGTAATGGAAAATGGGATAGGTCAAAGAAAAAGACTGTCGCATTAAAGTCGATTAGTCTCAATCAAAAGAACTTATCCCTTACAGAAGGCAATAAGTCTACGTTAACTGTGAACTATAACCCGAAAAATACTACTGTTTCCAAAGATGTAAGCTGGACTTCCAGCAACACAAAGGTGGCCACTGTGAAAAACGGCACTATTCTTGCAAAGGGGGCAGGTACTGCAACTATCACAGCAATGGTCAATGGCAAAAAAGCTACATGTGCCGTTACGGTCAAGAAAAAAGAAATACCATTGCAGTCAATCAGCCTTAATAACACAAGCCTTAAACTTGAAAAAGGCCAAACAGATACCTTAAAGGTAACCTATTCTCCATCAAATACAACAGATAATAAGGATATCACCTGGACTTCTTCAGATGAAACAATCGCGACCGTGAAAAACGGCGTTGTAACTGCTGTTTCCGATGGAACTGCCACCATAACGGCTGCTGTAGGCAAAAAATCTGCATCATGCAAGATCAAAGTCTATACACCTGTTCCGCTGGAAAGTATTACTTTATCCGAGCAGAACTTGAACTGGGATATCACGCTTCAGGATGAAACGACATTGACCGTCACTTATAATCCGGTTGAAACGACCGATGACAAGAAAGTTACCTGGTCTTCCAGCGATGAAAATGTTGTAAGAGTAACCGGTACGGGCGAGGATCAAGAAACTGCATTAGTTGTAGCCGAAGGCCCTGGAACCGCAACTATTACGGCTCAAGTAGGCAACAAAAAGGCCGAATGTAAAGTTAATTTTACAGCATCACTAAACAAATGGACGCTGAATGAACATAATTTAGAACTTGATAAAGGGGAAACAAAACAGCTTACAATCACCTTTATTCCAGATTATACAACGGATCCCAAAGATACAACCTGGAGTTCTTCAGATGAATCCGTTGCTACTGTAGATGATAATGGCGTTGTAACTGCTATATCTGAAGGTATAGCAACCATTACTGCTATAAATGCGAATGGAACTATGGATGAATGTAACGTTACAGTTACCATTCAACGAGTACCGGCTGAAAACCTCCAAATTAGTAAAGATTATTCTGTAATAAATGTTGAACAACAGGATACAATTATAGCCACCTACGGCCCGGACAATACAACAGATAGCCTGACGTGGAGTTCTTCCGATGAATCTGTAGCCACCGTGGATGATGGAGTCGTTACAGCTATAGCATCTGGTTCCTGTACTATCACAGCCTCCATTGGTAACTTAACGGCCTCCTGTAATGTGAATGTCCCCTATTACTTTGGTGACCAAGAGTTTGCTCATGAAATTTTCGATGAAATCAATCGAGTAAGAGTTGAAAACGGGTTACATGCTTATGAGTGGGATGAGAGATTATGTGATACTGGAGGAAAAATTGTGGCAGCATACGATGTGATGACTGGTACTAGTTCTAAGGATTATGCTAACCACGCAGGGCAGATTGG
>NZ_JBBMFP010000063.1:0-1810 GCF_040095955.1 Blautia caccae | reverse complement strand
GATCTTCCGTGAGATCTCCCCGCTTAATTGAAAAAGCTCTTCTGGCCCAAGCAGGAGATATCGCCTCTTCATCCGCTCATAATCTTCCTCCAATTTTTTCTGCAGTTTCATCCCTTATTCCCCGCTATTCCTTTTTGGTCTTATCTTTCGCTGCCTTGGCCGGCAGGTCATCCACTTTGTCCTCATTCTCCTCTGCCTGTTTCAGCACCTCTTCCCGGGTTCCTTCCACACGCTCAAATTTCCAATCGGCCCCCCGCATCTCTGCTGTCGCAAGGACAATGGTCTCTTTCTTGTCATTCAGGACGATAAAAAAGCTCTCCTCATCCTTTGATATCCATTGATCATAGGCCAGGAACTCCCCTGTTGCTGCCTCTATCCCTTCCCTGTCACAGTAGCTTTTCAAGCTGGATGTGAGCAGGTAGGAATAAGGCTCCAGATCCGGACGGCCCTTCCTCGCGCAGATCCGGTCGATGGTCTTATTCTTGTCCTGCAGCACCGGTATGCCGTTCTCGATCCGCTCTGCTTTCTCTTCATCGGTCAGCTCCCGCCATTTTGTCTCACTGGCATACGGGGTATAAGAAAGACCGTCTTTTCCCTTCTTCACACGGGGATACTCTTTCTTGTCCTCTGGTCTCTTCGTATCCTCCCGCCCATCCGGATCGCCAGCTTTCTCCCCTTCTTCCTGATCCGGTACTTTCTGACCCGGTCCCTCCGGCTCCTCGGTACTAACGACTGTCTCCGGCTCCTTTTCGGTAGTCTCTCTTTCTGCCGGCCTCGTCCGTTCCACGCTGCCGATGACCGTCAGGATCACCAGGACAGCCAGCGCCAGGATCCCGCCAGCAATGGTGAGCCTTGCCTTCTTCTTCTCCTTTGATCCGTTTTCATCTCGCATGATGGTCTGCCTCCTATCTTTTTGGTTCAAATATCCAATATTGTCTGCAAGTGTTGTTGATCTCTGCATACAGGTCAAATGGACGTGTATTATACTGTTTCTGTGTGTTGTCATTCGGGTCATTGACCAGGATCTTCCCCTCCGCGGTGATCCCCCGCAGGACGATATAATGACCGCCTCCGGTAAACAGCCCCGGCCCTTGTGAAGAAATGACCGGACGGCCTTCCTGAAGCGCCCGCAGGACCACTTCCGGGCTTGTGGTCGTTGTCACTGGCCCAATCCCATAGTGCGCCGCAGCTTCCCCGAAAAAATTCCAGCTGGTCCCCTGCCCTGGCACATAGTAGCTGTTGCCGCACCAGGCCACCACATCTGCCGGGGAGATCGCCTCGTTTCTCAAATAACTGACCACCATTGAAAAAGAGGCAGGCCCGCATCCATATCCTGCGATCGTACCGCGCCCATAGGGTTCCTGATAGTCATTCTGGTTATAGACCGGGATGGGCAGCCCTCCTTCCGGCAAGGCACCAGTGCCCTGTTTGATGGTATAATAACGCAGCACATGCTCCGGGTAATATTGATCCCCATAGCTCCAGGGCCCTGCCGGATGATCAGGATCTGCCCTCTGTCCCCATCCCGTGCCTGCAGCAAACTCACAGGCCGTTCCAAAGCTCCACTCAAAATAGCCTTTCCTCTGCATCCACTGGATATAGCCTGGACCAAAGTTATAGGCCTGCAGGGCGATCCGGATGTTCACCATATCCGTGCTGCCCTTTACCCCTGCTAAAGTCAAGGCATTCTTTAATTCCTGTACCCCGCACGCAATGCTGTAGGCAGGGTCCGTGATCCCATTCGGCACATGTGGGTACCTGGTGTTATAAGCCCCCTCCGCTGCCTGCATCGGGTCTGTCCCCTGTCCGC
>NZ_JBBMFP010000062.1:0-2072 GCF_040095955.1 Blautia caccae | reverse complement strand
TATACTTCCGAAACCCTCTTGTTTCTTCCTTCTTTTGGTAATTCTATCATAACACAAATGAAATTCCGTGTCGATGTATAATGATGTCTAATTAGTACACCCCTATTTAGAAGAAACACATCCAGCGTTATTCCCTTCCGGCGCTCAATTACAAAAATGATTAGCGTAATGATTGTGGGAATTACACACTCTTTTCCCTACAGTCTCCTTTTCTTATCAGACTGCAGCTTTTGGATATTAATCCTACAGAAGGTACAACATACCAATCGTTTTGGAAATTCTAGATTTTACGAATCTCAGATGCAATGCCAGCAGATAAGCCACCACAATAGCAATCACCACTGTCACTGCCACAATATAAAGGGTATATAGCAAGTTAGAGCCTTGTCCGTAAAGAAATAGGTGTAATTGGCCAAGGTAAAATCTCCTGTCTAACTGTTCTGAAAGCTTTAAATCACGGCCGTCACAATCGGGTAGGCCACCGTCAGTATCACCACCAGGAATGCCGGAAGAACCATCACATAAGCCATCAAATTTTTTTCAGATTTTTACTCATGTATCAATCCTTTCCTGAATTATCCCAGTGTTCCAATCTCGCTGGTTAAATTGTAATGCCCCCTAAACCGAACTTCTAAATATCAAATACCAAAATACATAGATGTATTTACAGAGCCACATATATGTCAGAATGAATTTGATGCACGAAAGGGTCAATGTATATGGGAAAAGCGGTATAACACTGTCATGCTATACCGCTATCCTAAATTTAAAAGTATCTTTATGAAATCCCTAAAAAGGGGGGGCCTGGTAATCCTCCGGGAAGATCTCCACAAAGCACAGTAACGCCGGACCAGTCCGGGAAGTATAATCCATATGTCATTTCGGCATGAAACAGGGCATTGTGGATAAGCGTATTGCAAACACAAATTAATTGATACTACCACAGGCAGATTACTCATCTTTCATCCGTTTTTCTTATCTCCAGATATTTCACATAATCGTTACATGAAATCACGTCCCCGATCAATCTCCGGTTCTCCGGATTTCTCAGATTATAGAAATATACTGGCAAATGATCGATTTCTTCGCCCAGGTCATCATATATGGTACAAAACACTTTGTCGTATTCATTTTCTATTCTGCCCTCACCAAAGAAGCCTTCCATCAAATCTACTTCATTCTGGACATCATCCGGCACCTCATGAATCTCACCCAGAACCATCTCATCTCCTATCGTCAGAGCAGGATACGCTTTACCCCTGATAGCATGGAGCGAGCCTTTCACATAAGCATAGCGCCGGAATGTATCATGAGCTTTATAATAGTACTCATAATTATACATACCCACACGAAGTGTCCCATATACAAACACTCTTCTCATCAGTGTGTTGCACCGCCCATCACCTTAATATCCGTAGGTGTGTCTACAATTGCCTCAATTGCGGCTTCAATACCCTCCACCAGTACATCCTGTGACATGGACGGCATATTCTTTTTATCTATTACCTGCTGGGGCAGGAATGGAATATGGATAAAACCACTGCGCTTTCCAGGATATTTGGCTGCCAGCATATGACAGACCCCGTATGTCACATGGTTGCAGACAAAGGTACCCGCCGTATTGGATATGGATGCGGGAATTCCTCTGCTCTGAATCCGCTGAACCATGGCTTTGATCGGAATGGTTACAAAATAAGCAGCCGGCCCATCCGGATAAACAGGCTCGTCAATAATCTGATTTCCCTCATTGTCAGGAATACGGCAGTCATCCACATTGATACCTACCCGCTCTA
Organism: Blautia caccae; assembly: GCF_040095955.1. Taxonomy (NCBI): domain Bacteria; kingdom Bacillati; phylum Bacillota; class Clostridia; order Lachnospirales; family Lachnospiraceae; genus Blautia; species Blautia caccae. The sequence goes on along the minus strand of NZ_JBBMFP010000062.1, from coordinate 279 downwards.
TGGTTATATCTGGTCTCCCGCCTGCCTGTCCGATAGACAAAACTACATCCGGGTCATATTTGACCACAGCCTCCTCGATTATCCGGAGGGACTTATGGCACACAGTGGGTATCTCCAGCTTGATAATCTCCGCCCCCGAGATATTATCTCTCAGTCTTTTTACCGTCTCAATGGCCGGATTTACCAGCTCTCCCCCGAAGGGATCAAATCCTGTCACTAATATTTTCATTTCTTTCTCCTTATCTGAATCCAATTATAAGCATAAGAATAATGTGAACT
>NZ_JBBMFP010000061.1:0-2143 GCF_040095955.1 Blautia caccae | reverse complement strand
AATAGGCATAGCCGGGATCGAACCGGCGGCACACGCCTTATAAGGCCGCCGCTCTCCCTCTGAGCTATATACCCATAACAAAAGCGCCCAGCCAGTTATCTGACCAGACGCTCGATGTAATACCTAAAATGAAATATGTAATATTTATTCAAATTTTATTTTTAACTTTTTAAATCTAATATTTTTCTTTCCTAGATAACCATTAGATATTATTCTATAAATTTCATTAATATTGTCTTTTATTGTATTATACACTATAGTCTGCTCTTCGCCAATAAACTCTTTACCTGTATTCGTGACTAAGTAATCCTCTAGATTTTGGATAGTCTCTTTTAATTGCTTATAAAATTCTGGATTATTATACTGAAAATATAAAGAGTCTTGCCTTAATTTTTGCAATTCATTGATAAGTTTATCTGCATCTATAAGTTTATTATATAAATCAAATTTTATATATTTCCTAGCAGTTGGTATTTCATATACTAAATGATTTTTATAAATATCTTTATAATATTCTGATTCTAAATTTATACGACTTAATCGTACCTCTTTAATGTATTCAACAATCGCAACGACAATTGAAATAATAATAGCCACAATTGATAAAAAATCACTCCACATCGTAATACCTCATAATAAATTACTAATTATTATTTTTTTCAGTTCTTCCTTAGTTGAAATAATTTCAATATTCTTTTCAACTCCTGACACCCCAATGTGTTGTACAATATTTTCAAAAAAACCCTGTATAAAAGAAGAGGCAATTCTTTGAATATTATCTGGAAATACGATTGTTATTTTTTGGTCAAAATTAATTCTATTTTCAACCTGATTTTTGTATGTTTCCATTCCAAATTCATACCCTGCTAAGCCTTCCAATGATTTTTCAAATTTTAGCTTAATTATATTATCCACTTTTCTTCTCTCCTTTTCATAACAAAATTCAAATTATACGCAGTACCAGGCAAAAATATAGAATTACTCCCTGTTACTATACCCGAAGGGGCCTGACTAAAAAAGTCATTACTCTCATTAAACCCAATCCATCCTTCTTTATTGTACTCAAGATATTGATGGAAAAACCACAATGCTCTGTTCCCAGTAATTAAGTAGCACTTATGAGCATCTGAACGCTTTTCAAGAGAAGATATTAACTTTGTAAGTCCAGTACCTCCTGTAGATACCTTTTTATTTCTTCCTGATATTTTGTGTTGAAAAGCAGCAATGTTAAAAAAATCAGCATCTTGATACACTGAATTCATAAAAGACTTATGTTTTTCATAGGCTTCTTTTACTAACACATATCTTTCAAATAAATTTATATCTTGATTTGTTATCTTTCTTTTAATGCCATCTCCTAACAGTTTTTCAGAAAAATTAATCACTGCAATATTTATACCCAAAAACGCACTACTATTTTCTTGTTTAAAATAAGAATTCGTAACATCCAAATCTACCAGACATTCAGACGCTGCATGCTCCCAAGCATTTCCTATTAGTTCAACAATAACTTCCGATATTTCATCAATACACTCTTCTCCAACACCAGAATACTTTAAAAAATAAGAAATATCATCCATTCTTCTTGATAACTCTACATTATTTGAACTCTTTCTCATTACCCTTCTATAATGATTTTTATATAGATCATCACAGAACTTATCCGTATATTTCTTCATGTTGTCTTTATCGCTGTTGTTTAATAACAATAATGGAGAAGACGCAATTCCTTCTATAAAAATATTATGTTCACACTTGAAAATCACTGTAACCCTATGTCCATAACTTTTTATTAATATATTGCATATTATTTCAAGAAAAATATATGTTAACTTATCAGTAAATACTATATCACCTAAATTTATAATAATAGGCATTCTAACATTTGCATATTTTTCTTTTAAAGTATTTACATATGCTAATAATTTTTTAATGGAATTGCCATTAAATTCTTTATCTTTATTTTGAAATATAGCATGACCATTTTTAATAATTATATTCTTAGAATTAGTTTTTATTACATTTTTATTTAGTAGCAATTCGTCATTTTCCATTTTACTTTCCCTAAATATATTTTCTTTCATTTTATACTAGGTTTGATAAAATTGCAACAAAATACCCCGTATTTCCACGGGGTATTGTC
>NZ_JBBMFP010000060.1:0-2256 GCF_040095955.1 Blautia caccae | reverse complement strand
ATTTGATTTCTCAAAGTAATAGTTCTAAACAGCACTTGCTGTCTGCCTAGCCTTTTCAGCTAGGAACGTTTCACACAATCATACTCCAATACCGACAACGGGATCCCAATAGCATCCGCCTGCCTTCTCAGTAAATCAATGCTTATCTCATGCATTGCTATTTTGGATTCTTCCTTTTTGATGATGGTAAACAATGACCGAATATCATATTTTCCATATTTCTCTGCATAATACAGAGCCATTGCTGAATCTTTTCCACTGCTCCAATTAAAATATGCGTTTATCATATGCACCTCTGCAGGCTGAAATTCAGATGAATATACATCCTTTATCCTGTAAAATCTTTATAATCTAATCCAAGTATTTCACTCGACAGATTGAAATCTGCTGTCTACAAATTATGTCCGGCGAATAAACTCTAACTCCAGACAATTCCAATCCTCGTCAAGAATATGATAAATCTCAGGTTTTAAAAGAAATACATCCTGAAATCCAGCCGCTTTGTAACAATAATAAGCCGGTTCATTATTCTCAAATACTCCAAGTGTTACCTTTTCTGCTTTTAAAATATCAAAGGCGTACTGCAAGGCTGCTTTCAGCATTTCTTTTCCGTATCCTTTTCCCCTTTTACTGTCATCTACAATTACAAATCCGAAGCGAAGTTCTTTTTTATCGCCATCCGTATACCGCATAATCAAATGTCCTGTTATACCTGTCTCATCAAAAGCAGTCATCTCAAAAAAGGAATCGGAAAATGCATATTGCTCATAATAATCATTCAAATCTTCTGCGGTAATAGGATATGTTTTTAATCTGTCTGCACACCACTTCCTAAAAGCCACTTCATCTTTTATCCATTTAACAATATACTCTGCATCACATTTTTTATATGGTCTTAATCCCAACATATTCCTTCACCTCACTTAATGGATCATTCAAATCATATTACTATCATTCAAACAGGCTCCAGTTTCCTATAGCTTTCTAAAATCATATTCCAATTGCATATCCCGCGTATCGCTTTGGAATAATTCCTCATTTATTTCCATAGCTTCTTTACACCCAATAGCATAATAAAAAGCTATTGTTTCTTCTGATGAACCGGCACATATATAAAACTTTTCTGCCCCATTTTCTTTAGACTTATCAGCCGCCATAAAAAATAACCTTTTCCCGATACCCTTATTTCGAAAATTCTTTGATATATAAAGTTGATCAAGCAGGACATATTTATATTTTTCACCGAAAACAAGACTGTTTGCACTACAATATCCCACAAGACGCATATCATGGAATGCCCCCAGCACCACCCCTCCGGAATTGACCGTTTCTATTAATTTACTTAAGTGAGCATCAAACCCATTGGGAAGGTCCGGTTCGTAATAGTCTATTTTTACAAGCTGTCTTTTACCATCAACTTCGCGCCATGCCTGGCCAATATATTGAGAAGCATCTATTTCTCTTATTTTTAAACATTCCGATATATCCAATCTGCGATATTTTATATTCATAGCTGCCTCTCACCCCCATTATTAAATGCAGAAACCCTGATTCCTTTCGACAGACTGGAAATTAAGGGCCTGTTTACAGCATCTCGCCAAGATGGCCTTTGCTGAAGCCAAGTACATCTCTGTAAAACCCAAAAGACTCCTAAAGAACCTCACGATCATTGTTGAATACTATACTGATATCCTCATACTATAACTCCTGTTTTTTTGCCAAATTCTCATTTGTATCATCATACCATAATCCGGAAGAAAAAGCATTATGGTTTGTCAGTCACTAAATATCCCGGTTATATGTCTGCAACAGTTCAGACAGGTCTGCACATTTACCGTGATGACCATTCGACCCATGGCGAAACCTTTATATTCCGAATTCATCAAAAAGCTTCTTCTGATATTCCCGGTCTGTTACAGCTCTCCTGATTTCTTCATAAATCTCCTTTTGACCCGACTGCCGCAATAATACTTTAATTAACTGATTCACCCGCATTTCTCCCTGTTCAATACCCTGTTCTTCTCTTTCCACCAGCATTTCCTCAATTGCAGTACACATATTCACCTCTCCCTTCTCATTTTCTTTTAAATCTTTCAGAGCAGGAACATTCAGAAACTTTGATACCAGCCAGCCCCTTTTGGCATCAAGATGCATGAACTCCTCCCTTCTGGTCTTCAGAAATTCTTTCATCCCTTCTTTATCCTTCAGAAGCGGAAGCAGTTCAAAGACCTCCCGAAGTCCGGTCCTGAAATGACT
>NZ_JBBMFP010000059.1:0-2354 GCF_040095955.1 Blautia caccae | reverse complement strand
TGGAAAATCCGATCCTGGTGATTCCCTTCCCCTGCTGTTTTTTCGATCATCCATGAATTTTTCTTTGCAGGCTGCCCATTTTTTATCCACGATCGGATTTTCCGATCCTGGTATAAACCCAGTATTTATGCGGGTTCCGTGATCCTCCTCTTTTTCCTCCAGGGGTTCTGTTCCCGGTCCTTCCGGCTCTTCCTGCTCCTCTATCACTTCTGTCCCCGGCGCTTCTATCGCTGCCCTCTCCAGCTCCGGGATCTCCATATCAGGACTTTCACGGAAGATATACTCCGTGCAGAGTATCCGCCCCCTGTCATTCCGGATCTGCCGCCTGACCAGATATCCCTCAGCCTCCAGTTCGCTGAGGCCTGTCCGGACACTCTCGTATCCATCCCTGCAGTAGGCTGCCAGCCCCTTGACACTGTATTTCCAGTCGTCCGGAAGGGACAGCACCTTAGACATCAGGCCCATGGCCTTTAACGAAAGGTTCGGGTTCTGAAGGTGATGGTTGCTCATCACTGTATAATTTTTGCTCTTTATCGCACGGAATATCTCTGCCATAATATACTTCCTTTCCTGTCCCTCTTTTAGTCCCTACAATCGACGATCAGATCTTCCTGTCTTTCATACTTCTGACTTATGCAGCCATGTGGCATCCAGTTCACGGGGAAATTCCCTGACGCTCCCATCTGTCCCATATACATGTACAGTCAGATGGGAGAAAGATACCTCGGAGATTACGAGCCATTCTTCTTTTTTGGCGTCCCACACTGGGAGCCCTATGTGATCTATCAGTTCATCAATCTGTAATCCCAAAACCTAATCCTCCCTGATCATATTCTAACTTTCCAGCAAATGATCACCTCTTATCTTTTTTCATCGGAATGGCAGCTCTTCGTCAATGTTATCTGGGATGTCCAGCGGACCATCCCCAGCAGGTGCCGGCCCTTCTGCCGGCGGCTGCCCCTCCTGCGCACGTCTGCTCTCAGCAAACTCCTGTTCCTCTACAACGATATCCGTCGTATATACCTTTTTCCCTTCCCGGTTCACGTAACTTCCAGTCTGGATCCTGCCACTTACGGCTATCCGGGTGCCCTGGCGGAAGTATTTCTCTGCAAATTCCGCCTTTTTATCAAAGCAAACACAGCTGATAAAGTCCGCAGTGGCATCCCCTTCCCTTTTATACTTTCGGTCTACTGCCAGGGTGTAACGTCCGACCGCCATACCCTTTTCCCCTGCAGATATTCGGATATCCGGATCCCTGGTCAGTCTTCCCATGAGTATCACTTTATTCACGATCAAAAACCTCCTTCTATTTGTAGGTACACCCTGTTTCCCGTTCTTTTATGGATATTCTTCCAACAACTTCATATCCCATGAAGTCCAGGAAAAGCTTTATCAAAAAGATGGCCCGGCCTGCCCTCTTCCTCCTGATCCAGGCAAGACGCTCACGCTCCCGGTCCACGCGGAAGACAGCTACCGCTTCCGGGATATTGGTGTATCCTTCATTGTTTTTTACATCCATGCTCCTTCCCCCTTTCACTGTGGGATCTCTTGATTCAGTAAAGCAGCATGATCCCTTTCTCATACAGCCTTTTACTGACAGCCTGTATTACCTCTGGCTCATAGTTTTCCGGCTCTGCTTCAAATGCCCGTAACACATACAGCAGATCTCCAGTCTCATATCCGTTTATTGCCTTTATCTTCTCATTTAACGGGCTCTCTGCCTGTCTTGATACCTGAAATGCTCTCATCCTTGTTCACCTCTCCATTCCTCTGCAGAGCCATTCAAACCCTTTTGCGTTCGCATGGATATCTGTGTTAAAAATAATGTTCTCTCCTTTCAGATCCCCATAATTCTTGAACACCAGGGAACCGCCGCAGCAGAAAAGGCATTTCTGGAATCTCAGGTTGATCCCCTTCTGCTCCAGTTCAGCAAGCACCTTTTTTGTATATTCACGGATAAGCTCCTGCGTGGCCGCTGCAAGCTCCTCCGGGAGATCTCCGGTCCGAAGCTGCAGCACCTCCTGGATACTGTAATCATCAAGCTCCATGTTATACTGCATCCGGAAATACTTCTGGATATCGTCAATGCAGGTGAGGATCCCCACCGGCAGGCTGATGCACTTTGACAGGACGGGCTTTTTATTGATGACCTGCAGAATGTCGATTGTTCCGCTTCCCACATCAATGACATTGACCCTGCCGTCATAGGATGCGATCTGGGGGGCTATCACCGCATATCCCTGTGGAAAGATGACCACCTTTTTGATCCTGATATGGTAATCCTTCCCGGAATACCAGAAGTGCACCTCCTTCTTCTGGCTGAGATAAGTCTTGAAGGCATCCTTCTGTTTCCC
>NZ_JBBMFP010000058.1:0-2551 GCF_040095955.1 Blautia caccae | reverse complement strand
GATCGCCATGCCGGCAATTATGGGATGCTGTTTGATACGGATACGATGCAGGTTTCGGGGATGGCACCAGTATTCGACCACAACCAGGCACTGCTTCCTTATGCGGAGCAGGCGGAGTTTGATCATCTGCAGGATTATCTGTCCACCCGGCCTACCCGGATCGGGGAAGACTTTAATGAGGTCGCCCATGCGGCCCTTACCCCGGCCATCCAGGCGGATCTGATCAACCTGAAAGGGTTCCGGTTTGACCGGGAACATCCCTGCCATCTTCCGGAGGAGCGGCTCAAAATCTTAGAAGAGGTTGTAAATGAGCAGATTGATGGCATATTGAAGCTAAAACGGCTGTATATGCCCGGTATGCCCGAGGCGAAAGAACCAGAAAAGAAGGAAAAGATGAAAAAACCAGTAAAAAGGTTATAAGAAAAAGGCATTGGAGAGGATCCAGTGCCTTTTTTCGTGGAACGGTGGAAAAACGTGGACGATTATAGATGCTTTTTGCGTCTGAATGATGATCCATATCATAAAAAAGCTATTGAAATCTTAAAAAATAAAGAAACCATAAATTTTGATGATATTTGATCTTATTCTACCAGTGCATACTGAAATAAACCGATTTAAACCAACAAAACGGATTGGTATATGGTACGATATAATTGTAAAAGAGACAAAAGCGATAAGAAAAGGCCCTGTGGAGAAATCCTGAAGGGCCTTTTTTTATAAATAAAGGCCGAAAGATTACGGCTTATTTTATTCGCAGAGGAGTGAGTGCCGTTGAGCTAGAAAATGTACAAAAAATGTAGAACCCGTAAAAAGAAAAAAGTATAAAGGAGTAGAATGTATGAAGAACAAGACAGTAAAAGGAATAGCAGTTTCTTTAGGATTGATCACGATCATGGGCATTGGAGGCATATCCGCTTATTTCACGGATACGGACACGCAGACAAACAAATTCACCGTTGGTAGAGTGACAGTAGACCTGACAGAACCGGAATGGGACAAATATCCAGACAAAGATAATAATGGTATACCGGATCAGGCAGAAGACCTGACGCCAAATAAGACTATCGTAAAAGACCCGGTTGTCACAAATACCGGGATCAACGAAGCCTTTATTTTTGCAACGGTGGAGGTGCCTTGCCGGAACATTATCGTAGCGAATGCAGATGGGACCCGGAAACCAGCAGCACTGACAGATTTGTATTCTTATACCGTCAATCCCGGCTGGGTGAAAATGGGTACCTATGATGTTAGGGACGGTTCAGGTGTTGTTGCACACAGATATCTATATGCTTATGCTGCAAGCAACGTATGCACAGCATTGGAGGCCGGAAAAGCTACCACTCCGATCTTCTCAGAAGTGACAACCGTAAATGCCATTGAAGGGCAGGGGCTGGAACAGCAGAAATTTGAGATGCCGATCCATGCATATGCCATCCAGACCAGCGATCTGAATGGCGGCAAGACAGCTCCTGCAGATGTCTGGACAGTATATACGAACCAGAACAGTATCACAGAAAAATATAACTGATCTTTTATGAGTTCCTCACGAGTCCCCCACTGTGAGCCGTGAGGGACTCATGCTTTAAGGAGGTAACCGATGGGAAAAAACAAAAAAATTATGATTGGCATTGTCGCTCTTCTCATTTCCATCATGGCTTGTACCGGGATCTTTGCTTATCTGTCCGCCCAAACGGGGAAAATAAACCGTTTTACCTTCGGTGAAAATGTGATCGAAACGGATGAGCATTTCCCGGATCCGGATCCAAAACCCGGAGGGACAGTGGAGAAGGATGTAAAAGTAAAAAATACAGGGGATGTGCCGTGCTTTGTGCGGACAAAGATCTTATTTTCCAATGATGATGCAGAATCGGTTTCCACATTGGATATCAATACTGCGGACTGGGAAAAAAATAATACGGATGGATATTATTACTATAAACATATCCTGCCAGTCAATGTGAGTACATCATCCTTAATGAAAACCGTAAAGATAGCAGATAATGCGGATTTGGATGGATTAGATGACTTTGATATTATTGTATATTCCGAGTCTGTGCAATCTGATGGCTATACGGACGCACAATATCTGGAAGCCTTTAAAGGCCTGACACATTGAAAGGGGGGATATCCATGAAGCATAAACATCTTTTGGCAGCACTGTGTATCGGTATGGTGACTATGGCAGGTATCGCAGTAGTGGCTGCCAGCCAGTCGGAAACATCCGTCACGAATCATATTACTACGTCTGTTGTAAATATTGATCTGGAGACCTATGCACAGAAAGGTAATGGGCTCATCCCTGTGGATGAGGACAGCGGCCCACAAATGCTCATGCCGGGGATGAAAATATCTCACATTCCCCGGATCACCAATAAGGCTATTGACTGTTATATACGGGCGAGCGTTGACATTACAAGCAAATATGAGGTGGAGCGTCCCATAACAGAAGAGGATATTTCGGGCTTTTCTGAAGGCTGGGTGCAAAGAGGAGAGTATTATTATTATACAAACGTATTTCGATCAAACCAGAGCACAGATCTGTTTGATACCA
>NZ_JBBMFP010000057.1:0-2587 GCF_040095955.1 Blautia caccae | reverse complement strand
TGGAAAATCCGATCCTGGTGATTCCCTTCCCCTGCTGTTTTTTCGATCATCCATGAATTTTTCTTTGCAGGCTGCCCGTTTTTTATCCACGATCGGATTTTCCGATCCTGGTAGAAATCCAGTATTTATGCGGGTTCCGTGAGCCTCCTCTTTTTCCTCCAGGGGCTCTGTTCCCGGTCCTTCCGGTCCTTCCGGCTCTTCTGTCACTTCTGTCCCCGTCTCTTCTATCGCTGCCCTCTCCAGCTCCGGGATCTCCATATCAGGACTTTCACGGAAGATATACTCCGTGCAGAGTATCTGTCCCCTGTCATTCCGGATCTGCCGCCTGACCAGATATCCCTCAGCCTCCAGTTCGCTGAGGCCTGTCCGGACACTCTCGTATCCATCCCTGCAGTAGGCTGCCAGCCCCTTGACACTGTATTTCCAGTCGTCCGGAAGAGACAGCACCTTAGACATCAGGCCCATGGCCTTTAACGAAAGGTTCGGGTTCTGAAGGTGATGGTTGCTCATTACTGTATAGTTTTTGTTTTTGACCATCCGGAAAATATCTGACATAGTATACCCCTTTTCATTTCTGTATCTGTTTATCCCAAGAGGGGATTTTTACTGATCCTGATCAGGTTTCATGAGCTTATACCTTCTTCGTTCCCATTCTTCCTGATCATCAACAAATTCTTGAAATTCATCCTGGAATTCTGCCCTTAACCATCCATGCGCTTTCCATGCATCCCCCGGAGTGCACTTTCCCTCGGCCAGGCAGTGGATCAGGCAGTCCCTTAGAACTTTTGATATCTCTACCTCGAATGTCGTACAGGAAAACGGCTTCCCCTGGCTCAGGAGCTCTATCTGCCTGTCCAGCAGTGCCCTGGCGAATTCCTCCAGTCACTTTACCTTCAAGGCCTGTTCTTGTTCTCGTTTCCTTCTCCTGGCTGATACCCATACGGATACTGTGATCAGGAGCAGCACAAGAATAAAATACATAGTCCTTCACCTCCATTTGTATATTTTATACCACGGCGTTTCCTTATTCTGTGTCCCGTACCGGGGCAAACTCTGTATAGACATAACATTCGCCCTCCCCTATGTATGCGTGAAAAAGCCGTATGGTTGAAAATTCGCTGATGATCCTCTTACTTTCTTTTTCTGCTTCTTCCATGGTCATATCCCCTGTTGCTTCCAGAAGTTGGCACATCCCCAATAGCTGCTCTCTGAGTCGTATACATTGCCTGCAGCACACCTCCAGGTTGTCATATGGCCTTTGGGGATCATATAGCCTGACTGCCATTCTCAAGTACACATCGAATAATCTTTTATACTCTTCCATTTCCTTTTTTCCTTCTTTTCTTACAATATCTGTACTCCCGTAAAAACATTAATTTATTGTAAAATGACATCCCCACCCCTGCCAAAGAAATGACCTGCCCCTTTTTTCTCTTTCTTTGTAAAGGTAAATGATGTAATCTTCTGTAATTGTTGCTGATTTCCATAACTCTCTCCTTCGTACACTACAGTTCTGTCAACTCTGGGTTCTCCAGAATATTTCCGATCACTTTTGCATAATCCTCTACTGGTCCCAGTGGCATGTCCGGGAGCCCTTTTGCGGATACATAAAAGCCCACGTTATCCATATACTGTTTATCAACTGGGCAATATGCCTGATAGCTTCCTTGTTTCACCACCATATTTAATGCAAAGATATGTCCTCCCAGATGGCTTTCTATCACATCACCTTCGTAAACTTCCAAGCCAGTAATATCCATTCTGCCTGTGCTCCACTGTAAGATGTAGTCTCCCGGTTCTAATATCTGACAGGATCCCTGGATGAGCACCAAACTCCCATTTGATCGGATAGCGGTTTGTTTTGTTTCCCAGCTCTTTGATTCTTTATTCCAGATTCTATAGTTCATAAACACTCCTCATTTCCCATAACGATCAGCGAAATGGCAGCTCATCATCAATGTCATCCGGGATGTCCGGAAGGCCATCCGCAGGTGCCGGCCCTTCTGCCGGCGGCTGCCCCTCCTGCGCACGTCTTCCCTCTGCAAACTCCTGATCCTCTACAATGACATCCGTCGTATATACCTTTTTTCCTTCCCGGTTCACGTAACTTCCGGTCTGGATCCTGCCGCTTACGGCTATACGGGTGCCCTGGCGGAAGTATTTCTCTGCAAATTCCGCCTTTTTATCAAAGCAGATACAGCTGATAAAGTCTGCAGTGGCTTCGCCCTCCCTCTTGTATTTTCGGTCAACTGCCAGGGTATAACGTCCGACAGCCATCCCCTTTTCTCCTGCAGAGATCCGGATATCCGGATCCCTGGTCAGTCTTCCCATGAGTATCACTTTATTCACGATCAAAAACCTCCTATTTGTAGGTACACCCTGTTTCCCGTTCTTTTATGGATATCCTTCCAACAACTTCATATCCCATGAAGTCCAGGAAAAGCTTTACCAAAAAGATGGCCCGGCCTGCCCTCTTCCTCCTGATCCAGGCAAGACGCTCACGCTCCCGATCCACGCGGAAGACAGCTACCGCTTCCGGGATATTGGTGTATCCTTCATTGTTTTTTACATCCATGCTCCTTCCCCC
>NZ_JBBMFP010000056.1:0-2615 GCF_040095955.1 Blautia caccae | reverse complement strand
GCAGAGCAGGACCCTGCAAAAGCCAATCCGCTTAAGTATGCCATCAAGGCAAGAAAATTCATTGCTGAGAAGACAGGCTTATAAAATTGTTACCTCTATGGTATGTCAGCAGAGAAAATACAAAGCGTGTTCTCTGCTGCAGATAATTGAAAATATTGAAAACAGCCGAAGGTACCGGTTCCGGATGGAGCCTGTGCCTTCGGCTGTTTTGTATAAAAAAACACATTGCTTTTATGCCAGGTGGACAGAGATGTCGTATTCCCGGCAGTAATCCTCATATTCCTCCGCCAGCGGCCGGTCCGTGATAATATGCTGCACTTCGTTCAGACGGCAGTAAGTCATAAGTGCAAACTTGCCGAATTTGGTGTGGTCTGAGAGCAGGCAGCGTGTCTGGCTGTTCTGAATGACCGCTTTTTTAACCGCATACTCTTCCGCGGAGGCATTTGTCAGGCCGTTTTCAATGGTCACGCCTGTGGAGGCCATGAACGCTTTGGTTATATTGAAGGTCCGCAGATATCCCGGAATCTCACTTCCTACAAAGGAGAGGGTGTCCCTGTTCAGGATTCCCGGCAGGGAAATAACCTGGAGATTGGGATAGGGGACTGCGCGGATATAAATCTGCAGGCTGTTTGTTATGATCGTGCAGTTTAAATGGGACAGGGAATCCACCATATTGAGGCAGGTAGTTCCCGTATCAATATAGATCACATCCCCGTTCTCCACAAAGGAGGCAGCTTTTTTTGATATGGCATCTTTTTCTGCGCTCAGCACAGTATGGCGCTGTTCATAGGGCAGCAGACGAGTATCTGAGGCCTGCTGCGTGCTGACCACGCCGCCGTATACCTTTTCTACAGTACCCTTTTTCACAAGGTCATCAATATCCCTTCGGATCGTGTTTTTAGATACATTAAATTTTTCGCACAGGGTATCCAGGGACACGGATTTTTCCTGTTCAATGAAAGTCTCTATTAAATCAATTCGTTTTGTACGCATAAAAATATCCTTTCCCGGAAGTCTGTAACCATTCAGACAAGCTGACCTGTCTGAGCGGTTACGGAGGTCTGGCATCGCGCGGCACAGGGCCTGCAGTAAGCGGTTTCCAATATGTTTTGGTATAAGTATAGTATATTTTGGGTAAATTGTGAAGGGCTTAATGAAATAAATACAAAAAATCATCAAAAACTATTGACTAAGTACCCAAAAGATGATACTTTAAATGCAAAGAGATAACCAATATATAACAAAGAGTTTATCAAAAGAGGAAGGAAAGCTATCATGACAGGAAAAGCAAATTCTAAAACAAAATATCTGATACTGATATTTGGTGCCTTTGCAGTATTTTTTACAGGGTATCCCCATATCTGGTCCATTTACCAGCCCTACGCCATGGAACTGACAGGCTGGAGCCAGAGTCAGGCGTCCATGTGTTTCTACCTGTACTTTGTCACATTTGTGCTGGGTAATATTTTCGGAGGACGTATCCAGGATAAATACAGCCCCAGGATCGCGGTGATCTGCGGCGGAGGAATATTTACCGTGAGTGTTTTGTTATGCGCACTGGCGCTTCGTCCGTCACCTCTGATGATGTATTTTACATATGGAATTTTACAGGGATTCGGACAGGGTATGATCTATACGACCATTATCTCTACCGCGCAGAAATGGTTCCCGGGAAGAACCGGTTTTGCATCCGGGGTGATCGTTACAGCCAATGGATTGTTCGGATTTTTCATGGCACCGTTTTCAAGAGCGCTGCTTTCCAGCCAGGGAATCAAAGTTACCTTCCTTGTGATTGGTGTTATGATAGGAATCTCCTGGATCTTCGCAAGCATTTTCATTAAAAATCCGGAGAATGCCAATAAGGCCGGGGGGAATATAATTCACAGATATGATGGAAAACAATATTCCTCCATGGAAATGATCAAGACAAAGAAATTTTACTTTCTTCTGGCAACCATGCTGTTCGGGCTGATACCATACCTGATCTTGTCACCGCTGTCCCAGACAGTCCAGATGGACAGGGGAATCGCATCCACAGTGGCAGTGGCAGCAGTCATGGCAGGCTCTGTGTTCAATGCGGGAACACGTCTGGCACTTCCCACAGCAGCGGATAAAGTGGGCAGGATCATCTGCCTGAAGGTGGTTTTAGTGGTGGCAGCAGCAGCTATGATTCTCCTGGTGATCGCACCGGCAGCAGTCACAACCGTCTGTGTGGTTCTCGTATACGCATGCTACGGCGGTATCATGGGAAGTTTCCCTTCACTGACCAGCAACATTTTCGGCATGGAGCATTCCGGTGAGAATTACGGCTATGTAATGCTGGGAATCGCGGTTGCCACTTTAGGGGCACCGGCGATCACAAACACAGTCCTGGGACGTGGATATGACATCAACGTGGTATTTACCATCGGAGCAGTATGCGCAGCGATTTCCTTCCTGTTCCTGCTTCTTCTGGAGAGAGAAATAAAAAGGGAAAAATGCAGCCAGTCAAAGATCACATCGCCAAAAGCGATCCAAGGAAATTGAACCGATAACTACTCAGCCAGCTGAATAGTTACGGGTATTCGCCCATTAAAAATCGCTTCGCGATGGGGCGAATACCTGCCGCCACTACT
>NZ_JBBMFP010000055.1:0-2664 GCF_040095955.1 Blautia caccae | reverse complement strand
TGTGTGAAACGTTCCTAGCTGAAAAGGCTAGGCAGACAGCAAGTGCTGTTTAGAACTATTACTTTGAGAAATCAAATGAGTGGGTAACGCCACAAAGGGTTTCCTCTAATACTCCGACATGCGGGAAAAGTTGATATTAACATGAACCGTATGAAGCTCGGTGAAGTCGGTTGAAAGTGACCGTAAAGCATTATCAAATGCTACGAAATCTGCTCAGAGGTGGGCGGTGTCACCCATAGACCGGGAGTCTATAAAATACTCATGGATAGAATGGGTTCGCAAAACTATTGGCGAGACGAACCTGACGAATCTCCGAATGTACGGGTCTATAACCCTAATGCACAGAAATGTGTATGCCACGTGCGTGGTGTCAGTGCGGACGAGTAAGATTAGTTGTTATGAAAATCCGTTTATTGTTAAAGGCAGTAACAAGCTGACAGGCTCAAAGGAGAATCCTAAAAGTATATGTAAAGATAAAAGTAATGGAACGTTGGAAGCTGCCAACATGGAGAAAATATCTTCTATGAAGTGGTTGAAAGGAAATCTTTTGTGAAAATAGCAGAAGTATAACTTTATTTATGGCAGTGAAAGCGGTGACATGGTACTGATGAAGCGTCTAACAAACGTGGAGGGACGGTCACTAGTCTATGAAAGATGTATCATTCATTCTTCTTAGTAAGTTGTTAGAATAAGGTTCTGGTGAGACTAAAAAGGGCAAACCTCAATTAAGGAGGAGCCAACTTATTAAAAAGACAAACAAACTAAGGTACGCTGAGTATTATGATATGCAGTCTAAATTAGACCAATTATATATGCAAAGCAAGAATGGAAATAACTTTTATAAGCTGACAAAGCTTATGGAAAGTGAAGAAAATATCCGATTAGCCTATCGGAATATAAAGAAGAACATGGGCAGTCATACTGCTGGTGTTGATGGAAAAACAATAGCTGACATCGAAGATTTGACAGTTGAGGAAGTTGTAACAAAAATACGGGAAATGTTCAAATGGTATGAACCTGAAAAAGTCCGAAGAGTGTATATCCCTAAACCTGATGGACGGAAACGACCGTTAGGCATTCCCGCTATATGGGACAGGTTATTCCAACAATGTATTCTTCAGATTTTAGAACCTATATGTGAAGCAAAATTTCATCCACACAGTTACGGATTCCGACCAAACAGAAGTGCTCATCATGCAATAGCAAGAGCAAATCATTTTATGAATAATAAAGGGAACGGATACCATTATTGTGTTGATATGGACATTAAAGGATTTTTTGATAATGTAAATCATGGAAAATTGCTAAAACAAATGTGGACAATGGGAATACGAGAAAAGAAACTGCTTTCCATAATTTCCACTTTATTAAAAGCAGAAATTATCGGAGAGGGTAAGCCGATAAAAGGAACACCGCAAGGCGGTATATTAAGTCCGTTATTGGCAAATATTGTGTTGAATGAACTTGACTGGTGGATTAGCAATCAGTGGGAAACAATCAAAACTATAAGAGAATATACAACACATAAGGGTGCAAGAAGAGCCTTGATGAGACAAAGGAAGAATCTAAAACATTGCTATATGGTTCGTTATGCCGATGATTTTAAAATCTTCTGTCGAGATTATCCGAGTGCATTGAGATTGTATCATGCTACGCAAGATTTTATTGAAAGAAGATTGAAATTGGAAATCAGTCCCGAAAAATCAAAAATAGTCAATCTTAGAAAACAGCGAAGTGAATTTCTGGGTTTTACTATGTATGTAAGACCAAAAAGAAATGGTTATGTGGCTTATAGTCACATGAGTGACAAGGCAATCAGACATGCACATGATAAACTAAAACAATCTATTAAAAGGATTGCAAAGGAACAATCACGTGACGCAGTGTGGAA
This sequence comes from Blautia caccae, assembly GCF_040095955.1. Taxonomy (NCBI): domain Bacteria; kingdom Bacillati; phylum Bacillota; class Clostridia; order Lachnospirales; family Lachnospiraceae; genus Blautia; species Blautia caccae. The sequence continues at coordinate 773 of NZ_JBBMFP010000055.1, read as the reverse complement.
ATATAATACGGTAGTAATGGGAATCCATAATTACTATGAAGTAGCCACGCACGTAAACAGAGATTTAGCCCATATGAGTCAACACCTTACAAAATCTTTATACAACAGGCTGAGAAGAGATTGGAGACCAGCGAGTAAAGCAGATTTATCCATAACACTTTTAAAACGTTATGGCAGGTATAATCCAAAATGGTATAAAGCTCACGATATGATTATCATTCCTATATACACATGGAAACACAGGTATGCGATACAATTCAATCAAAATATCTGTCCATATACAAAAGAAGGAAGAGCCTTGATACACAATAATCTAAAAGCGGTGAGCAGGGAAGTTCTTATACACATACAGAGATATTATTGTGATTATCGTTCTATTGAATATAACGATAATCGTATCTCAAAATTTATTTCTCAATATGGAAAATGTGCAATCAGTGGCGAAGAATTAACGTTGAGGGATTGGGAGTGTCATCATAAAGTTCCCTTGAAATATGGTGGAACAGACAAATATAACAATCTTATTATTATGATACTACCATTTCATAAAGCAATTCATAAAAGGGATAGAAAAGAACTTGACAATCTAATGGAGAAGTATCAGTTATCAGAACAAAAAAGGAAGTTATGTATAGAATTACATGAACTGGCTAATCAATCAGAAAAATAGATACATTGGAGTAGATGGCACGCCGTATGAGGTGAAAGTCTCATGTACGGTGTAGAGTGGGGGAAAATTCGGAGATAATATCAAAGAATTACCTATCACTATT
>NZ_JBBMFP010000054.1:0-2733 GCF_040095955.1 Blautia caccae | reverse complement strand
AAATATATTTTCTTTCATTTTATACTAGGTTTGATAAAATTGCAACAAAATACCCCGTATTTCCACGGGGTATTGTCTAAATGTATTTTGGGGGCGGTATACGCCAAAAGGCGATTGCTTACCCCGGGGGATAATCCCGGGGGCTCTTGTAGCATATGGAGCTCCGTACACTGCCATACACCCTGCCTCTCCGGTGATCCGGCGACAGATAAGCTTACTGGGAATGTTGGATTTGAACCAACGACACTGCGGTTAACAGCCGCATGCTCTACCGACTGAGCTAATCCCCAACATTGCACCGCCGTAACGGTGCTGTTATCCCAGACCTGGGACATAGCAGCTTAAAGTATATGCACTGCTAACTTACCCCGGACACCAGGGAATCTTGTTCTCTCTATAAACTGCTTGCACTTCCAGAGCACTACCCGTAATTGCCGGACTACTGCAATCACCGGCCAGTCTCATCTATTACGGATAAAGTTTTTTACAGCTTTATAGCATTGCAGGACTTCAAGCTGCACAGAAATATGTTTTTCCGCTTTTGGTATCAGAACCCCCTCACAACTCCACCCAGGGACGTCATCCATGTTCTTTACCGGTTGTCACGGCTTTATATGCTAGTGCCATCGATGTCTTGCACTAGCGGAGAGGTTGTAGTTAATCGGTTCCCCCAGCGGCGGGATCACCTCGCTCATAAAATTATACAAGATATAGCAGCACGCAACCCACCCCGTACTGCTCTGGCAACCATAAGTTCCTTTCATTGCCCCTGCCCAAATGCCCTTTAGGCCATGTCTTCTCTCGGCAGTCCTGGAATACTCGACGTTAATCTACTCCTTTACGGAACCATGCTGCCTATACGCCTTACTGCGCAGTGCCTGACGTACCTATGCGGTACCGGCGATTCAGCCGCGGAGCTTTGACACCCCGCAGTCGAATAACAAGAGGAGGTCTATCCATACATCTTACAGCTTTCTCAGTCTATACTATAACATATCCTGATAGAACATATAGAACATTTAGAACATTTTTTATTTTTTTTCTAAAAATCTTCTGAACTCCATTTTTACGCTGTCCCCTGTGGCTTTTCGACCTATTTTTTCCGCCACCTGCTCCCAAGTCTGGTTCTCAAAAATCTTATATCTGATGATACGCTGCATCCGGCTGGGAATGGTGCACATCCACTTTTCTACCTGCAGCTTAACTCGCTCAGCGTTGGCTTTACGCTCTTCAAGTAACTTCTCCTCTATCCGAAGCTGACGATCATCGCTATAAGTGAACGGGGTTCCCTGAATTTTAAAATGCTGGGAGTTATACGGAAAGTCAGGATTACTCCCTTTAACATTTGTCTGGATGACAGTCTTCCGCTTTTTCCTCAAACGTTTGATGTCATCCTCGGTCTCCCGGATCAGTTCACAGGCATCTACATAATCGTGTAAAATATCTTTGTCCATTGGCATCACCTCACTCTATCTTGCTTGTGTCGTGTATAAAATCAAAAAACTGTTTGACACAATCATCGCACAGATCATAGCTACAGCAGCGATTATGCTTTCCCATTACAAGTATCTTTCCAAAGGATTCGTCGCCGCCGCAATTGCCTCCTCTAAGTCTTGATTGATTACAGTCAAAATAATTACCGCATCTATCACACTTCATTGCATGCATCGGCATCACCTCCTGTCCCACATCTGCATAAACTCTTGATACGGATAACTCTCACAAGCTCCAGTCTTATGCCGCAATACAATGTGATGCTCACATAAATCTACAACCTGCATCCGGCGGCTTACCTTTATGGTCCTCCGTCCCTCGTCCTTAATGTCTATGATTATATGTACTGTCTCTCCACGCTTTACGCCGTACCGCTTTTCCCGCGCCCTTATGTTTTCCTCCCGCCTGATCGCGGGCAATGCTTGCTCGTATGTAGGGTCCGGGCAGCCTGATCCGTTTCTTCCCATCAATCTTTCTCCTCTCCATATATTCCAGAACTGTCATTATTCCGTGTTTTTACGTCCTCCCAAAATGTTTCGCTGTACACTGCCTCCTTCGCATGACCATATGCCCACCTGGGGTTTCCTCACTATCCGTTACCTGCGTTTTGCCGCCGCATTTCTTACACTTCATGATTCGCCTTTCATAAAATCGTAAGCGCTGCCAACATCCCAAGCGCTACGCCAGCTCCTATCCATATACCGATATTTAAATATGCCACTGATTCCTTTATGTATTCTTTAATTACTTTTTTCATGATATACCTCCATTGTCACCTCTAAATTTAATTGTCGGTACTGGCTCCCAGCTTTGGCATACAGCCCAATCAATGCCCCCGACTGGCATCCGCATATGGCACGGCACTCCCGTTGCGTTCCGGCGCGTTATCTGCTCACCCTCTTTTTTATTGCCTATCTGGTTTTTGCTCCAGAGATTTTTTTACAAGGTCCCTCGTTCGTCCTTGCCCCGTATTGCCGATAGGCCAGCATTTAACTTTATCTCCCTGTACGCTCTCATGTATTTCTGCATATACCACCGTTCGCATTCTCTGCAATAGCTGTTCCGGCGGTTCTGTCTTTTCATCATCCGGAATTCTGTCTCATCTTTTTTGGCTCGGCATACACTACACATCCTCATCTTGTTAATCCTCCATACTCTTGCAAAACTCCTTATAGCACTCCGTGCACCCCAGAGTATCCACCAGACTACATGCTATGTACCCGTCCTGATACACTGCCA
>NZ_JBBMFP010000053.1:0-2995 GCF_040095955.1 Blautia caccae | reverse complement strand
AAGTGCAATGTGGCAGTGTATCAGGACGGGTACATAGCATGTAGTCTGGTGGATACTCTGGGGTGCACGGAGTGCTACAAGGAGTTTATGGAGAGCATGGAGGAGTAGTTTAAAAAAGGAGGGCCGGGTCAGCAGGCCCGGCAGTATGAAAAAGAAAAGTCTATATGAAAAAGGTTATCGCCCTTTGTTGAGTATTACTATACCGGGAAAATGTGATGAAACTGTGGTGAAAAGATAAAAGAATTGTGAAAGGAAAATAAAAATGAACAAAAATGAATTTGATAAAAGAATAGAAAAGTTTGTGACAGCATTGAGAGACTTATATTTAGATGTAGATGAAAGAGAAGGCACGGAAATGCCCAAAATAGAACTGAAAGAGGAGAACCTTACAGATGACTTTACCGCAATGATTATAGCAGTACATCTCTTGTATACTTTTATAACTGGTGATGATGATATGGACCTTATAGGATTTACGCATATGGTAAACCGTCTGGCTTTCCAATGGTTGCTTAAAAACGGTAATGAGGATTAACAAGATGAGGATATGTAGCATATGTCGAGCCAAAAAAGAGGAGACAGAGTTCCGGCTGATGAAAAAGCGTAACCGCCGGAACAGCTATTGCCGAGAATGCGAACGGTGGTATATGCAGAAATACATGAGAGCGTACAGGGAGATAAAGTTAAATGCTGACCTAACGGCAATACGGGGCAAGGACGAAAGAGGGACCTTGTAAAAAAAATCTCTGGAGCAAAAACCAGATAGGCAATAAAAAAGAGGGTGAGCAGATAACGCGCCGGAACGCAACGGGAGTGCCGCGCCATATGCGGATGCCAGTCGGGGGCATTGATTGGGCTGTATGCCAAAGCTGGGAGCCAGTACCGACAATTAAATTTAGAGGTGACAATGGAGGTACACCATGAAAAAATAATTAAAGAATACATAAAGGAATCAGTGGCATATTTAAATGTCGGTATATGGATAGGAGTTGGCGTAGCGCTTGGGATGTTGGCAGCACTTACAATTTTATGAAATGCGAATCATGAAGTGTAAAAAATGCGGCGGCAAAACGCAGGTAACGGACAGTGAGGAAACCCCAGGTGGGCATATGGTCATGCGAAGGAGGCAGTGCACAGCCTGCGGATATCGGTTTAAGACCACAGAAACATTTTGGGAGGACGTAAAGACACGAAAAAATGACAGTTTTGGAATACATGGAGAGGAGAAAAATAGATGATAAGAAACGGATCAGGCTGCCCGGACCCTACATACGATCAGGCATTACCCGCGATCAGGCGGGAAGAAAACATAAGGGCGCGGGAAAAGCGGTACGGCGTAAAGCGCGGAGAGACAGTACATATCATTATAGACATTAAGGACGAGGGACGGAGGACCGTAAAGGTAAGCCGCCGGATGCAGGTCGTTAACCTGTATGAGCACCACATTCTACTAAAACATGCGACAGGGGTGCAGGAGAGCTATCAGTACAATGACTTCCTTCAAAAATTGGACAGGAGGTGAATCCTATTTATGACCGAGAAAGAGCTGAAACAGATAGGCGTGAATAAACGTAGGCTTGTACAGTTAAAGGCAAAATATGAGGACTTATGCGGCTCCTATGGTATCTCTGCTGTGCAATCCGATGGAATGCCTCATGGGATGGGTGGAACTCAATCCGGTATGGCTATGGTAGAAGAAAAAGTAGATTTAGAGCGTATGATATCAGCGTTACGGAAGGAAAACCGGGAACTGATTGAGAAAGCCTGCGATTATATCAAGTCAATACCTGATGGATATATAAAAGCCGTACTGTCTTACAGGTATATACACTGCTTTGATATTGTTGAAACGGCGGCAGTGGTCAGGCTTTCCATGTGGGAATGCGAACAGATTTGCAAGGTGCATTTTAATAATGTGTTCTAGCTGATATATTTGTTATAAAACACTTGACATACTGTGGGGATTGACTTATAATATGAAGCATAGAAGTATATAAAAAAATATCCTCCGTTTGAAAGCTCGGCTGCGGGGTGTCATAGCTCCGCGGCTGATTAGCCGGTACCGCATAGGTACGTCAGGCACTGCGCAGTAAGGCGTATAGGCAGCATGGTTCCGTAAAGGAGTAGATTAACGTCGAGTATTCCAGGACTGCCGAGAGAAGACATAGCCTAAAGGGCATTTGGGTAGGGGCGAAGCAGGGAACTGATGGTCGCCGGAGCAGTACGGGGTGGGTTGCGTGCTGCTATATCTTGTATGATTTTATGAGCGAGGTGAACCCGCCGCTGGGGGAACCGATTAACTACAACCTCTCCGCTGCCACGGACAGAAGAGCCGGGCAGTGATAAGTATAAAGCAAAACATCTGTATCATTGTCGTGATACCAACGACAAGAAAGCGGTGTGGCGTAAAGAACATGGAAGACGTCCCTGGGTGGAGTTGTGAGGGGGTTCTGATACCAAAAGCGGAAAAACATATTTCTGCACAGCTTGAAGTCCTGCAATGCTATAAAGCTGTAAAAAACTTTATCCGTAATAGATGAGACTGGCCGGTGATTGCAGTAGTCCGGCAATTACGGGTAGTGCTCTGGAAGTGTAAGCAGTTTATAGAGAGAACAAGATTCCCTGGTGTCCGGGGTAAGTTTGCAGTGCATATACTTTAAACTGCATGTCCCAGGTCTGGGATAACAGCACCGTTTCGGCGGTGCAATGTTGGGGATTAGCTCAGTCGGTAGAGCATGCGGCTGTTAACCGCAGTGTCGTTGGTTCAAATCCAACATTCCCAGTAAGCTTATCTGCCACCGGATCTCCGGAGAGGCAGGGAGTACGACAGCATGATGTGCACTATGTGCTGCCGTGGCCTCCAGGATTATCCCCTGGGGTAAGTAATCGCCTTTGGCGTACCACCAAATACATTTTTTGACAATACCCCGTGGAAATACGGGGTATTTTGTTGCAATTTTATCAAACCTAGTATAAAATGAAAGAAAATATATTT
>NZ_JBBMFP010000052.1:0-3208 GCF_040095955.1 Blautia caccae | reverse complement strand
AATCCGGGTTGAAATTTTCTGACTGGATAGCATCAATTTTCACAGTGATATCCCAGTCGTTCATGGTGTAATGATCAGCCACTTCACCGTCTTTATCATATTTGGTATCCCATTCTGCAGGTACTGTAATGGTATCAAACAGATCTGTGCTCTGGTTTGATCGAAATACGTTTGTATAATAATAATACTCTCCTCTTTGCACCCAGTCTTCAGAAAAGCCCGAAATATCCTCTTCTGTTATGGGACGCTCCACCTCATATTTGCTTGTGATGTCAACGCTCGCCCGTATATAACAGTCAATAGCCTTATTGGTGATCCGGGGGATGTGAGATATTTTCATCCCCGGCATGAGCATCAGTGGGCCGCTGTCCTCATCTACAGGGATAACAGCATCATCCTCCTGCGTATAAGTCTCTAGATCAATGTTCACAATGGAAGTTGAAATATTGTTCGTGACAGATGTTTCCGACTGGCTGGCTGCTCCTACTGCGATACCCGCCATAGCCACCGTACCGATACACAGTGCTGCCAAAATCCGTTTATGTTTCATGGATGATCCCCCCCTTTCAATGTGTCAGGCCTTTAAAGGCCTCCAGATACTGTGCGTCTGTATATCCGTCAGACTGCACAGATTCAGAATATACGATGATATCAAAGTCTTCCAGTTCATCCAGATGCGCATCATCTGCTATCTTTACGGTTTTCATTAAGGATGATGTACTCACATTGACTGGCAGGATATGTTTATAGTAATAATATCCATCCGTATTATTTTTTTCCCAGTCTGCAGTATTGATATCCAGCGTGGAAACCGATTCTGCATCATCATTGGAAAATAAGATCTTTGTCCGGACAAAGCACGGCACATCCCCTGTATTTTTTACTTTTACATCCTTCTCTATTGTCCCTCCGGGTTTTGGATCCGGGTCCGGGAAATGTTCATTCGTTTCGATCACATTTTCACCGAAGGTAAAACGGTTTATTTTCCCCGTTTGACCGGACAGATAAGCAAAGATCCCGGTACAGGCCATAATGGAAATGAGAAGAGCGACAATGCCGATCATAATTTTTTTATTTTTTTCCATCGGTTACCTCCTTAAAGCATGAGTCCCTCACGGCTCACAGTGGGGGACTCGTGAGGAACTCATACAAGATCAATTATATTTTTCTGTGATACTGTTTTGGTTCGTATATACTGTCCAGACATCTGCAGGAGCTGTCTTGCCGCCATTCAGATCGCTGGTCTGGATGGCATATGCATGGATCGGCATCTCAAATTTCTGCTGTTCCAGCCCCTGCCCTTCAATGGCGTTTGCAGTTGTCACTTCTGAGAAGATCGGAGTGGTAGCTTTTCCGGCCTCCAATGCTGTGCATACGTTGCTTGCAGCATAAGCATATAAATATCTGTGTGCAATAACGCCTGAACCGTCCCTAACATCATAAGTACCCATTTTCACCCAGCCGGGATTTACGGTATAAGAATACAGATCTGTCAGTGCTGCTGGTTTCCGGGTCCCATCTGCATTCGCTACGATAATGTTCCGGCAAGGCACCTCCACCGTTGCAAAAATAAAGGCTTCGTTGATCCCGGTATTTGTGATGACCGGGTCTTTTACGATAGTCTTATTTGGTGTCAGGTCTTCTGCCTGATCCGGTATACCATTATTATCTTTGTCCGGATATTTGTCCCATTCCGGTTCTGTCAGGTCTACTGTCACCTTACCAACGGTGAATTTGTTTGTCTGCGTGTCCGTATCCGTGAAATATGCGGATATGCCTCCAATGCTCATGATCGTGATCAATCCTAAAGAAACTGCTAATCCTTTTACTGTCTTGTTCTTCATACATTCTACTCCTTTATACTTTTTTCTTTTTACGGGTTCTACATTTTTTGTACATTTTCTAGCTCAACGGCACTCACTCCTCTGCGAATAAAATAGGCCTTAATCTTTCGGCCTTTATTTATAAAAAAAGGCCCTTCAGGATTTCTCCACAGGGCCTTTTCTTATCGCTTTTGTCTCTTTTACAATTATATCGTACCATATACCAATCTGTTTTGTTGGTTTAAATCGGTTTATTTCAGTATGCACTGGTAGAATAAGATCAAATATCATCAAAATTTATGGTTTCTTTATTTTTTAAGATTTCAATAGCTTTTTTATGATATGGATTATCATTCAGACGCAAAAAGCATCTATAATCGTCCACGTTTTTCCACTGTTCCACGAAAAAAGGCACTGGATCCTCTCCAATGCCTTTTTCTTACAACCTTTTTACTGGTTTTTTCATCTTTTCCTTCTTTTCTGGTTCTTTCGCCTCGGGCATACCGGGCATATACAGCCGTTTTAGCTTCAATATGTCATCAATCTGCTCATTTACAACCTCTTCTAAGATTTTGAGCCGCTCCTCCGGAAGATGGCAGGGATGTTCCCGGTCAAACCGGAACCCCTTCAGGTTGATCAGATCCGCCCGGATGGCCGGGGTAAGGGCCGCATGGGCGACCTCATTAAAGTCTTCCCCGATCCGGGTAGGCCGGGTGGACAGATATTCCTGCAGATGATCAAACTCCGCCTGCTCCGCATAAGGAAGCAGTGCCTGGTTGTGATCGAATACTGGTGCCATCCCCGAAACCTGCATCGTATCCGTATCAAACAGCATCCCATAATTGCCGGCATGGCGATCCGTATTTAGGACAAGCGCATCCAATACCAGCATCCTCCGGAAATCTTCTTCTGCATCATGCCGGGACATATAATCCATCACATTTGTCAGGTTATACTCTCCCTGGATACAGCGATAGATCGGAGCAAAGCCCTCCTGCTCACTGGTAAACAACGGGCACTTAGATGCCAGGCTTCCCCGATACCGGACAACGGTATATGGAACATGCCGTCTGCAGATCCTGCTGGCGATCTCTGCGGCATAGGCTTCAGAAAAAGGTTCCAGCCCTGTGTTCCTGCCGCCTGTACTCCCGCGCTTGTACAGGAAGATATCTCCTTCCTCTTCCCGTACCCAGCATTTCGCATAGGCACCGCTCGTTTCAAATTCTGGTGAAGTCGTAGAAAACTGCTCTCCGTATAGGCCGCCCTCAAAAGCGATCTTTGCGATCGCGTCATTGAACGGGTTTCTAAACAGAGATACATCCGCCCACTTAAAAGAGCTGTCTATTGGCTTGACCCAGAAAGTATCGTTCAGGCTCAATGCATGT
>NZ_JBBMFP010000051.1:0-3959 GCF_040095955.1 Blautia caccae | reverse complement strand
GTCTCCTTATCCATCAGGGTTCCTTTTACTGTATATTCCTTCCCCGGGATCAGGTTTTTATAGGCTACGGTATCCACGATCGTGATCTTCTTATCCGCTGCCGCCTCTTTTTTCCCTGTTGCTTTATCCTTTGCTGTGGTCCCGATCTTGATACTCTGATAGGTGACCGTCTGCCCTTTATCGTCGATATCCTCATGGGCCGCCACTTCACGTCCTTCAAAAAGGAGCTTTTCAAATACCACGATCTCTTTTCCACCAAGGGCGGATCCGTCGAAGGTGAATGCCAGCTCCACACTACCGTCCGCTTTTTCGGCTGTGAATGTCTTCTCCGCTGTTACCACTTTGCCATTCACCTGCAGCTCCTTCTCTGTCTCCTTATCCATCAGGGTTCCCTTTATGGTGTACTCTTTACCCGGGATCAGGTTCTTATACGTCACGGTATCCACGATTGTCACGTCCTTTACCGGGATCCCCTGGCTGCTTTCCGTATCCTTGTCTTTTGCTGTGGTGCCAATCTTGATACTCTGATAGGTGACCGTCTGTCCTTTATCTTCGATATCCTCATGGGCTGCCACCTCACGTCCTTCAAAGAGGAGCTTTTCAAATACAACGATTTTTTTACCCGCCAGGGCAGAACCGTCAAAGGTGAATTCCAGTTCTACACTACCGTCCGCTTTTTCTGCTGTGAACGTCTTCTCTGCTGTTACTGTTTTGCCGTTTATCTGCAGCTCTTTCTTTGTCTCCTGATCCATCAGGGTCCCTTTTACGGTGTACTCTTTACCCGGGATTAGGTTATAGTAGGAGACGGTATCTATGATGGTCACCTGTTTTGCTGGTATCCCCTCGTTTGTCCCTGTCTGCCCGTCCTTTGCTGTGGTCCCGATCTCGATCTGTTTTTCCAGATCATTTGTTACAGTCCCAAGGTTCACGGTATAGTTATCCCTCTTTATGCTGACATCAAATTTCACCAGCTTATGGCCGGCATTCGCTTCACACCGCAGTTCCTCAATGGTATAAACGCCATATGGGAGTGCCCCTTTTCCGTCATCCGGTTCAGAGCCCCCAAACCAGATCCCATCCTCCGGGGATTCCCCTTTGTTGGTATCCTTTGTATGTTTGTTCCATTCCGCGGCAGTGCTGTAATAACCATTTTCGTCCGTGATGAACACATGAGATTCCCCGGTGAGTTTGTTCGTGATAGAGAATTTCACGTTAGCCATCCGGTCCAGGGTCCCATCCTCAGCCTTGATCAGCTCGATGTCGCCCCGGATCACCTGGTCCGCACACTCCACCGGATATACCTTGATCTCTTTGGCAGTATCCGATACGGTCACGGGATACTTGTTCCCGTCAAGCAGATAGCCTGCGGGGGCTTTCGTTTCCTTCACGTAATATTTCCCGTGGATCAGGTCTCCGGAAACGGCTTTTCCATCCTCGTTCAGGGTAAGTACAGCAGCTTCCTGGTCTTTTTCATAGTCCCGGTTCTTCTCCGCTGCATAGACGGTGTACTCTGCCCCGGCAAACCCTTTATCACTGCTCTGGCTCTCTGCTTTTCCAGTCTCTTTATCGGACTTATGGATGGAGATCCTGCCATACACCGGCTGGTCCTTGCTGCCAACCGCTGCAGTCTCACCAGGTGTTACTTTTACTGGATAAGTGGTCCCATCTATGAAGTACCCTGCCGGGACCTTTGTCTCTTTGACGGTGTAATCCCCGGCCGGAAGGTTCTCCAGGATACCTTCACCTTTTTTATCCGTGGTGATCGTCCCAACCTTCTTGCCAGCCGCATCATAGATGGTATATTCTGCGCCGGCCACTGCCTTGCCGCTCTCGGAATCGGTCTTGCTCACCTTGATGTTTCCGGCCTTCTGCCAGGTAACGGATAAACTGGTTGTATGTTCAGGATCACGCCATCCTAACTTTATTAAATCTTGAACTACGTCATCTGAGGTTTTAAGCAGTAAAGGCTGGCAATACCCCATGCTGCCTTTTAGTATACCAGTAGAAAAATCAGCAGCCCCATTTAAAGGTGCGGTAAGATAAAATACATCCCCGCCCTTTACAGTCGCCTCACCACCGGTCTCCTCACCGGTTGTCTTATTATGCAGCACTACCTGCTCCGGAAGCGAGAAACTCACCGTATTCCTGGCATCACCATTCACTGTGACATCCTCCGTCCTCTGCTGGTCCCCTGCGATACTGGCTGTGATCGATTCTTTGCTGAAATAAATGTTCATGTCCGTGATCAGATGTTCTGCAGCATAGTCTAATAATGGCTGGGCGAGCATCTGTCCATTTTCATTATCCCCACTGTACAGAACGCTAAGTGCAGAACTGGTTCGCACAACACCTTCCGCCTCATCTGTGAAGATGTTTCCTTTTCCGTCCCACCCATAGTACAGAACTGTTTTAATCATGTCATTATCGTATGGATTCACTTCAACCGGAGTACCTGTTTCAGGGGACTCTTTATTATGCTCTATGCAAAAGGCCCTTTCTCCATCGACATAGAAGTTACCTACACTCCTCTCACCAAACTCACAATATCCTGTATGTTCGATTACCGGTCCTCCATCTGCCAAAACTGGACTGCTTCCGCTTGTCATAGTGGCTGCCGCCACACAAAGGGACATCCCGAATGCCCCCGCCCTCTTTGCAATGTTTTTCCAATCCATGAAAATCTCCTCTCTAATTTTTCTGCAACATGTTACCATTTTATTAGTTCAATAGAACCACCCCCTTTCAAAAGCCAACAAAAAAACGCATCGCCTAAACGATACGTTTTTGGGTTATTAAATTACCATGTGAATGACTCCCAAGTTCCTCCACCTTTAATGTCTCCACTGCCAGTAATTGTTCCTTCCCATCTTCCGTATTCCTCCTCACCTCCTGTAGAGTTATCACTGCCTGTTTGGCCTCCAGAAGAGTCACCACCAGAAGAACTTTCATTATTATAGGAATTATTCTCTCCATTACTATAAGATCCAGAACCTCCAGACTCGGAATTTTCACTTCCCGAATACACATCACTTTCCGTATATCCAGAAGAAGCTCTTCCTGAGGAACCGGATGTATCAGAGCTTGTGCTGTTCCCAGAAGCCTGTTTCCTCTGCAGTGATTCCCGGGTTGCTTTCTGGGCTGCCTCTTCCTGGGCCGTCAAGGTTTGATCCACTGTAGGAAGGTATCCCAGAAGCTCCGCTTTCAAGGTGTTTTCTGGAAGGCTGTTCACAGCCTCCAGGACATCCCGGTACTGTTCACGGGTAACTCCATCCACCATAGCCCCTGTTTCTTTATCATAGATCATAAATACGGCCTCTCTGACAGCCAGCTGGCCTGCAAGGGCGTTCTGTGCTTCATCAACCTTTCCCATGTACTGTGAATAAAAGTCCTGCTTACTGGTCTTTAAGGCCTCCAGGCTGGTTTTCATCTTTGTCAAAAGATGATTGGCATCAACTCCCGGTACAGCCAGCTGGCCCTCCGGATAAAGGCTGCCATAAGTTCCTACGATTTCAAACATAGCTTGGATATACTGGAACTCCTTCTCCAGGCTTTCAAACCTGGCTGCCTGCTCCTTACTGGCATTCGGATCCGCTCCATACGTTTCCTTGAATGCTTCCAGTTCCTTCTGTACCGCATCTATCTTATCCTTTGTAAGTCCATCCGCTGGCATCTTCATGTCCTCATTGGCATATAAGGCTATCATATTCTGTTCAATCGTATCCAGCTGTTTCTCTATTTCGGCCCTGGCTTCTTCTACACGGATCCGCTCCGCCTTTTCTGCAACTTCTTTCTTTCCCTGCTCTATCTTCTCCTGTTCCTGCCTCGTCTGCTCCTGTTGATAATTATATGCATACACAGCGCCACCGCTAATTCCGATCACTACAACTGCAGTCACTGCCAGAAAAGTCATTTTTTTCTTTGTCATACTGTCCCTCCTTTGAGAATCTTTCTATACATTA
>NZ_JBBMFP010000050.1:0-4006 GCF_040095955.1 Blautia caccae | reverse complement strand
TAATGTATAGAAAGATTCTCAAAGGAGGGACAGTATGACAAAGAAAAAAATGACTTTTCTGGCAGTGACTGCAGTTGCAGTAATAGGAATTAGCGGTGGCGCTGTATATGCATATAATTATCAACAGGAGCAGACGAGGCAGGAACAGGTGCAGATAGAGCAGGAAAAGAAAGAAGCTGCAGAGAAGGCAGAGCGGGAGCGTGCTGCAGAAGCCAGGGCCGAAATAGAGAAACAGCTGGATACGATTGAACAGAATATGATAGCCTTATATGCCAATGAGGACATGAAGATGCCGGCGGATGGACTTACACAGGATAAGATAGATGCGGTACAGAAGGAACTGGATGCATTCAAGGAAACGTATGGAGCGGATCCGGATGCCAGCAAGGAGCAGGCAGCCAGATTTGAAAGCCTGGAGAAGGAGTTCCAGTATATTTCCGCTATGTTTGAGATTGTAGGAACTTATGGCAGCCTTTATCCGGAGGGTCAGCTGGCTGTACCGGGAGATGATGCCAATCATCTTTTGACAAAGATGAAAACCAGCCTGGAGGCCTTAAAGACCAGTAAGCCGGACTTTTATTCACAGTACATGGGAAAGGTTGATGAAGCACAGAACGCCCTTGCAGGCCAGCAGGCCGTCAGAGAGGCCGTATTTATGATCTATGATAAGGAAACCGGGGCTATGGTGGATGGAGTTACCCGTGAACAGTACCAGGATGTCCTGGAGGCCGTGAATAGCCTTCCAGAAAACACCTTGAAAGCGGAGCTTCTGGGATACCTTCCCACCGTGGAGCAGACCCTGACGGCCCAGGAAGAGGCGGAACGGAAAGCAGTCCAGGAATCACAGCAGAGAAAACAAGCTTCCGGGAACGGCACAGGCTCTCAGGTATCAAATTCCGATGGAGGTACATCCTCCGGATATACAGAAGGTGAAACATATTCAGGCAATGAAGACTCCTGGTCTGGTGGATCTGAATCCTATAGTAGTGGCGGCAGTGAGTCTTCCGGTGATAGCTCTACAGCAGGCGGAACTGCGGAAGAAAGTCCATCTGGAAATCAAAGTGAGAAAACAGGTGGTTATATGGGAGAAGAGCATAAAAGTTTTTCAGTAACAACAACTTGGACAGATGGAGGAGATATAAAAGGTGGTGGAACCTGGGAAGGTGGTACTGTAGAAGGTTTCGACTGGTGATTTATTCTATATTTTATGGAAAAAACGTATCGTTAATTCGATGCGTTTTTTTATTGCATTCTTTGAAAGGGGGTGATTCCATTGGTCTATTAACTGGAAACTCGTTGTAGGTAACAAGAAAAGTAGAGAGGAGATTTTCATGCATTGGAAAAACATTGCAAAGAGAGCAGGGGCATTCGGGATGTCCCTTTGCGTTGCAGCAACTACTATGATAAGTGGAAGTACCACTGTTTTTGCAGGAGAAACCTCAACGGTTGATTATTTAGGGCCTGTAGAGTTCTCCGGACGGATGGTCGGCAGCTTTTTTGTGGATGGTGAAAGAGCGTATTGTTTAGAGCATAGTAAACTTAGTCCGGAAACCGGAACATTAGTTGAAACGAATCCATATGATAACGACATGATCAAAACAGTCCTGTACTATGGGTGGGATGGAAAAGGGAACATCTTCACAGATGAGGCGGAAGGGATTGTGCGGACAAGCTCTGCATTAAGTGTCCTGTACAGTGGAGACAATGAAAACGGACAGATGCTCGCCCAGCCATTATTAGACTATGCTGCAGAACATCTGATTACGGACATGAACATTTATTTCAGCAAAGAATCGATCACGGCCAGTATCACAGGGGACCAGCAGAAGACGGAAGAGGTCACAGTGAATGGTGATGCCAGGAACACAGTGAGCTTTTCACTTCCGGAACAGGTAGTGCTGCATAACAAGACTACTGGTGAGGAGGCCGGCGGTGAAGTGACCGTAAAGGGCGGAGATGTCTTTTATCTTACCGCGCCTTTGAATGGGGCTGCTGATTTTTCTACGGGCATATTAAAAGGCAGCATGGGATACTGCCAGCCATTGTTCTTAAAAACATCAGATGACGAGGTACAGGATTTAATTACTATGAGGTGGAGAGATCCTGATCATACGACCAGTTTATCCGTTACCTGGCAGAAGGCCGGAAACATCAAGGTGAGCAAGACCGATTCCGAGAGCGGCAAGGCAGTGGCCGGCGCAGAATATACCATTTATGATGCAGCCGGCAAGAAGGCCGGGACGATCACTACGGATAAAAAGGGAGAAGGGATCCTCAAAGACCTTCCGGTCGGGGATTACACCGTCAAAGAGACAAAAGTCCCGGCAGGGTACTTCATAGATGGGACCACTTATCCGGTAAAAGTAACACCTGGTGAGACTGCAACGGTCGGCAGTAAGGATCAGCCGGTGTACGGCAGGATCTCCATCCAGAAGTCCGATAAAGAGACCGGGAAGCCGGATAGCCAGGCGAGCGACAAAGGGTTTGCCGGGGCAGAGTATACGGTCTATGCAGCCGAGAAGAACCGGGACTATGAAAAAGACCAGGAAGCTGCTGTACTTACCCTGAACGAGGATGGAAAAGCCGTATCCGGAGACCTGATCCACGGGAAATATTACGTGAAGGAAACAAAAGCCCCCGCAGGCTATCTGCTTGACGGGAACAAGTATCCCGTGACCGTATCGGATACTGCCAAAGAGATCAAGGTATATCCGGTGGAGAGTGCGGACCAGGTGATCCGGGGCGACATCGAGCTGATCAAGGCTGAGGATGGGACCCTGGACCGGATGGCTAACGTGAAATTCTCTATCACGAACAAGCTCACCGGGGAATCTCATGTGTTCATCACGGACGAAAATGGTTATTACAGCACTGCCGCGGAATGGAACAAACATACACAGAATACCAACAAAGGGGAATCCCCGGAGGATGGGATCTGGTTTGGGGGCTCTGAACCGGATGACGGAAAAGGGGCACTCCCATATGGCGTTTATACCATTGAGGAGCTGCAGTGTGAAGCGAATGCCGGCCATAAGCTGGTGAAATTTGATGTCAGCATAAAGAGGGATAACTATACCGTGAACCTTGGGACTGTAACAAATGATCTGGAAAAACAGGTCGAGATCGGGACCACAGCAAAGGACGGGCAGACAGGGACAAACGAGGGGATACCGGCAAAACAGGTGACCATCATAGATACCGTCTCCTACTATAACCTGATCCCGGGTAAAGAGTACACCATAAAGGGAACCCTGATGGATCAGGAGACAGAGAAGGAGCTGCAGGTGGACGGAAAAGCAGTAAAGGCTGAAAAAACGTTCACAGCCGAAAAAGCGGATGGCAGCGTGGATATCACCTTTACTTTTGATGGTTCTGCCCTGGCAGGTAAAAAAGTAGTTGTGTTTGAAAAGCTCCTCTTTGAAGGACGTGAAGTGGCAGTCCATGAGGATATCGAAGATAAAGGACAGACGGTCACCTATCAGAGTATCAAAATTGGCACCACAGCAAAAGACAAGGATACGGAAAGCAGCCAGGGGATCCCGGTAAAGGACGTGACGATCGTGGATACCGTGACGTATAAGAACCTGATCCCGGGTAAAGAGTACACCATAAAGGGAACCCTGATGGATAAGGAGACAGAGAAGGAGCTGCAGGTAAATGGCAAAGTGGTAACAGCGGAGAAGACATTCACGGCAGAAAAGGCGGACGGTAGTGTGGAGCTGGCATTCACCTTCGACGGATCCGCCCTTGGTGGAAAAAAGATTGTGGTATTTGAAAAGCTCCTTTTTGAAGGACGTGAAGTGGCGGCCCATGAGGATATCGAAGATAAAGGGCAGATGGTCACCTATCAGAGTATCAAGATCGGGACCACAGCAAAGGATAAAGCAACAGGTAAAAAAGAGGCGGCAGCGAATAAGAAGATCACGATTGTGGATACCGTAGCCTATAAAAACCTGATCCCGGGGAAGGAATATACAGTAAAAGGAACCCTGATGGATAAGGAGAC
>NZ_JBBMFP010000049.1:0-4124 GCF_040095955.1 Blautia caccae | reverse complement strand
CCAAAACGCTCGATGATGGCAATTACCGGGAACATAATCAGGAAAATAGACATAAGTCTATTGTTTACAAAAGATGTGCCTATGATCTCCAGAATATGAAAAAAATCCAGGCCTGATACAAGACCAGTCACAATACCTGCAACCAGTACTACAGCCAGAACATCCAGTTTCAGTGCAAAGCCTAAAACAATAATCACTACACCAATTAATTTAATAATTTCCATATCTTTCCCCTTTCTTAGCTATAAAGCATACAACCTGCAGAAGAGATTTCCTCTTCCTGAATCTTCCCCCTTTCATTGCAAATCTCTTCTTTTCATCATTAAAATATCTTACAGAAAATTACATGATTTTACATTATTATATATAAAAGCTACAAACATGTCCACACTTAATATGCCATCCAACAGCGTAAATTTACCTTCGGAAATAATGGTGTAGAATTCACCCACTATGCACTAACAAAGTATCAGGCAATAACTTGAATTTAGTATACGCCTTTTTGTACTCAAAACAAGCCTCTTTCTCTCATTTCATGTGTACTTTTCATAATCCCCTTGAAATTTATGATCTTTCTATTCTGAGATGATATACTTTGATTTATACTTTCCATGTATTTCCCCAGTTATCCATGCCTGTTCTTTTCTGAATCCAACAGCTGGGCACTGCTTAGGATCTCATATTCTGCTCCCGCTGCTTGCGGCAGTCCAGTTCGACAGGATTTGCGTACTCCGGCGGCGCATGGGGCGGGAGCATATTGTATTTCTGCTTCTGGTCGTATTCAGAGAATAACCGTTCCCCGCTTTGATAGGCAGCGGAAGCAACGGCGGACTGACCTTTGCTGCGCTGGATGATTTTTACATCATGGTGTGGGCATGGCAAGCGTGATTCTTCCTTTCTCCCCGTTGACGGGGCAAGAAAAGAGCAGGGAACCTGTTTCAAAATTTCCTGCTCGGTGATGCCGCTGGTGGGCGGCGGGTATTTAAATGTTACAAATTACTTTTTGCTATAAAAGGCTTCTATCACCTGTCCAATAAATTCCGTTGTTCCTTCTCCATAAATGCTGTCTTGCACTGCCTGTATTTCCTTGTTTGTACGATAAATGGCAGCCATCTCAAGCTCCATAGAAGTAGCATCAGACAGTTGAAACATCTGCTTTGTAACGAAGTCGTATTCCTCAACTAATTCTTTTACTTCAAAGGAATTTACATCCTGACCTTTCTTTCCTGCCAGTTTTTTAACAATTTCCTCCAGCTGTTTCTGATACGCCGGAAAAATTTCTGTATTCCCCGGATTTTTAGATGCATCCAATGCTTTTTCTTTGCTGCCATACCACTCTACAATCTTCTGGAAATTTTTCTGGACAGCTTCAGTAGAAGCATCTTCAAGGAATTTCTTTTTCCATTCCTCCATGCTGCCATAATTCTCAATGAAAATCGCTTTCTGTTCTTCGCTCATATTCGCTGCCATAGAGTTATACATATCCTCTAATTCGATCTTAGTAAATACTTCAAAGTCCATTGTGTTATCTCCTTTCAAAATCCTGTCTATGCTGGTAATCAAACGCTCCATACGTTCTTTCTTTGCCACCAGCATTTTCCGCTGCATTTGCAAAATCTGATTTTTTTCAAGAGCTGGATTTTCTATGACTGCTTTGATTTCTTTCAGGGAAATATCAAACTCACGGAAAAACAAAATCTGTTGCAATGTCTCCAATGCTTTATCGTCATAAAGCCTGTATCCCGCTTCACTTTTGTCTGTCGGCTTCAAAAGTCCGATTTCATCATAGTAGTGAAGCGTGCGTACACTGATACCCGTTAAATCCGATATCTCCTTTACTGTCCTCATTGCCGTCAACCTCCTGTTCTTGATATACTCACTATAATCTATTACGTTCCGTAAGGGTCAATAGGTAATTTCAAATTTTTCTTTGAGTATATCATCTTTCTATCCACACCGGAAGAAGCACCACAGGATGATATAACACTTGTTGGACGGGAACAGCATGCAACGCAAGGTGTTTCCGTCCGGCAAGTCCACAAAGGGGAAGCTGACGGCAGCCAGCGCAGGGGAAGTGTAGCGTCCCCTGTGAGGATTGGAGCAGATGGAACATCTGCGGAAATCCTCTGCTCCCTGCAAGGGGCTTTCAGCAGGACGCAACGCGCCGATTCAAGCGGTGAATAGTTGCGCCCTCTTTCAGAGGAGAAAGCCCCGGCTTGCCACTCTGAAAGCAATCTTCGCCGTTTCCGGCATTCTGCCTTTACTCATTTTCCGGCTTTTGAGATAGTATCTGGCTCAACAATTTGCTGGTTCTCGCTCCGATGGAACAGCAGCTTCAAAATCACGCTGACCTGTTCATCCGTCACAAGCTCCGGGTGGGGCAGGTAGCATTCCAGCTCCGCCCCTCTGGAACAGAGCCGGTGCATCCGCTCACTCCGGGTTTTCTACGGATACCATGCCGAATTCTCACATCATTTTCCGAAAACTCTTTTTTCAGTATCTCTGTTGTCGTCTGTCCTGCGGATGATTATAAAAAACTTTCAGGATATTGGAGCCGGAAGATAGAAGCTATTCGAGTCCGGGATTTAAAAGCCAGGATCCGCAGAAGGCGTTTTGTCTGTCCGGAAAAATTTACCCGCCATTTCAAAAAATTTCCTGCACTTTCCCTCATCCAGCGGTTCTCCCTGAGGGATATGCACTTTTAAAATTATTTTCGTCATTTTTCACTCTCCCGCCAGAAAAGCTAAGGATCTCCGGTGCTTTCTCCGTTTCAATCTGAAGACTCCCCAAACTTAAATACCAAGCTGCTCCATGAATTCAAATGTCGCAGGATCTATCTCCGGTCTCTCCTCTTTCTTCTGCGTTTGATCGGCTGCTGGTGATCCTTGTATTTCCTCTTCCAGACCATCCGGCGTTTTTTTGCTTTCCTCCGGTTTTTCCGCCTGTAGCACAACTGCATGGGCCGCATACTGGGACACAGGTTCTATCGCAGCACCTCTCAACTCTCCTGCCGCCTTTCTCAGCTCTTCCCGGATCACCTGCCTCAGCTCACTTTTTGTCACTTCCACAGGCTCCTCAAAGGCATCAATGGCGCTCACGATGTAATGGGTCGCGCTGGTATACCGTGTCTTGTCATAATGCTCCAGTTTTGAGATCGCCAGGCGGTGGACGGCGATCTTACTGTTCAGCCTCAGGTCAACTCTTTTATTCTTCATCTGCATTTTCCTCCTTTTCATCGCCAGGGCAGTTTTCCCCTGACAGCTCCATGTAGATGCCGATACATCCCAGAGCCATCTCCACTAGCTGGTCATCCTCTGTCATGCTCACCCACTCCACAGCCCGGCTCCCGCAGTAAGGGCACCTCGGATACCCATGCGTACAGCCTTTCACCAGCTCTTCACCGAGGATAAATTGCCTGCCGCAGCCATAGCACTCATATTTCACCAGGTTATCCTGATAAAATCCTTTTACCCATCCATCTTCCCGATACATGGTCCATTCCCCCTTCTCTGTTTTTCGTATCATCTGGGATATCGTCTGTTCCCTGTCACACTCATGGTTCTTCCTTTCCCCGGCGATTTACAGCCGCCTGTCCGGTTCCCTGTGCACGGTCCTGCGCCTGTAAAAGGCTCTTCTCCAGTAGCGCGAAGTCATAGTTACGCTCATGGAAGTTATGGAACCCGTTCTTTTTCTCTGCCTTTTTGTTACGGACTGCGTTGATATGTAATGCCGCATCTGCCTGGTATAACGATGTCAGCAGATAACTCCTAACATTCCGGATGGGCGGTCCGTTCCGGATCCCTTCCAGGATCGTCCGGATATGCTCAGATCCCAGAATGGACAGCCGTTCACACATTGTCTTACGGTTGATCCTTTTCTGGTTGACGGTATAAAAAGCCGCAGCACTGCCCGGAAGGGATACCTCCGCCATGAGCTTCACAATCTCGTCCAGGAGAGCCTGTCCGTATTTTGGGCGCAGAAGGTCATAGCCTATCTGCTCCCGGATCCGGCAGACAGCCTCCTCCTTCCCCTCTTCTCCCCTAAAAGACCTGGAAGAGGATTTTATTATATTTTGTTTATTAGTATTTAGTTTATTAGTATTTTGTAGGTGGCGATTTCCCAAG
>NZ_JBBMFP010000048.1:0-4708 GCF_040095955.1 Blautia caccae | reverse complement strand
CATCTGAATGTATTATGTCACATCACTAAAAGAAAGGAAAATGTGATGTTTTAGCTTCTATAAACATCATACAAGAAAAAAATGAACGATTTAGAGAGAGCAAAAGCAATACTTCCGGAGATGACCGCAAACAGAAGATTTCTGCATCAGAATCCGGAGCTTGGTATGAACCTGAAGGTTACCACAGAATTTGTCATGGAGAAGCTGCGTGAAATGGGCATTGAGCCGAAGCTCTGCGGAGGCTGCGGCGTCACTGCCCTTATCGGCAAAAAAGAGGATGGCCCGGTGTTCCTTTTAAGGGCAGATATGGATGCCCTGCCCATGAAGGAGGAGAGCGGCCTTCCCTTTGCGGCTAAAGGCGATACTGCTCACTGCTGCGGCCATGACATGCACACGGCCATGCTTCTGGGTGCTGCGAAGATATTAAAAGAGCAGGAGGAAGAACTTCCCGGACGTGTTAAGCTCATGTTCCAGCCGGGCGAAGAGACCCTGGAAGGGGCAAAAGCCATGATCGCAGACGGAATCCTGGAAAAGCCCCATGTGGATGCTGCCATGGGAGTACATATGGCGCCTCTGGCTCCTGCCGGATTTGTGGGATACAATGCGGGAGTCGTGTGTAATTCCAGTGACCTGCTGGAAATTTCCATTGAGGGAAAAGGCGGGCACGGAGCAAGCCCTCATCACTCGGTGGATCCCATCAATGTGGGCCTGCATATCCATCTGGCCCTTCAGGAGCTGATCGCCAGGGAGGTAGACCCCCAGGATCAGGCGGCCCTGACTTTCGGAGAGTTCCACAGCGGGGATGCCAAGAACATTATCCCGAAGACGGCATACATGGGCGGCACTTTAAGAACCGTGAGACAGGAGACAAGGGAATATCTGCTGGCAAGGATCAAAAACTGTGTGGAGATGACCGCCGAAATGTTCCGGGCAAAGGCAGAACTGAAAATACCCGCCTCAGTCAGCGCGCTGACAGTGGATGAGGCATGCGCGGATATTGTTGGAAAAGGATTTGCCGAAACACTCGGAAAGGCAGCCGTCCGTGTCAATCAGACGACCTCCGGCTCAGAGGATTTTGCTGAGGTGAGCCGTCTGGTACCCTCCATGTTCTTTGCAGTGGGCGGCGGGGACCGGAAACACGGCTATGAATTCTCAGCACACCATCCGAAAGTCCGCTATGATGAGACGAGCCTTGTAAGCGGCGCTGCGGCCTTTGCCTGCGGTGCGAAAGCATATCTTGCGGCGAAGGTGAAGTAGTAGTAAACTGAATATAACGATAGCAGGTCTGTGCGGTTACTGCGCAGGCTGCAGGAAAATATTCTTTGGAAAGGTGGCAGACGATGAAATACAGAACAGCAATTATCAGTACAGAATTTATGGATACCAGGGTGAAGGAGGCAGTCCTTCCCTTTGAGGAGCACTGTACGTTTACCACCTATTATTATAAAAAATCATCGGAGATTCCGGAAATCTATAAAAGCATTGAAGACAAGTATGACGGATTCATTGTAAACGGCATTATTTCAAGAGCCATGCTGCGCGCAGCCTGCCCGGATACAAAGAAGCCCATTGAGACCTTTCATGTGGATATGCTGGCTTATTATCAGGAGCTGTTTCGCCTCATGACGCTGAAGCCGGATCTGAAGGCAGAGCGCCTCTATGCGGATTTCATGATGGGGAAAAATATCAGGGAAGCTGTGGAGAACGGCACGCTGGATGCGGAGGGAGAGAACTTCTGCAGTCTGGTGGCACATATGAGCCTGGAGGAGTTAAAAGAACTCCGCTTTAAGATGGTGGAGGATGTGCGCGGAAAATGGGAGGCAGGCCGGATCGACCAGGTCATCACAAGGCTCAGTACAGCGGCAAAGGATTTTGAGGAGATGGGGATTCCCTGCCACTTTGTATATCCGGGCATTCCTTACATGCGGGATGTGATAAAGCAGCTCCTCATGACCCTTGAGATGGACAGGATGAAGGAGAGCATGCCTGCAGTCATCAATATCACTGCGGACAGAGGCGGACAGGAGCGGGATGAGCTGGGAGAGCTTGCTATGCAGACTGCGATCCTGCAGTTCTCAAAGGAATATGACTGCGATTTTATGCTCCAGAGACATGCCTCTGTGTATGAGGTCTATACCAGTGCCGGTGTGGTAGACAGGATCACGGAAACATATTCTGTCTGCATGCTGAAAATATATCTTGAGAAAAAAACAGGAGCCCGGGTATGCATCGGATACGGACTGGGAAGAGATACCACGCGCGCCAGACTGGAGGCCATGAACGCCAACCAGGAGTCCATGATGCATCCTCAGGGCGCCAGCTATGCCATCGATGAAAACGAAAACCTGATCGGCCCTCTGGTCTCAGGAAACTGTATGGTACTGTCCACAACCCCTTCTGAGAAGTATGCCGAAATGGCAGAAAAGACAGGGGTATCGGCACTGACCCTGCAGAAGATCTGCACAGTGGCCCGGAAGCAGGAGGAAGGAAGCGTAACCGCCCAGCTCCTTGCGGACAGCCTGGGTGTCACAGTGCGCGCAGCCAGCAAATACCTTCAGAAGATGGTGACCGCAGGCGCCGCGCAGGTGGTGGGCACCAAACAGCGGAAGACAAGAGGAAGGCCGGAACAGATCATCCGGATCTCCGACTAACGGAGATGGATTATGGGAAATGTAAGAGATTATCTGACAGCATCAAAATGCAGCTGCCCTGTATGGGGAGAGGAGGATACCATTTATTACCTGGATACCAGGGATGGTGCACCTCAGATCTGGGAAAAGGACCTGCGTACGGGAAACAGCAGAAAAAGAACACATAACAGCGATAAGATCAGCCGGATGCAGTTTGGCAGAGGGCAGATATTCTTCGCTATGGATATGGACGGGGATGAAAATGAACAGATATACAGCATCGGCGCAGACAGCGAAGAGGTCACGCCTGTTGTATATCATCCGAGAAACGTGCGCAGCCATCTGGGGGATGTGGGCAGTGAATGGGTGTACTATGCCTCCAACAAAAGGCTGCGCTGTATTTTTGACATCTGCAGAAAGAATCTGGAGAACGGAAAAACAGATATATTAATAGAAGGAAAAGACGCAGTCTGTCTTCCTCTTTGTGTAAGCCCGGATGAAGAACTCCTTTTATATAGTAAAAGAACTTCATTTGCTGACATGCAGATATACTGCAGGAACCTTTTGACCAATCAGGAGACAAAGGTGAGCCCCAAACGTCAGTGCGCCATGGAGGACAGCCCAGTGTGGCTGGGGGACGGAAGCGGCTTTTATTTTATCAGCGACAGGGAGCGGGAGTTCAAACGAGTTCTGTTCTGGGACAGGGAAACAGGCCGGACGGAGGAGGTATATGAGGTAAACTGGGATGTCACGCATATAGCCGTGTCGGGAAAGGACCGGTATCTGGCTGTTGTGGTCAATGAGGACGGAGATTTCGGAATCCATATTCTGGAGACAGAGACAGGAAAAGAGATAGAGATTCCCCGGATCCCCAGGGGAACCATTGGGGATGAGGAGCCTGTCACATGGTCAGAGGAAGGATACAGGCTGCTTTTTTCCTTTGAAAGCGGCAGCAGGATCCAGAATATCTGGCTGCTGGACATAGAAAAGGGAATTTTGGAACAGGTGACGGAAAATGAACATATGACTGTAAGGCAGGAGGATTTGACAGAGCCTGTGCTGTGCCGTTACAAGAGCTTTGACGGCCTGGAGATCCCATACTGGCTCTATGTCCCCAAGGGGATACCCGCCGGGAATCTGCCGGTGGCTGTCTATATTCACGGAGGACCGGAATCTCAGATCCGACGCTTTTACGAGGAGACCATCCAGTACCTGGTCAGCGAAGGCATTGCAGTGGCAGCCCCCAATGTGCGGGGAAGCACAGGATACGGCAAGACCTATCAGGATCTTGACAATAAGGAAAAGCGTCTGGACGCAGTGAGAGACATCGAGGCGCTGGTGAAGCATCTGACTGAGAACGGGACTGCGGATCCAAAGCGGATGGCAGTCTTCGGAAGAAGCTACGGGGGTTATATGACCCTTTCCTGCGCGGCCAGGATGCCGAAGCTCTGGGCCTGTGCAGTGGAGGTTGTGGGTATGTTTAATCTGGTAAGCTTCCTGAAGCATACGGCAGGATACCGAAGAGCTGCCAGGGAGGCTGAGTACGGAAGCCTGGAACAGGACAGACAGTTACTGGAAGACATCTCCCCGGAGGCAGTCATTGAGAATCTGGAATGTCCGCTTCTCATCGTGCACGGAGCCAATGACACCAGGGTGCCTGTGAGCGAGGCGGAGCACGCGGCAAAACGTCTGAAAGCCCTTGGAAGAGAGGTGGAATACCTCTGCTTTGAGGACGAAGGACACATGATAATTAAGCAAAAAAACAGAATAAAGTATATTTTGACCGCAGCAGAATTCCTGAAATCGCATTTGTTGCAAAAATAGCCAAAATACTTTCTGGTGTATTAGTACATTTTCCCTTTATCAGACTAAAATGGAGAAGGGATTTCGGTTAAATTATCTAAAAAAAATTCAAAGCATCGTAGAACTTTATCAGAAATAGACGTTTTTTAGACTGTCCCAATGCTAAAATCATAAAAAAAGTAAAGGAGACGATGTGAAATGAACAATGCGGAAATCGGAAAAGCAATGGTAATCAAACTGGATCCCGTTCTGCCGGAGTACCCGACCTTTAAAGA
>NZ_JBBMFP010000047.1:0-5853 GCF_040095955.1 Blautia caccae | reverse complement strand
GCAGAGCAGGACCCTGCAAAAGCCAATCCGCTTAAGTATGCCATCAAGGCAAGAAAATTCATTGCTGAGAAGACAGGGCTTTAAAATATCTTTGAGACAGGTATGAACTGTCCTGCAGAAGATCGCAGCCTCCTGCATGTACAGCTTATATAATAAATGCCCCTCTAATTGAAAATTGTGGTAACTATTTATGCCGCAAAAAATACTGCCGTGGAACAGGACCTGTGAGGAAATGTTCTGCGGCAGTATCTTTGTATATCAGCTTAAAAATTTTACACCTACCATGAGCAGACCCAGAAGAGAGAGCACTACGCCGGTGACACGGTTCAGGGTTTTGGACGGCGCCTTGTTGGCAAACAGAGCTGCGACTCTGGCACCCAGAAAAGTGAACAGGATGCAGAAGAAAAGCGCACCCAGATCTGGTAGGGAGCCGTCAATGAAGAAGTGGGAGGCAGCGCCTGTGAATGCGGTGAAAGCCATAATAAACACACTGGTGCCAACCGCAGTCTTCAGTTCGTATCCCAGTACACTTGTGAGGATGAGAAGCATCATCATACCGCCTCCGGCGCCAATGAATCCGCAGATAAAGCCAATCACCGCGCCGCACAGAAGGGACTGGATGATCTTTGTTCTCTCGCTTTTATTTTCCAGGGCGCTTTTTTCCGTCATGACAGGACGTATGATAAATTTGATGCCCAGAAGCAGTGTCATGAAGACGGAGAAGTTTCCCATAGTGGTGCCCGGCAGCAGGGATGCAATATAGCTTCCCACCAGGGTAAAGGCCAGGACAGAGAAGAGCATGATGACACCATGGCGTACATCCAGGTTTCCGTGTTTTTTATAGGTATAGGCAGAGACTGCCGATGCCAGTACATCAGACGCCAGGGCGATTCCCACAGCCTGATAGGGATCAAAGTGCAGGAAGGTGATCAGCATGGGAGATATTACGGCAGCAGCCGAGAGACCTGCAAGGCCTGTCCCGATTCCGGCCCCCATTCCTGCCAGCAGATAGACGATCAGTTTCAGTATCATTTTTCAAGTGCCTCCTTTATATTCTCAGTTATCTGGCGGAAAGCCAGGTTCACCTCTTTTTTTCTTTCTTCCGGTATCTTTTGTGTGATAAGAGCAAAGATTTCTTCCTGTGTTTTTCTTAAATCCGTAAGTGCAGCATTGGCTTCTTCCGTCAGCCGCAAATGTGTGATTCTCCGGTCCCTTCGGTCCACTGAGGTTGTCAGGTACTGCTTTTGGACCAGTATCTCTATGGATTTTGATACATATGATTTTGCGATTCCACGGATATTCACAATGTCTCTGGCTGTGTCAAAACCGGGATTATTACAGAGGAAGAGAAGAATATCCGCCTCTGTTTTGGAAACGCCATAACGGGATGCGCTTTCCCCTATTTTCCTGGAATAGAGCTGATGAAAAAGCCAGCTTGTTGTCAGAGTATCGCTCAGTGCGTTCATAACAGCCTCCTTTTTGATAAAGTATATTCTGCTGCGGTTTTGCGGCAGAAATGCGTGGTAGATAGTTCTATATAAAACTGTTCCATATAGAACTATTATACAGAATGAAAGAGAGATGTCAATAGTTAAATGCACCACTGTACCGCCAGGTGTTTTCAGGCCGAAGGCATGGAAATCCCCAGGCGGCCAGGACGATATGGAGCCGAATGCACAGTTCTGCCCTTTAGGGTACAAAATGCAATAAATTGCATTTTGGCACTGACCAACTCGGGATTTTGCTTCGCATCGCGCAACATCCCCTTGGGGAAAACACCTCCCGGAACATTGACCGTGAATAGTGACTGACAGATTCAAATGCAGCGGGGCAAAAATACTGTTGCGGTTAATTTCATGATATGTTAGAATTATGAAAAGCATATTTTCTATGTAACTTTTCTGGTTTTGGATCCAATCAGGATACAAAATATCTAAGAGCATTTCATAACAGCAGGTTTGCATCTTTGACCTGTCTTTTCGGAAAATTCGTGCTTTTCTCTCATTTTAGCAGGGGTTTTCTGAAGCGCTTAGAAACCTCCTGTAGTCATTCATTTATGATAATAGAAAATCAACGAAGCGTTTTTCTATTATGGAATAAGGAGGAGGTTTTATATGGAAAAACGGAGGACACATGTGCTGCAGTGGCATCCTGCCTTTTATGCCGATATTCAGATTGAGCTGGAAGCGGAGGCAGATCTTCTGATTTTTGAAAATGAACATCAGTTGGGGACAAAACCAAAGGAGATTGACGTGCTGATCGTAAAAAAGGAACAGGAAGTGCCTGTACGAAAAAATATCGGAAGGATCTTTCGGAAATATAATATTGTAGAATATAAGAGTCCGACAGATTATTTGAGTATAGACGATTTCTATAAAGTTTATGGCTATGCCTGTTTTTACAAGGCGGATACATCCAGGGAAGACAGTATTAAAATTCAAGATATCACCATAACATTTGTATGCCACCGGTATCCGCGCAGCCTTATGCGGCATCTGAAGGAGGAACGGGGATATCAGATCACCGGAGTGGAAGATGGGATCTATTATATTATCGGAGATAAAATCCCCATACAGATGATTCTGACGAAAGAATTATCGGAGAAACACAATTTATGGCTGAAAAGTCTGACTGACGACCTGGAAGGGGCAGATACCGTAAGGCGTTTGATTGAGCAGTACGGAGAGCATAAAGAAAATAAACTGTATAAATCGGTGATGAATCTGATTGTCCGTGCGAATCAGGATAAATTCAAGGAGGTAAAGACAATGTGTGAAGCATTGGAAGAGTTAATGAAAGATGAGATGGATGCAAAAAAGGCAGAAGGAAAAATGGAAGGAAAAACAGAATCTGTTTTGGATCTGCTGCTTGATTTGGGAGAAGTGCCTGAAAAATTACAGGCGGAAATTATGGGGCAGAAGAACCCTGAGATTTTGAAGCAGTGGATAAAATATGCAGCCAGGGCTGAGACAGTCGAAGAGTTTGAACAGAAGATCAGGAAGATGGAATAACAGTATGAATGCGTTACTTTTCACACCCCACTGTCCCGCCAGGTGTTTTCAGGCCAAAGGCATGGAAATGTTACTATGCACGGTCAATGTCCTGGGAGGTGTTTTCCCCAAGGGGATGCTGCGCGATGCGAAGCAAAATCCCGAGGCAGCCAGTGCGAACGGATATCTCTTGCACATTTGACTAAGGGATTATATAATAGTCATAGACATTGCGTGCCCAGGAACGCACACAGGGGCGCGTCAGAAGGAGACAGTATGGGAGTGACAATACGGCAGATCGCAGAGGCGGCTGGAGTCTCACGGGGAACTGTGGACCGGGCCCTCAATAATCGGGGCAGAATTAAGCCGGAAGTGGCTGATCGGATCAGACAAATTGCGGAGGAGATGGGATATAAGCCCAACCAGCTTGGACGTGCCCTCTCTATGAGTAAAAATAACATTAAGATAGGGGTGATCCTCCAGGCAGCAGAGACCCCCTTTATGCAGTGCGTCCTGGAGGGGATTGAACGTGCAAAGGACGAGGTGGACAGCCTGGGCGGGACGGTCCTTCTCTGTAAAATCCCTCACATAAGCGGCAGAGACACCATAGACGCCATGGAGCACATGAGAAGTGAAGGTGTGAGCGCCATCGCCATGGTTCCCATTGAGGAGGAGGAGATAAAGGCGCATATCAATCTTTTTGTGGAGGAGTACCATATACCCATTGTGACTTTTAACTCCGATATGGAGGATACGAAGCGTCTCTGTTTTGTCGGCCAGAATGCCTTTCAGTGCGGACGCGCGGCGGCAGGCCTGATGGGGGAACTGGTGGGAGGCTGCGGAAAGGTGGCTGTTATTTCAGGATACAGTTCCAATCCGTCTCTGAGTAACCGTGTTCTCGGCTTCGGTTCGGAGCTGAAGGCAAAATACCCGGAGATTGAACTGGTGGGACCGGAATACTGTTTTGAGGATAATCATCTGGCAGGACAGGCTACAGAGAAGATTCTGAAAGAAAATCCTGATCTGAAAGGTATTTACATGACATCCCACGGTGAGGAAGGTGTATGCAGAATGCTGGCAAAATACGGCAGGGCAGGCACCGTTAAAATGATAGCCAATGATTTTATGGGTAAAAACTATGAGTTGATGCGGGAAGGAAGTATCCATTTTCTGATCGGACAGGATGCACAGATACAGGGATATGAACCGGTAATGATCTTGTTTCGCCTTCTCTTTAACGGGGAACAGCCCAAGGGAGAGCTGCAGTACACGGAGATATTTATCCGAAATGAATATACCATACCGGAGAATCTGTAAAATACAGTAACTATTCAGTAGGTCTGCGCATTTACTGCGCTGACCGTAAGAAAACGTTTAGCAGCCAAGCAAAAATCCCATCGCCAAAGGCGATTTTGCATGGATTTTTGCCTGTAACTGTGAGGGCACTGAACAGTTACAAAATACAGCAGATTTTCACAAAAATGCCCGGCCTGCCGGGACAGCGTCACTACACATAGGATGCTGCCCCGGCAGGTTTTTTTGGTAAAAATGAATAGAAATGTTATGGTAAAATTGTACAAAATTCAGGGTTGCGTTTTCGGGCACGCAATGATATTATAACATTATCAGATATGCGTGTTCGGGCACACATCAAAAGACACACGCAGAACCATAAAATCATAAAAATGAGTAAAAGGAGATTAGAAAATGGTAAAAGTAGGTATTATCGGAGCAGGCAGAATCGGAAGAGTACATATCACAAGTATCAGCACAAGAGTGAAGGACGCAGTGATCAAAACAGTTGCAGATCCGTTCTTAAATGATGAGACAGCAGCATGGGCAAAGAGCATGGGTGTGGAGCATACAACAAAAGATTACAAGGAGATCATCAACGATCCGGAAATCAACGCGGTATTGATCTGCTCATCCACAGACACACATTCTCCCATCTCTCTGGAAGCGATCAAAGCAGGAAAGCATGTTTTCTGTGAAAAACCGATTGACCATGATGTAGATAAGATCAAAGAAGTTATTGAAGCACTGGAAGGAACTGACATTAAATACCAGGTAGGATTCAACAGAAGATTTGACCACAACTTCGAGGCTGTGCAGCAGGCAGTTGCAGCAGGCAAAGTCGGCAAACCGGAGATCATTAAGATCACCTCCCGCGACCCGGAACCGCCAAGCATTGACTATGTGAAAGTTTCCGGCGGTATGTTCCTGGATATGACGATCCATGATTTCGATATGGTACGTTTCCTGGCTGGCTGTGATGCCACAGAGGTTTATGTACAGGGCGCTAACCTGGTTGATCCGGCTATCGGTGAGGCAGGTGACGTGGATACAGCAGTTATCACCTTACAGATGGAAAACGGCGCGATCGCAGTGATCGACAACTGCAGAAAAGCTGTTTACGGTTATGACCAGAGAGCTGAAGTATTCGGTTCTGAGGGAATGGTAGCAGTCAGCAATGACAGCCAGTCCTCCGCAGTTATCAGCAACGCAGACGGTGTGACAGGTGAAAAACCCATGTTCTTCTTCCTGGAGAGATATATGGATGCATACGGAAAAGAGATCGCAGCGTTCATCGACGCAATCGAAAATGACAAGGAGACTCCTCTGAACGTTATGGATGGCCTGAAACCCGTACTTATGGGCCTGGCTGCAAAGAAATCCTGCGAGGAACACAGACCGGTTAAAATTTCTGAAATCATGTAAGGAAAGGCAGACAGACTATGTTTAATAAAGATAAAGTAAAATTAGGAATCGCACCCATCGCATGGACCAATGATGACCTTCCGGACCTGGGAAAAGAGAATACCTTTGAGCAGTGCGTCAGCGAGATGGCACTGGCAGGCTTCAC
>NZ_JBBMFP010000046.1:0-8582 GCF_040095955.1 Blautia caccae | reverse complement strand
TTTTTTCATAATTTTCAGAATTGTGTCAAATCCTTTGAAATATTATGATGTTTTCTGTCACTTATCGGCGACAGCTAGATTATAATAGCACAGGAAGATACTGGTGTCAACAATAAATTTCATTTTTTGATAATTTTATATATTATCCTCCTCAGCCTTAACCCAAATCCCCATTTTTCATATGTTCTGAACCATGCCGAAGCATAAACTTCTCCCGCCAGTCACCATATAGCTCCACATATGTACAATTAACAACATTTTCTCTGCACCGAATCCATACTGCTGTCAGCATCGCCTTTTCAAAGCCGCGTTTTCTATATCTCTTTCTTGTACTGGCAGGCTCCACATTTTCATCCTTTCATTCTCCTATACAGAGACCGACGCTTGTATCCATCTCTTCCCAGAGATGGATACAAGGATGCACAGCTCATATCTTATATATATCCCATCACATCTTTCAGATTCCCCACTCCGATCAGACGAATCTGAAACTCTCCCTGCAGCCCTTCCAGATTTGCCTTTGGCATAATGCAGGTGGTAAATCCCATTTTTTCCGCTTCCTTCACCCTCTGTTGTGCCTGACTGACTCCCCGCACTTCACCGGACAGGCCCACCTCACCGAAGATCAGGGTATCCGGATCCACAGTCCTGTTCTTATAGCTGGATATGATGGCTACCACGATTCCCAGATCAATGGCCGGTTCCCCCAGTTTCATGCCGCCTGCCAGATTGACGTATGCATCGCAGTTTCCAAGCGCCAGACCTGCGCGCTTCTCCAGGACTGCCATCAGCAGGTTGACACGGTTATAGTCTATGCCTACGGAAGTCCTTCTGGGAAGGCCAAAGTTTGTCTTTGTCACCAGCGCCTGGATTTCTATCAGGATTGGACGTGTTCCCTCCAAAGAGCACACTACTACTGTCCCGGAGGCATCTGTGGGGCGCCCGTTCAGCATAACCTGGGAGGGGTTTTTCACCTCCACCAGGCCGCGCTCCTGCATCTCAAACACACCGATTTCATTGGTGGAGCCGAAACGGTTCTTTACACTTCTCAAAATCCGGTAAGAGGCATGCCTGTCCCCTTCAAAATAGAGCACGGTATCCACCATGTGTTCCAGAACTCGGGGACCGGCAACACTTCCGTCCTTCGTCACATGACCTACAATAAATACGGAGATACCGCTGCCCTTTGCGATCTTCATAAGTATGCCTGTGGATTCCCGGACCTGTGAGACACTGCCCGGCGCGGATGATACCTCCTCATTATACATGGTTTGGATAGAGTCAATGATTACTGCCTCAGGCTTCTCATTTTCTATGGTCGTACTGATGGTCTCCAGGTTCGTCTCACAGAGAAGGCGCAAGTTCTCATTAAATTCCCCGATACGCCGTGCCCGCATTTTAATCTGCTGCAGGGATTCCTCCCCTGATATGTAGAGAATCTTATGCCCCAGATCTGAAAGAAGCTTGCACACCTGCAGAAGAAGGGTTGATTTTCCGATACCCGGATCTCCGCCCACCAGAACCATGGAGCCCTGGACCACGCCGCCGCCCAGAACCCGGTCTAATTCATCCATTCCGGTCTTTACCCGGTTGTCCTCACGGATGTCAATCTCGGAGAGCTTCACCGGCTTGCCTGCCCGTCCTCCCGTACTGCCTGCTGTTGCCTGCCCGGAGCTTTTTTTCGCCCCCTGTGAAACAGTCTCCTCCACAAAGGAATTCCACTCCCGGCATCCCGGGCACTGCCCCATCCATTTCGCAGATTCATATCCGCAGTTCTGGCAGAAAAAAACGGTTTTCTTAGCCTTTGCCATATTTTAATCCTTTCTGTTTTCCTTCCGTCAAATTTTCGCGTAAAATTGAAAAAGGGCCGGAGCACCACACTCCGACCCGCTGATTTTTAAACTGCTGCCCGTTCGGACAAAATCCTTTTTACAGTTTCCTGATACTTACAGATACCTGCTCGGACTGCTCAAGCTCAACGCTGAAGGACAGCTTGCCGCCCAGATTTGTCTTCATCTGACCTGCATTTACTCCATCTATGGTAATTGCATACTCTGTATCTTCTTCCAGTTCCACGGTGATCTGCGCATCTTTGGGGCCCTCTACCAGAAAGCTCATGCCATCCTCCACTACATCAAGATCCAGAACTGCAGTTCCCGGAACAGATTCATACACGAACATGCCGTTGCGCTCCAGCTTTGTAATTTCATTATATGTCTTTACTTTATACATATCTCCGTCATGCTCAAAGTCGGAAAGTTTGGATTTTGCTGCCAATTCATAATTCCCAAAGCTGATTTTACCGTTTTCCTCTGTTCGTATTAACTCTTTTACTACTGACATCTCAATGTCCTCCCACTTATGTCTTTCACCGGGGCCTTGATACCCTCGTGCCTTCCGGTGTCTTTGGTTATATTTCTCAATGGAAACCTTATATGCATGTTACCATAATTCGTAATCTTTTTCTAGTCATTCGACGGATTTACCACAAATTTTATTCCCTGTTTAGAAATGCCCAGAGTCACCTCATCGCCCTCTTTGATCTTCCCTTCCAGGATCTCCTCTGCCATGACATCCTCGATCTTGTTCTGGATAGCCCGTTTCAGCGGTCTTGCGCCGTACTTTGGATCAAAACCTTCTTTCGCGATGAGTTCTTTTACGCTGTCCCGCACCTTTAAGGTGATGTTCATCTGGTCCCTGCAGCGTTTGATCAGATCCTTCATGAGGATTCCCACGATCTTCTTGATCTCTTCTTTGTTGAGGGTGTGGAAGACGATGATCTCATCGATACGGTTCAGGAATTCAGGCTTGAACATGCGTTTTACCTCTTCCATTACCCCTTCCTTCATCCTTCTGTAATCCTGCTTTTCATCTTCCACGGCTCCGAATCCCAGCTTTTTCGGCGCTACGATGGCCTGGGCACCTGCGTTGGAGGTCATGATGATGATGGTCTCCTTGAAATCCACTTTCCTTCCCTGGGCATCTGTAATATGGCCGTCGTCCAGCACCTGGAGCAGAATATTGAACACATCCGGATGTGCCTTCTCGATTTCATCGAAAAGGATGACGCTGTAAGGATTTCTGCGGACCTTCTCACTGAACTGGCCGCCCTCCTCATAGCCCACATATCCCGGCGGTGAACCGATCAGCTTGGAGACGCTGTGCTTCTCCATATACTCGGACATATCCACACGGATCATGGACTGCTCGCTTCCGAATACCGCCTCTGCCAGCGCTTTTGAAAGCTCTGTCTTTCCTACGCCGGTGGGGCCCAGCAGCAGAAAAGAACCAATGGGGCGCTTGGGGTCTTTGAGTCCCACGCGTCCTCTCTTCACCGCTTTTGCCACTGCGGATACTGCTTCATCCTGGCCGATGACACGCCTGTGAAGGATATGCTCCAGACGGGCAAGGCGTTTTGACTCACCTTCCGCCAGCTTTTTGACCGGTATCTTGGTCCAGTCCGACACCACCTCAGCGATGTCCTCTTCCTTTACCACCAGCTTCTTATTCCTGCACTGCTTTTCATACCGCTCACGGGCCTTATTCAGCTCTTCCTCGGCTTTTTCCTGCTCCGCCTGGAGTTCCTTCGCCAGATCAAAATCCTGGGCTTTCACGGCCTCCTCCTTGGCTGCGTAGATGTGGCGGAGATGGTTCTCTGTCTGCACAATGCCCTCCGGCGTCTTATAACCGGCAAGCTGGACCTTGGATGCCGCCTCGTCAAGCAGGTCTATGGCCTTATCCGGAAGGAACCTGTCATTGATATACCGAATGCTCATGGTCACGGCTGCCTCTATGGCTGACTCCTCAATGACTGCCCCATGATGCTTTTCATAATAAGGCGCAAGGCCTTTTAAGATTTCCACGGCCTCCTCCTTGGATGGCTCCTCCACCATGACCGGCTGGAATCTCCGCTCCAGTGCAGCGTCCTTTTCAATATATTTTCTGTATTCATCTATGGTCGTGGCGCCGATGAGCTGAATCTCTCCTCTGGAAAGGGATGGTTTCAAAATATTGGACGCATCCAGTGCCCCCTCCGCGCCGCCTGCGCCGATAATAGTGTGCAGCTCGTCGATGAACAGAAGGATTCCCTTATTGTTCATGACTTCCTGTACTACTTTTTTGATTCTCTCTTCAAATTCTCCTCTGTATTTGCTGCCTGCCACCATACCGGACAAATCCAGCACTACCACACGCTTATCCAGCATGTTCTCAGGCACAAGTCCCCACACAATCCGCTGTGCAAGTCCCTCTGTGATGGCAGTCTTGCCCACGCCGGGCTCGCCGATCAGGCAGGGGTTGTTCTTGCTTCTCCGGCTCAGGATCTGGATGATCCTTGAAATTTCCTTTTCCCTGCCGATGACAGGGTCCAGTTTCCCGTCTGCAGCCATTTTGGTAAGATCGCGGCTGTACTGGTCCAGGGTGGGTGTCTGGCTTCCGGTGGATGCCTTCATCAGATTGCCGCTCTGCAGGTCCTCCTTTGGAATCATTTTATCCTTGCCCATGGCCTTCAGCACATCCAGATAGAGCTGCTGTATATTGATTCCCAGTGTGTGGAGAAGTCTGGTCCCCACACAGTCATATTCCTTCAGCATGGCGATCAGAATATGCTCCGTGCCTATGACGCCGCCGCCGAAATTGCCGGCTTCCTCTCTGGCGTTATCAAGCACCTTCTGTGCCCTCGGTGTATATCCCTGTGGATTTTCAAGTGCCACATCCCCCTGGGGGGCAATCAGTTTATCGATCAGCGCCAGCAGCTTCATCTCCTCCACGCCGGCTTCCGCAAGGACAAGTCCGGCTGTTCCCGCCGTCTCCTTCAGCAGTCCTGCAAGCAGGTGCTCGGTGCCCACATAGTTGTGGCTGCGTCCCTCGGCAGTTTTCTCAGCGGCTTTCAGCGCATTTACTGCCTGCTTTGAATAACGTTCTTTCATGCAAGTCTCCTTATTTTACTCATATTCTTCATAGATTTCATCTATCAGCTCATGGACCTCTGCCCTGGAAATATTCCGGCAGCTTCCTTTTGCCAAAAGAACCCTCAGTTCTTCCTTCATCTCCTCCAGGGCACGTATCTTATCCGCATCTATGGAAATGACAGCGCCTCTTCTCCTGTCGATCGTGACAAACCCCTCCTGCTTTAAAACCGAGTAGGCTTTATTTACCGTATGCATGTTAATGCCTATGGTGTCAGCCAGTTGTCTGACAGAAGGAAGATTTTCACCCTCCTGAAGCTTGGAGGTGGCAATTCCCAAAATAATCTGATTACACAGCTGAACGTAGATTGCTTCCTCACTGTTGAAATCGATCTCTATCAACATCCTTCCACCTGCTTTCTCTTTTGGAATTTGTTATATATAGGATAGCACAAATAAGGGCGTTGTTCAAGTGGATGGGCAAAAAAAGGAAACGCCCGGCGTATGCGGCGTTTCCTTTTCCTTTGTATCAATTGCTTTCCTTTTATGCCTCGTCGATTGCTTTGCCGATGTCACTGCGCATGTATTTGTTGTCAAAATCGATCCACTGAACTGCCTTGTACGCATTGGCACGGGCTTCCTTCAGATTTGCTCCCTTTGCGGTCACTCCCAGCACACGGCCTCCGTTTGTAACGATCTCACCGTCTTTGAAGGCAGTTCCGGCGTGGAACACATAGTAACCGTCCTTGTCTTTGAAGGTATCCAGCCCCTTGATGGGATATCCCTTCTCATAAGATACCGGATATCCGTCAGAAGCCAGAACCACGCAGACTGCTGCATTATCCTCAAACTGCAGGTCGATCTCATCCAGCCTGCCGTCCACACATGCCTCGAACACTTCCACAATGTCATTTTTCAGTCTCGGAATGACAACCTGTGCTTCCGGATCTCCAAAACGCGCATTGTATTCCAGAACTTTTGGCCCCTTCTCTGTGAGCATGAGTCCGAAGAAAATAATTCCCTTGAACTCTCTTCCCTCAGAAGCCATTGCGTCCACAGTGGCCTGATAGATGTATTTTTCACAGAAATCATCCACTTCCTTTGTATAGAAAGGACTTGGGGAGAAGGTTCCCATGCCGCCTGTATTCAGGCCCTGGTCTCCGTCTTTTGCGCGCTTGTGGTCCTGAGCGGAAGTCATGGTCTTGATCGTCTTGCCATCCACAAAGGAGAGCACAGACACTTCACGGCCTGTCATGAACTCCTCCACAACCAGTGTGTTGCCTGCGGAGCCGAATTTTTTATCCAGCATAAT
Source organism: Blautia caccae (assembly GCF_040095955.1). Lineage (NCBI taxonomy): Bacteria > Bacillati > Bacillota > Clostridia > Lachnospirales > Lachnospiraceae > Blautia > Blautia caccae. The sequence continues at coordinate 2,363 of NZ_JBBMFP010000046.1, read as the reverse complement.
GGTTTTGACGCCTTCCTCTGCCTCCTCCAGGGTGTTGCAGATCAGCACGCCTTTTCCAAGCGCAAGGCCGTCCGCCTTCAGAACGATGGGGAACTCAGCCTTTTCACGCAGATACTTTAAGGCCTCCTCTGCATCCTCAAAATTCTCATAGCCCGCTGTAGGGATATTGTATTTTTTCATCAGGTCTTTTGAAAATGCCTTGGAGCCTTCCAGAATGGCGGCATTTTTTCTCGGGCCGAATACACGCAGACCCTCTCTCTCAAATACATCTACAACACCGCCTACCAGCGGGTCATCCATTCCCACAACTGTAAGGTCAATAGCGTTTTCCTTAGCAAATGCAGCCAGCTTTTCAAATTCCATGGCTTTTATATCTACACACTGGGCATACTCCGCAATTCCCGCATTGCCCGGTGCACAGTAAATCTTGTCCACTTTGGGGCTCTGTGCCACTTTCCATGCAATAGCATGCTCTCTTCCGCCGCTTCCGATAATTAATACTTTCATATTGCGCCTCTTCCTTCCGTTCACTCTTTTGTTTTCACAATACCGTCTTCCACAATTATCCTGCCGTTTGCGATCAGATCAATGGCTTTTGGCATAATGACCCACTCTGCCTCCTCCATGACTCTTCTCTGCAGGATTTCCGGGGTATCCCCTTCTTTTACTTCCACTGCTTTCTGCAGAATGATCGGGCCTGTGTCTGTACCCTCGTCCACAAAATGTACCGTGGCACCCGTCACTTTCGCACCTCTTTTTAAGACAGCTTCATGGACTTTGAGCCCGTAATAGCCGGTTCCGCAAAAAGCAGGAATCAGTGCAGGATGGATGTTGATGATCTTATTCGGAAAAGCTTTTACCATGATCTCGGGGATCACCACAAGGCAGCCTGCAAGAACGACCAGATCCGGCTTGTAGGACTGCAGGGTCTCAAGAAGCGCCTGATTGAAGGCTGCTCTGTTCTCATAGTTTTTCGGGGATACGCACAGCGCGTCAATTCCATGTGTTTTGGCGCGCTCCAGCGCATAGGCGCCGGGATTGTTGCTGATAACCACGGAAATCTCCGCATTCGTAATTGTTTTCTTGTCAATGGCATCTATTATGGCCTGCAGGTTTGTACCGCCGCCGGATACCAGAACTGCCAGTCTCAGCATTGTCTTACCAGCCTTTCTCCATGAGTTGAAAGCCCGCAGACTGCCTGTCTATGCAGGAATCTGCGGGAACTTATCATACTACACTAATTTAACGTCTTTGTCTCCTGCCTCGATGCGTCCGATGACATAGGGCGTCTCGCCTGCTGCCTTCACAGCTTCCATGGTCTTCTCCACATCTGCCGCGTCCACAGCCATCACCATACCGATACCCATGTTGTAGGTGTTGTACATCATTTTCTCGTCAATCTCACCTTTTTTCGCCATCAAAGTGAAGATCGGAGGGATTGGGTAGCTGTCCTTTTCGATCACTGCGCATACGCCGTCTTTCAGCATTCTGGGCACATTCTCATAGAATCCGCCGCCTGTGATATGGCTGCAGCCCTTGATGCGGACGCCGGCTTCCTTTACGCTTCTCAATGCCTTAACATAGATCTTAGTCGGTGCGATCAGTGCCTCACCCAGGGTTTTGCCCAGCTCGTCATAGTAAGTGTCCAGAGACTCTTTTGTCATGTTGAACACTTTTCTCACAAGGGAAAATCCATTGCTGTGCACACCGGAGGACGCCATGCCCACAAGTACATCGCCGTCTTTTAACTCCTTGCCTGTGATCAGGTCTTTTTCGTCTACAACACCCACAGCAAATCCTGCCAGGTCATATTCATCTTCCGGATAGAATCCGGGCATCTCTGCTGTCTCACCGCCGATGAGGGCTGCATTTGACTGCTCACAGCCTGCCGCCACACCTTTGACGATCTCAGCGATCTTTTCCGGGTAGTTCTTGCCGCAGGCAATATAATCCAGGAAAAACAGCGGTTCTCCGCCTGCGCACGCGATATCATTTACGCACATAGCCACACAGTCAATTCCCACTGTGTCATGCTTATCCATTATGAAAGCCAGTTTCAGCTTGGTACCCACACCGTCTGTTCCTGATACAAGAGTAGGTTTCTCCATGTTCTTAAATGCATCCATGGAAAAGGCACCGGAAAATCCACCGATATTGGTGAGCACTTCCGGTCTCATGGTCTTTTTAATGTGTTCCTTCATCAACTCTACTGATTTGTAGCCTGCTTCAATATCTACACCGGCATTCTTGTAATCCATTTTCATCCTCCAAAGGTTCTGTATTAATATTCGTAACTATTCAGCCAGCTGAATCGTTACGGGTATTCGCCCATTAAAAATCGCTTCGCGATGGGGCGAATACCT
>NZ_JBBMFP010000045.1:0-10081 GCF_040095955.1 Blautia caccae | reverse complement strand
CTTGGGAAATCGCCACCTACAAAATACTAATAAACTAAATACTAATAAACAAAATATAATAAAATCCTCTTCCAGGTTTTTTAGGGGAGAAGAGGGGAAGGAGGAGGCTGTCTGCCGGACCCGGGAGCAGATAGGCTATGACCTTCTGTGCCCAAAATACGGACAGGCTCTCCTGGACGAGATCGTGGAGCTCATGGTGGAGGTATCCCTTCCGGGCAGTGCTGCGGCTTTTTATACCGTCAACCAGAAAAGGATCGACCGGAAGACTATGTGTGAACGGGTGTCCAATCTGGGCTCTGAGCATATCCGGACGATCCTGGAGGGAATCCGGAACGGACCGCCCATCCGGAATGTCAGGAGTTATCTGCTGACATCGTTATACCAGGCAGACACGGCATTACATATCAACGCAGTCCGGAACAAAAAGGCAGAGAAAAAGAACGGGTTCCATAACTTCCATGAGCGGAGCTATGATTTATCACTGCTGGAGAAGAACCTTTTACAGGCACAGGACCGTGCACGGGGAACCGGACAGGCGGCTGTAAATCGCCGGGGAAAGGAAGGACCATGAGTGTGACAGGGAGCAGACATATCCCAGATGATACGAAAAACAAAAAGGGGGAATGGACCATGTATCGGGAAGATGGATGGGTAAAAGGCTTTTATCAGGATAACCTGGTGAAATATGAGTGCTCTGGCTGCGGCAGGCAATTTATCCTCGGTGAAGAGCTGGTGAAAGGCTGTACGCATGGCTATCCGAGGTGCCCTTACTGCGGGATCCGGGCTGTGGAGTGGGTGAGCATGACAGAGGATGACCAGCTGGCGGGGATGGCTCTGGGATGTATCGGCATCTACATGGAGCTGCCAGGAGAAAACTGCCCTGGCGATGAAAAGGAGGAAAATGCAGATGAAGAATAAAAGAGTTGACCTGAGGCTGAACAGTAAGATCGCCGCCCACCGCTTGGCAATCTCAAAACTGGAGCATTATGACAAGGCACGGTATACCAGCGCGATCCATTACATCGTGAGCGCTATTGATGCTTTTGAGGAGCCTGTGGAAGTGACAAAAAGTGAGCTGAGGCAGGTGATCCGGGAAGAGCTTGCAAAGGCTGCAGGAAAGCTCGGAGGAGCTGTGACAGGGTCTGTGTCCGGGGATGCAGCTGTACTGCAGGAGGAAAGGACGGAAAACGAAAAGATGCCGGACACTCCGGAAGCAAAATCACAAGGATCACTGACAGCCGGTGAGAACCCAAAGGAAGAGGAAAAGCCGGAGATAGACCCTGTGACATTTGAATTTATGGAGCAGCTGGGCATTTGAAAAAATAAGCGGGAGGAGGAAGGAATTATGCGACAGATCAGTAGAAAGGAATACGGGGCTGCAGGGAATACGGAACGGTATGGAAATGTCCTGAGCCTGGGATACAAGGGGGTGTCAGTAAACACTGCAGAATGGGGAAGGGCATACAGCAGCGGTGAACGGGGAGCTGCCCTGAACACAGGAAACTGCGGGTGGGCAGCTGTGTCCGGGAGCGGAGGGATTGCGGTCACAACAGGAAATGAGAGCCTGGCAGTGGCAGCCGGAGAGCATAGCGTGGCTTTTGCAAATGGCTGGAACGCTCTGGCCGGCGGCCGGAAAGGGTGCTTCCTCATATGCTCGGAATATGAGCAGGGAGAAGAGGGGAAGCTGCTGGACATCCAGGTGCAGAAAGTGGATGGGACGATCATCCAGGAAAATATGCTTTACTGCCTGCGGAAAGGCCGTTGGTGCCAGGTAAGAAAAACTCCTGAGATCCGGATACCGGAACCCGGCAAGATCCATGAACAGAGACAGGAGAGGGCAGTCTTTTGGCGGTGGCTGCAGGAAAAAGCCGGGAAACTGAGTGAGTATCCGGGACGGATGATCCAGAACCTGTTCTTTGAGCATGAGATATCCAGCACAGGAAAACGAAATATCAGCAGGAACCGGATGGGAGGGATACAGAGCAGCGGATCCGGGAGTATCGCGGTACAGGACAGCTGTTATCCGGGAAATCTATCCTCAGTCCTGGGATCACGCAGTATCCTGCTCCACCGGGCAGATTTGGGACTGGCACTTGCCGGCGGTTGCCAGACTACCGTGATCCGGACCGGTCACGCAGGAAGTGCAGCTGTCTGTGCAGAAGGTACAGCTGCCGCCGCTCTGGGAAACGGCTGCAAGGTCAAGGGTATGCCAGGCACGTATCTGATCGCGGCGGAGCATGATCTGGAAGAAGGATATATCACAGATATCCAGATCAGAAAAGTGGATGGGAAGGGGATCCTTCCGGATATGTACTATATCCTTTATGAGGGTGAATTCATAGAGGCTTGGAAATATAATTAAGCGCTATAGGCTCCTTTTCTTGTGAAGTGTTATTTTATGACAATGTACCGCTTAGAAATTTAAAAGATACTATTGACAAAGAGATGATTTTATGTGATAAGGGAGGGAAACATATGCTTTTTATTGTTGGCCTTATGCTTCTTATTTTTGTTATTATTGAGGGTATCATCATTCATCGCTTATGCCGTGTATGTTAGGAGAATGATGATGTTTAGAATAGATAATGATTTTATTTCGCCTGGCTCGATAGGTGCAAAAATAAAAAAGATACGAGAATATCGTGGATTAACTCAAAAAATATTAGGCATACGTTGTGGATTCTCTGATGCCACAGCAGATGTCCGCATTGGACAATATGAAAAGAACAAAAAGACACCAAGAGAAAAGGCATTAAAGACACTGTGTAATGCACTTGAAATTGACGAATCAGCACTATTTGATGCCGATTTGTCGGTTGCAAATACTGCAAGACACGCATTATTTGATATAGAGGATTTTCATGGCTTACGTCCAGTTAAAGTACAAGGGAAATATTATTTAGAATTTAGTGGAACAACTATATTAAACCAAAAGGTTCAGCCCTACCAAGAACTCGGATTTTTGAAATCTTGGCTTGAAAACTTGGAAAAATATACACCTAATGAAGATGATAGTGAAGAAGTCAAGAAGCAAAAAAGGAAAGAATATGATTTATGGCGGTATGAATGTATCTCTTTAGGAAAAAATGACAAAGGAGAAGAAATTAAGCAAGAAATCAAGGGAAAAAGACCAGGGAATTAATATCTGAGCAGCTTGGCATAAGTAATGGCCAGATTGCTAATATAGGAGAAACAAAGAACCTACGGAAGGAGGGCTTTGAGCTGAATCTGAAAAATGAGAAGGAAAGATAAAAATTGCTGAAAGGCTATCAGGAATGGCCTGTGTGGCTTCAGGTACCACAAGCCTCGGAAGTTTATTATCGTTATGACCTAAGATGGATATAGTATTGTTGTCTGTGAATACCGCTATTATTTGGAGTGGATGGAAAAAGAAGTGACTGAGGATTCAGAACAAGTGGGAATACGGATATATTTGCTTACGCCAGGATACAAATATCTCTATAATTGCAGATCAAATGAAACTGCCGTGTTGAAGCATCTGCAGCAATCAAAAATGTAATGGCTATTATGCAAATGGTATTGTTATAAAAAAATATAGTAAGGGTTATTATAACAGCAAGAAAGACGTGTTACACTGATAAAACAGGAGCACTACTGTAACTATCAATGCACAGGGGGCCACTGTAAAACGCTGTAAGGCCTCGGTTTCTCCACCGGGGCCTTTTAATCATACAAATCATCTAGTTTTTTGTGTGCTCGATACAACAAAGTTCCGACAGAGGTTATTGAGGAATGATGTTGTTCTGCAATTTCCTTATATGATTTGCCAGAAATTTTTTCTGATAAAAAGATTCGTTCAAGCCGACTCAATATAGATAAGTCACAATTTGCATATTGGGTATAGTCAATATTTTGCCTACGATGTATATAAGGATTTGTTTGTGGGTTATCAAGCTTTTTACGGGCTTTTAAAAGCAAAGCATTTATATTTTGTCTGCAACAATTCAACTGTTGTGATATTTCAATAGCTGAAAGACCTTGCATTTTCAATATCAAAGTTTCTCGTTCCCGAATTGTTAAAATGGATAAATCTGAATCTGCGTATTTAGCATAGTCGACGCGCGCCGGCATGACGTTTGATACCTCCTACTATTTATTGTCATCACCTATGCCTATATTGTAAAAGGACTATCCTTAGTTGTCAAGAGATGCAAAACAGCCGACACCATTACAGCGCCGACCGTTCCGCGACTAAAAACTTATTGATACTTTTGGTTGCAAATAAATATTACAACATAATTGGAATTAGAGCAATAGATAATCGTGGACAGTATTCGACGTTAATCCTCTTTTAGCAGCCCACGTTCGTGTGCTTCTTTTACCATACGTTCGTACAATTCCTCTGACGGCTCAAATTTTTCCAGATAAGTTTTTAGTCGCGGAACGGTCGGCGCTGTAATGGTGTCGGCTGTTTTGCATCTCTTGACAACTAAGGATAGTCCTTTTACAATATAGGCATTCTTGTTCAAATTCTGGATTAGCTTCAAAGTCTGGGTCATGTGTTTTTTTATTGAACATAATTTTATCACCTCCGAATTAAGTTTATTATCGAAGGCGGCAATAATACTACAGGTAAATATTGGAAATTATATAGAGGCGCACTGCCTGTACCTATATCCTTGGAGCGTTCCTCTGGATATGCCTTGTAATATAGGTACATATTGGACGGATATGTTGCCGTGTGTTGGCAGATTTGGGTACCGCTCAAGAGCAGCCTGATACAATAGATAAGCGTCGTGATTCTCATAAATAATACTCTTCATATGCATCACTTCTTACTGGAAACAGAACAAATATTTGTCTTGTATAAATTAATTATACGAATGCATGTTCTGATTGTTAATAATAAAAAACTGGCAGTTTTGGGCTGCCAGCCTCAAAGCTATATTGTCTCATCTCATTTTCGTGTTGCATAGATATGAGTTTCCACTCCCTTTTTATGGGGGTGTAGCCCCTTTTTCAAAGAACCACAAAACCGCATAAATAAAGGAACCCTTTAAAAGTGGACCTGGCGGGAAACGAACCCGCAGGGTGTAGAGTGCCTGGCAGCTTTGGCAATGAGCTGGAGGCAGCCGTGCTGCAGTACCAGCGTGATCACGTGCTTACTGCGGATGGTATTGCAAGGCGCAATACCTTTAAAAGCTTAATGCTAAATAACTGGTCGAAACGTTTATTATAAGGGATTTCCCCGGCCTAAGCCGGGGAAAGTATTTAATCACAAACAGGGTTTTCAATTAATGTCGCAACGATAAAGTCATGCTTGTGTCCTGCGTCCATAGAGGTACATCCTTTAATAAGGTGTACGTGTTTTCCACAACCAACATCAATTGCCGTTGAGGATGTGCCGCAAAATTCATGGGTATGGCCATTACAAGAATCGGTTTGAAATTTTACTTCATGCACGTGGCTGCCATCACAGGGAATTGCTTCGCTGGACACTGTAGCAAACCGATGGTTATGAGCATATTCACAGCACCCGGAAATCTTAACGCTTCCGGTTACTTCGTGAACGTGTTGCTTTGGAGGACAAGGCCTTTTCATATCTTCATTCATAATTTTTCCCTCTTGATTGATAATTGTAGATATTACAATGTTATATTATGCTTAATGAAGAAAAGCGTACCCCCAATTTTTAAATATTAAGCAGCCGACACCATTACAGTGCCGGCCGCCCGTGTCGGATTTCAGAGGTTACCCATTCCCCTGTTTTATAACAATAAATAAAGACATATATCAGGAGGTTTTTATGATTATATAAGGCGGAGCTGGAATGCTACCTGCCCCACCCGAAGCTTGTGACGGATGAACAGGTCAGCGTGATTTTGTAGCTGCTGTTCCATCGGAGCGAGAACCGGCAAATCGTTGAGCAGATACTATCTCAAAAACCGGAAAATGGGTAAAGGCAGAACGCCGGAAACGGCGAAGATTGCTGCCAGAAGCCCCTTGCAGGGAGCAGAGGATTTCCGCAGATGTTCCATCCGCTCCAATCCTCACAGGGGACGCTACACTTCCCCTGCGCTGACTGCCGCCAGCCCCCCCCTTTGTGGACTTGCCGGACGGAAACACCTTGCGTTGCAAGCTGTTTCCGTCCAACAAGTGTCATATCATCCTGTGGTGCTTCTTCCGGTGTGGATAGAAAGATGATATACTCAAAGAAAAATTTGAAAAATCATAAAATGGTAAAATTACAAAGTGAATTCGTGATTTATCAAAAGCCTTGATCTTGCAACACTTAATTCACGTTGTTTTGGTTTACGAGTGGCTAAAATAGAGCTATAATGAATTTATAGGAGCCTGTTTTCATGTGTGCAAGCATGGCAAACAAGCATCTGGAATAGTGTGCAAGACTAAATTCCACATACCAAATTTTTGTAGGATTAAATTCGGCAGTGGATTCCGTCTTGATTATCATTTTATTTTTTGAGTAATGATGGCTTCAAATGGACTTCGTCAGCAGGGATTTCCTGCAGACATAAAAGTCTGTGGAGCTTATTGTTCAAAAGCATCTTAGACAGCCTGAATGGAGTGCAGCCGTTCAGGCTGTCTCTTGCTTCGCTGTTGATGTGATTCATAAGTATGCATGCATCGCGCTGCTTATAGGAATCCAGACTTTGGCCTTTTGGAATCACATAGCGGAAATATTCATGGTTCTTTTCTATGCGGCCTTTTTGCCAGGAGGAGTTTGGATTGCAGTAAAAGATTTTGGTACGAATTTCACAATTTTTATCGCATTCCAGCCGCTCTGGAAACTGAAATTCCACACCATTATCAGTCAATATTACGGGGAACAGCTCCTGGAACACTTTGATGCCAAGCTTCTCTGTTAAATAATCGAATACTTTTATGACTTGCTCCTGTGACTTCTCTTGTAACACAAAAATGAGCATAAGAGAGCAGTTACGGAAGAAAATCGTCAGGAAAGCCTGCGTACTGTTATCCCGGCCACCTTCCACGGTATCGAGTTCAACAATCGGAATATCAGGATGCGTTTGAATAAATTTCTGGAAATCCTCATAAGTACGGCCGATGCGGAACTCTTTTGCAGAAAGACTAACCCTTGTGCCGGTTTTTCTGGGTTTACATTTATAACCGACCTTGCGGCGCAAATCGATATTCCTTGCAGTAAAAACACCTTGATCGATATAGTTATACAGCGTTTTTCTGGAACAGGGAATTTCATGTCCGTGAAAGGCATAAATGTGTGCCAGCGACTGCCCCTGCAATAATAGCGGAGAGATAAGATCGTCAAGGAGTGCGATATCGACGGGAGCCTGATTAATTCCCTGTCTGCATGAAACAAGCAGATCCTGGGAGGATTTGTCTGCATTCTGTGCAATGTAGAAAGCTTTGCTCTTATTACAGGTACGCTGTCTTGTACAATGATTGCAGACATAAGGAGCTTTGCAGATAGATTCACATTGTGGTTCCAGATATTCTGGACAAAGGGCAGTGCATACAGGAATACGTTCCTCACTGTTATAGCAGTATTTGCAGACTTTTACGCAATTCGGTTTGTCGCAAAGAAAACGTAAGGAACATTCCTTAAACCGGACACAGCGAAGAGGATGTCTTGGATCAGCCTCTCGTTTTTGAAAGGTGCGATATTTCTTCACTTCCTTGGAAATTGTACTTGGATGCTTATCAAGTTTTCTGGCGATCGCTGCAAATGACAGACCATCATTTAGCCCTTTTTCAATATGAATTCTTTGGGTTGTCGTCAGGTGCTTTTGGTCATATGTTTTTTTCTTATACATAAATATAAACCACCTTTCTGCGAAAGGCACCGATGGGGTTATGAAACACTGTCACTACTTTTCGCTTTTCAATTCTATTCCCCTTCTGATAAAATTTCTTCTATAAAAACCGACACACTACAGAACACGTGGAGGTGAGTGGCGGGGCTGTATAGCGGCAACCTCGCATAAATATATGTCGTCGGTCATCCGTTAAGGTATCAATGAATGGCGCATTCCGTAGCCCGTAAACTTATCTCTTCCAAAGTCGACTCGATTTTGCCGGATGACCAGTCCCTGTCGGTTTTATCTCAATAAAATTCAGGAGGTTATTTTATTGTCTTTCAAAATTTTTCGTTTTAACTGCTGTGGACTTGATGTCCACAAAACCTGGATCTACGCTTGCATTGGCATCACCGATTCAAACGGCAGAACCGATTACAAACAAGCTCGTTTCTCTTCCTTTTCCAAAGGATTGAAGGAACTGTGTGATTGGCTTGCAAAGTATAACTGTTCTGAAGTCTGTATGGAATCTACCGGCAAGTATTGGATCCCTGTATTTAATGTTTTGGAAAAGGCAAATAATTCTGTGATTCTTGCTCATCCCAAATATACAAAAACTCAAAAAGGAAATAAGACCGACCGAAAGGATGCGAAATGGATTTGCGACTTGTTCATGTGTGAAATGATCAAACCTTCCTTTATTCCACCCGCTGACATTCGTCATTTAAGGGATTTAGTAAGATACCGGTTCAAACTCACCTGTATGATTACCGGCGAAAAGAACCGTGCGCAAAACTGTCTTACTGTTTCTAATCTTAAATTAGATGATGTATTCAGTGACGTGTTTGGGAAATCTTCTCGTTCCATCACAGAATATATGCTCGCTCATCCAGGGGAAATATTTGATGTGGCACCTTTTGTAGACAGTCGATGTAAAACACCTATGGAAGAAATCCAAGCCGCTGTTGACGGAGCTATTTCTCCTGAGCAGGCCATTAAACTTCGTCAGTGCCTCAATCATATCGACGAATTAGAAAAGCATCTGGAAGAAATAGAACGGGAAATCCTTCGTCTCTCTGATAAATACCAGGCCGCTCTTGATCTAATTCGTACAGTTCCCGCATTTGATAAAAATCCAATGACTGCAATTCAAATCCTTTCTGAAATCGGAGGTGACATGTCTGTTTTCCCCTCAGCTAAGCACCTCGTTTCATGGGCAGGATGTTGTCCGCGCAATGACCAAAGCAACAAAAGAATCAAATCAACTCGAATTTCCCGTGCTGGTAATTATATTAAACCCATTCTGGTACAAGTTGCAAATGGTTTATTGCGTTCTAAGAAACATCCTGAAATAACCGGCCGCTATAAGCGTATTAAATCGCACCGTGGTCACAAGAAAGCCATTATCGCAATCTGCCGTATGCTCCTGACCGCTATCTGGCACATACTTTCAGATTTAAAACCATATACAGCAGAAGGTTTTCTTGAATCACGTCCTGTGAATAAAGCAAAAGTATTGACTACTTCACAGGCACTTAATCTACTAAAGCAGCGTGGATACACCATTAAAGATGATATCGTTCCTGCCATGAATTAGGTGTTGTGTCTATATTTTCTTTTTGAAGCCACCGTAAGATGGCTTGTTTGCCATACAATTTACTTTTTTCTAACCACTATTTCTTTGTTTCAAACTTATCAAGGGGATTATGAAAAGTACACATGAAATGTGAGAAAGAGGCTTATTCCTCTTGGGAAAAAGCACAGTCAGGAGGAATAAACCGGAGTTCGCCCAGAAAGAAAACTAGGCTTGTTTTGAGTACAAAAAGGCGTATACTAAATTCAAGTTATTGCCTGATACTTTGTTAGTGCATAGTGGGTGAATTCTACACCATTATTTCCGAAGGTAAATTTACGCTGTTGGATGGCATATTAAGTGTGGACATGTTTGCAGCTTTCATATATAATAATGTAAAATCATGTATTTTTCTGTAAGATATTTTAATGATGAAAAGAAGAGGTTTGCAATGAAAGGGGGAAGACTAAGGAAGAGGAAATCTCTTCAGCAGGTTGTATGCTTTATAGCTAAGAAAGGGGAAGGATATGGAAATTATTAAATTAATTGGTGTAGTGATTATTGTTTTAGGTTTTGCACTGAAACTGGATGTTCTGGCTGTAGTACTTGTGGCAGGTATTGTGACTGGTCTTGTATCAGGCCTGGATTTTTTTCATATTCTGGAGATCATAGGTACATCTTTTGTAAACAATAGACTTATGTCTATTTTCCTGATTATGTTCCCGGTAATTGCCATCATCGAGCGTTTTGG
>NZ_JBBMFP010000044.1:0-11579 GCF_040095955.1 Blautia caccae | reverse complement strand
CGCTCCTTCACTTTACTGTACTCTATTATACAATAAAGTATTAGAACTGGCGAATCTGTTATTAAGCAGGTTCCGTCAAAATGCCTATGGACAGAACCGTGTAAAACCTTCATATGTAGTAAGGAAATATAGAGTTTTCAAGGTTCATTTTCCCCTTCTGTAAAGTGGAGATGACACTCCAGAGGGTTTCTGCCGGTGCTATAAACACATCACACAGACCATATATATCATTGAAAACAGAAGCATAAAATTTCTCTGTTTTGCACAATGATCAATAGATTTTTTTAGAATCGACATCTTTGATCTTCGGATCCAGGGGATTTAAACCCAACATCAGATAGTTGAATTGTTCTTCCGTCAGTTCAGCCGCTTCCTGTGTTGTCCGTGGCCAGGACATTCTTCCATCTTCAAATCTTTTATAAAGAAGTAAGAAGCCCGTTCCCATCCATAGCAGTCCTTTTAGGCGGTCGGAACGTTTTCCGCAGAAGAGAAATAAAGTTCCCTTTTCAAATGGATTCTGTTGGTATTTATCACCTATGATCATGGCCAGTCCGTCAATCCCTTTTCGTAAATCAACGGTACCACAGGCCAGGACTACGCGGCGGATACCAGCAGTATCCTCAAGCATGACAAATCTCCTGTAGGATTTTTGATAAGAGTGTATCCGATTTATCATTTGAAACTGCTATTGTCAAAGCTTCCGTTTTAATAACTGCAGATGCACGTATTATTTTCGCTATGCTGATCATCAACAGCCATTCTTTCTGTTGGCATTGTCATTTCAGCAAAAGATATGTCTGTACAATTCGAGGATGATTGCAACGCTGGTAAAGCGATGCCTTGTTTTTCGAAGAGTTCATTTCGGAATTTCCGTTGCCAGTAATAATAAGATTTTTCGCTAACCTGATTTTCCTTCAGCCATTGTTTTGCTGACATTCCATCCGGTCTGTTCTGACATTGAAGCAGAATGTCTTTCCACATAGAGTACCGGACTGTGTGTGTTATTTGATCCATGGTAAGTGACCTCCTTAAAAAACTAATAGTTTTTTGCATTTTTTTAAGTTTGCCACAAAAACTCTAATTAATCTAGGCGAGCGATTTGACGCTTACGTCACTCCAACGTAACCGCCAAATAATACCGCGGTAAAATCTAAAATTACTCCAGCCCTTTGCGAGTTGGAGTAATTCACTATAATTCACATGCGATTTTTGGTAGACTGGAGTTTTTCACTCCAAGGCGCTAGCTCTGCCAGCTGTTCATCGGTCATATCTTTACCTGGCGGGTGTTCCAACAGAAATTTAAGATATCCATAAATATTCAATCCGTGTGCTTTGGCCATCTCAACCATTGTGTAAACGACTGCACTGGCATTCGCACCATCTACGGAACTGCTAAACAGCCAGTTCTTACGGTTATGTTTTTAAGCACATAACCGTAAAAATTGGCTGTTGTGTGACACACCGAATGGAGCCCAGGCTAGTGCCATTGTGTACACAATGGTAGAAATGGCAAAGGCCAATGGAGTAAACGTCTATCACTATCTTACCTATCTGCTTGAAAAACTGCCTGATGATAGGATGAATGATGATGAATTAGAGCTTCTTGCACCGTGGAATGAAAGTGTCAAAGCAGAGATCGAACGTCGCGCAAACGAGTCAAATCAATCATATGTGAAATATCAAGGTGCTCCGGCTGCTAAAAAGTAGTCGGGGATTTTTTCTACCATATCTGAAATCTAAGCGCTTACTAATTTTTAATACAAAAGCAGAGAATTCTGAGTCGATGCTTCTGTGTCAGCCAGCGCCTGCGAGTCCAACCAGTATTACAGATATTTCTGCCATGATAGAAATATCTCTGGGCTATGCGACAATCCGCATCGCCAATGGAACCGTCCCTGCCATACTGGATTGAGTTCTGAGCCTTGTGAAAGGCACAGTGTGTTAGGCGATATCTCCGTGGCGGACAACATTTATATCGTATGCAGCACAACAGACATGCGCAAATCGATTGATGATTTCTGCAGCATTGTTCAGGATAAACTCTTTATGGATTCGTATCAGTCATCACTATTCCTTTTCTGTGGTAAACGTTGTGACCGGATCAAAGTCCTGCTCCATGAACCGGATGGATATGTGCTCCTTTACAAGAGACTGAATGTCGCACAGGGACGATACCGCTGGCCACGGAAAAGTTCAGATGAACCCTATTTAAATGAAATATCCAGGTATCCGGGTAGATGTGTTGGGATACCCTAACACTTGGCGCTTACGATTAATAGTTTTCAGTACCTCCTGGTAACCGTAGGTAAATTTATAGCTGACGGACTCTTATTAATTAAAGGGATTGTATAATTCACACGAATCACGCAATCCCTCTTTAAAACTATCGTTTTCCATCATTCCCTATTTCAACAGACACCTTTAGTACATGAGGTTCGATTTTCTGTTTATCAGTCCCAAATACCACATCATTTATCAACACTTCCGACTCTTTGCCTGACTATTTAAACCTAATTTTATTTAAACAGTGTCTCAAATTGCTCTATCGCACGCTCATTATATCTTTTGTAGTCAACATTCATCACAGGCACTTCACCACGATCAAAAGCAATCAATCCATTATATATACCTTCAACACTAGGGGTAACAAGATATCCCCCATATTCTTTTACAAACCCTTTTGGTCCCGGAATATCCGTAGATATAACAGGCAGACCTAACGTATCAGCTTCTAACATAACCAATCCCAGCCCTTCGTAAAGAGAAGATAAGATAAATAAATCACACTTCTTCAATACTGGCATGGGATTATTCATAAAGCGTATAATAATAATATGATTTCTACTCTTAAGATTCTTTGCATATTGCAATGTCTCATCGTATAGTTGACCATAGCCGCCAATGATTATTAAATACCCTTCTTTATTTATTTCATAATATTTATCAAAAGCATTTAAAAGCATTTGGTGACCTTTTTCAAAAGAAAACCGTCCTATAGTAATAAATTTTTTTTCTGAATTATCTAAGATATTCTCTAATTTCTCCTTAGATACAGTACTTATAGTTCTCTCATCAAATATGATTTCTTCGTTGCTTTTTCTAATAATCCCTTGATAATCATGACAATTGTTAACTATACAAATATTATTACTATTATTGCCTAGCCTAAATGTGGGTTCATAGATATCAGTAGTTACTGGAACCACTCTAAAATATTCAGCATACGCCCTTTTCACAGTATGCTCATGCTGATTTGTTTTTAATTCCAATTCTTTAACCATATCATTATGAACAAATACTATATTTTTACCAGGAGCATTTTGAAATAACGTTAATGTTTTTTCTCCATATCCAGAATAGTGAATAACATACGAATAGTCACTTTCCCCATAATTTTTTTTAAATTCTCTAGAATAATATCGATCAACATATTTGATAATCCACTTATTCTTTTTCTTTTTCCTAAAATACATTACTGTTGCCAATACCTCTAAAGGTGTTCTTCCAAAAAAGCCTGTAATAGGAACAATTCCTGCCCACGATGGTAATAATTTTACTTGTAATGGATCTTTCCGATAACTACTTTTGACAAAGGTAACAAAATAATTTCTTTTTGTATGATCAATGTTCTCTAATAAATTTAAAAATGCTGTTGTTAATCCATTCTTTGCCAGTACTCCACAATATATTAATACATTATCTTTTCCATTACCAATTACAGTTTCTTCTTCTAAGACTTTTTCATTTAGAATAATATGTTTACATACTATCTGCGCCACATTTTTCCTATCATACTGACAATATTTTTTTCTGAATACTATATCATCATAGTTTTTAGGCTTTCTCAATTCATTTACCAATTCTGATACATTTTGTACCTGTGGAAATGGGAAACTATCTAGTTGTACATAAATTCCTCTATCATCCAAATACTGTTCTTTATCATATACAAAAAGTACAATTTTTTTTCCAGTATTTGAAAAATCAAAAAATACACTTGAATAATCTGTTATTAGGCAGTCTACCATATTGAGTACATCATATGGATCATAACCATCTGGAAATGCACAAATGTGCCGAAATTTGTTATAATCAATAGCTTTTGCCACAAAAGGGTGAAGACGGACCAAAAGTAATTCATCATCACTCAACATTTCGTCCATCTGTAATAAATAGTTTTGTACCTCCAAAACTTGCTCTTCCGTCTCAACTTTTCCCACCACACCGCGCCATGTAGGCATGTAAGCGAAGACCTTTTTATCTGCCATATTCAATTTAGCGCGAAGTAATACTCCCTCCTCAGGATAAAAAAACACAGAATTCCTTGGATAACCGGAACATAAGATTTTGCCTTTATATAGATTTTCCATACAATAAGCTTCAATCATAATATTTCTCATATAATCACTTGGATATAACAAGTAATCAGATAATAAGAGACTCTTTTGTACATTGCCCATAGAGTATGCTTGATTATCAACATCCTTACCCATTTTCTTTAAAGGTGTCCCATGCCATGTATTTGTAATAATCTGTCCTTCCTTTTTTACAAACTCCATAGGAAAAGATGTATCAGTAATTAAGTATTTTGCCCTTGCTAATAATTTATAATGCCGGTAACCTGCCTCTTTCACGATTTTAGCATTGGTAATATTATATAACTCTAGGGTATTCTTTAGTTGACTTTTTCTATCCTTATTACTTGAAAAATATAATTTATAATTACTATACACAGGATTCCCTGACAGTTCTTGTGCCAAACGAAGAATATTGCCGCCTAAGTCTTTACCATTTTTGGAATCTAAAAGAATAGTATTTCCATCCAATTCAGAGGAGTAATAATAATGAATATACCATGCTGAACGTAACATACTTTTAAGTTTTTTGAAAATCCTTTTTAGCTTTTTCATACTTATCCATCCCTTTACAAAATATCTTATATATATTATCATATTTTAATTATTTTTTCAATCTATGGTAAGCTCAAGTTTCCGCAGTTCTGTCCACAGAAGCACAATTACTGTTTATACTTATACACAACTTTAAAAAAATGCCCAAAATATAAGAAATCCTATCCCTTTTTGATGTAAAATTAAGCTACCAAACAAAAATCTTACTAAACAAAAAGAAATGGGATTCCTTATGGCTTATTTTACATCAAATACATACCTAATGAAACAGGAAATTTTAACTTTTTCAAATAAATTTTCAAGAAAGCTTCCAAAACCGGAACGGAAATTTATTGCTGAAATGAATTATGGTATCCTCGCTTCCGGCAGCTGCCTGCTTACGGATATTGTTGACCAGCTCCATGAAACGTCCAAAAAAGTCAACATTGTTGACCGCCTTTCACACCATCTTGCCAAGGGGACTCCCGGGGAAGCTCTGAAAGATTATCTCACACAGGTTAAAAAATAGTGTCCTGCTCAGCCCGCTATCCATATCGACGACAGTGATGTTGTCAAGCCTGATGGTTACAAATTTGAAGCTCTTGGATGGGTACGTGATGGTTCCCGAAAGCACTGCCACAAAAAATGTCTATAAAAAGGGCTATCATGTTACCGAAGCCACGGTCCTCACCAACAACAATCATCCACTTAGTCTCTTTTCCGAGGTCCATTCTTCCAGTGAAAAAAACTTTACCTCCATTAACGATGTCACATTCTCCGCTATGGAGCGGGCCAATTCCCTGTTTGGTAAAGCAACTTTTGTCATGGACCGTGGCTATGATGATAACAAGATGTTTCTCAAGCTGGATTCTATGGGACAGGACTATGTCATACGCCTTACTGCCAAACATAAGCTGCTCTGCCATAATAAATGGACTTTTGCAGCTGAGCTGCGTAACCGCAGGAAAGGAAAAGTAAAACTCCCTCTATTTTATAAAGGAAAAGAACACGAAGCTTATCTTTCCCATGTGAAGGTACAGATCACCGCCTCCAGAAAGGACATTTATCTGGTACTGGTTTATGGTATCACAGAGCATCCTATGATGCTTGCCACAAATAAACCAATCCGTTCAAAAGAGGAAAAGAGGATGTGATTGCTGTAGCAAAGCAATACTTTTCCAGGTGGCGGATCGAAGAATATTTCTGGTTTAAAAAACAGATGTTCCAGTTTGAAAATTTCAGGGTAAGAAAACTCAAAGCCATAAACGCATTAAATTTTTATATTACCTTATGCATGGCATTCCTTGCACAGACCTCCATGAAATCAGAGACGAATGCCCTTAAGGTTTCCATTATAAAGACAGCAGATCCGGTGAAAGAAAAAGTGCATTTCTGCTATTACCGGCTGGCAAAAGGGATCTCCGGCATACTGTCGTATGCAAAAGAGGGCGTCAGACTCTGGTTCAGGACAAAACGTCCTGCATACCGTCAACTCTGCCTTAAGCTGACCGCTTAAATAGATAAAAGAACAAATCTCCCAAAGTCCGGTTCCGGCGGGACTTGTTAAAGTGCCTTTACTCATTGTTCTGCCACTCGTCAGCATTTCAAAAAACGGCAGATTGGCACCTTGGATTACTATAGTCATTTTTTAATTACAATTTGCGGAAACTCAAGATGGTAAGTTGTTGTTATCAACTTTTAATGATGTTCTTACATCTATAAGACGATTTCCAGATTACAGGCTGTTGAGCTTAATAATTAAGTTCGTTCAAATTCCGCAAAAAATGTATACAGCTTATCAATATTTATTAAAATTCAAAAAATATCCGTACATTTGAATATTTTATTACTAACAAGAAATTGCACTATTTATAATAACATGTTATTATAAATAAAATTAACTTTAAAAAAAGGAAAGATACTGTGAAAGAAAGTAGAAGACAGCCAATAAATGGTGCACTTTAATAAGCTGTCTTATGACAGCCGTTAAAAAGCTTGTTGTTGGAAAAAGCTAGGAGGCTAATTGCGATTCAGAAATTTTTCCTTCGCTTATAAGAAGTTTCATAGCCTACTTCATAGCCTTTTCCTTCTGTTTTTCCTTTAAAGGTTCAGGCATATCAATTTTAAATAAATCGGTCGGATTCCATGCTTCCCCAGTAGATAACATCTGATAGACAGCAGTGAGAATCATCCGGGCGATAGCAATAATGGCACGTTTTTTACCACGACGTTTCATAATGCGTTCATATTTTTGTTCGTAGTAAGGAGATTTATCAGATTTCACGGCTGCATGGGCAACTTGTACTAATGCAGGTTTGAGGTAGACACCTGCACGTGTTATTCTGACAGATTTCTTCTTACCAGCAGATTCATTGTTGCCGGGAGTGAGTTCCCGCCCAACAGCATAAGCGTTTGGAATTCAAAAACAGAGTCATATCAACACCTGTAATGGTACGCAGTAACTGGACAGCATTTTCATATGGAGCAATTAAAGAATCAAGCGTAGTGTCTATATCATTTATCGTAGATGTGATATAATTCAGATGTGCGCGGACGAGGCGCATACGATATTTTTGGGAATCAGTCATCTGATAGCATTCGATGGATTCCATGACACTGTCAGACTTCTTCTTTAGGGAACAGAGGAGTCTGGAAGCTATTTCTTCATGGTTGATGGAATTGTCAGGTTGTTCAATCAGGTAATCAATAACAGATGTAGCTGATTTCCCAAATATATCGGAAACTACTGAATCTAATGCGACATTACAGACAGTAAAAGCATTCTGATATCTGTTCTTTTCACTGGTACGGCAGAAAGTCAGTTTGTAACGGTATCTTGTAAATTCACGCAGGATACGTATTAGCTTACAAGGAATATAACTTCCCGGAACCAGACCTAATCGAAATAAGTCCCCAATCCATTTGGAATCTTTCGTATCGTCTTTATTGCCTTTGACAGCTTTTACCCATTTGGGGGGTAGCGATGGTGACGTTTATTTCGTCTTCTAAAAGGTTAAAGACAGGAAGCCAATATTTTCCGGTAGATTCCATACAGACATCACGACATTGGTTTTTAACAAGCCATTCTTTGAATCGTAGAATAGAATTGTTAAAGGTGGAGAAACGTTTCTTTTGATACGAAAGTTCCAAACCGGAAGTAGTTTTAATGATTGTGGCAATGAGAAAAGACTTGTGAACATCGACACCACAACAGGTTTAATAAACAACTTTCATAATCAAGAACTCCTTTCAAAGTAAGATAAAGAAGCCATTAAAGATGGAACTTACACTGACTAATATGCTGTCTAAAACGAAGAAAGTCTTTACGACTCCCTTCCCGTGCTTTGTAGTATAACTTCTTTAAGAAGTATTTTATCAGCAATGAGGAAAAGTGAAAGATTTTCATTACTATTTGTGTCGCCGACTTGGCGGCGGAATGGAGATTAATATGAAAAATAATATCAAAACCACTTTAGGTTATATAAAAAACAAAAATCATACGATTAAAAAAATATATGATACTATTGCTGAAGTTTATTTTTTTATAAAATATAAAATAATTTGTCTTAATAATGCTACAGATAATAGGATAATAGTT
Organism: Blautia caccae; assembly: GCF_040095955.1. Lineage (NCBI taxonomy): Bacteria > Bacillati > Bacillota > Clostridia > Lachnospirales > Lachnospiraceae > Blautia > Blautia caccae. Next base: position 3,092 of record NZ_JBBMFP010000044.1, on the reverse strand, counting down.
TTTGAATCTTTTATAGGCAAACAATATGCATGCAGCCCTAAAGCAATTTACAATTATCTTATAAATGATTCTCGCTTCAAAGACTTTACATTTGTATGGGCATTTAGGAAAAACAAGTTACAGGAATTAAAAAGTGATTTCACTGATTCCAGAACTATTTTAGTGGAATATAAATCACAAAAATATTTTGAGTATTTCGCCAAAGGAAAGTATTGGATCACAAACTGGAGAATTCCTCCATATATGACCAAAAAACAAGATCAAATTTTAATTGAAACCTGGCATGGTACGCCTTTTAAAAAAATAGGTATCGATCTCAAAATAGAGGGAAATGTACTTACTTCACAGAAAAAAAGTCATAAAATGTATTTAAATGATGCTAAAAAGTATGATTATTTTATATCTCCTTCTGCATTTTGTACAAGTGTATTTACTTCTTCCTTTGGTTTAGATCAGCTTCATAAGGAATATATATTAATTGAGACTGGTTATCCTAGAAATGATTATCTTTTAAACTATGAACCCCAAAAATCTATAGAAATAAAGAATAAATTAGGCATACCATTAAATAAAAAAGTGATTTTATATGCACCTACTTGGAGAGATAATCAATATATTTTAGGAATAGGTAACATACTTGATATTGAAGAGAATTTTTTTAAATTTATAGAACAGATTAGTGATGATTATATTGTAATCTTGCGATTACATTATTTAATTTCATCAAAACTTGAATTGAAATCTTTTAAAGGAAAAATTTTTGATTGCTCGCAAATGGACGATGTTAATTTACTTTATATAATTAGCGATATTTTAATCACAGATTATTCCAGCGTGTTTTTTGACTATGCAAATTTACACAAACCTATTATTTTTTATATGTACGATTTGGATGAATATCAAAATACTGTTCGCGATTTCTATATTAATTTAAACGAACTCCCGGGACCAATTTTAAAAACGCAGGAAGAGCTATTAATAGCAGTATACAATATTGATACTATAGAAAAACAATATTCCACTTTATATCAGAAATTTTGTGACAAATATAATTATCTGGATGATGGACATGCCGCTGAACGTGTCGTTAACACATGTATTAATGGTAACCTATGAGGCCCTGTATAACGTGTACGCAGCAAACCATAATTAGTAATCTATTTATAGACCGACGAATTTTATTGTTACAGATTTATATGTTTGCTGTTAAATATTCTGCGGTTGCGGAGGCACCCAATTGTATATACCGACCTTAGTGGGTTCTTCCGCAATTATCCGTAAATAGGCTCCACTGCGTACATTAATTTTGCTGCCAACAGGAGCTTGCTACACCTTCCGTACATCGTACGTTTTATCATTTTAAGTTTGCTGTTAGTTCCTTCTACAAATCCATTCGATAATGTACTGGCCACTGGATTTTCAACAGAATCAAGATTTTTTTCCAAACCTGTGGCGAAATGGGCAATCACTTTTAATTCTGATGTTTTATATTTCCCGATATACAAATACAGCAGTGCCATATTTTTCTTCTCGTATATTTCACGAAATTCCCGGATGCAAGCCATAAGCTCCCTGAGTTTTGAGTATGTCTGCAATAAATATGCTTTATGGCTGCCTGTAAGTTCTGCCCCCATCCACAAGAAGCGGAACACACCGCTTCTTGATATATGGTCATACTTTTGCAATTCTTTCTTTTTTTGCACTGCTTCAGCAGAAGAACTCTTATAAACAGCTATATCAATCTGAAACCGTTCTATAATTTTGTTCATAAAGTCGTAAGCCGCAGTCTGTCCGCCTTTATAGCCTTTTCCAAGGATGCTGCGGTATACGTCTTTCCGGCTGATTCCGGTATTTAATGACTTGAAAACATAATTGTAGAACTGATCCATGCCGCTGCGGAAATCTTTCCGGCACAAGGCCTCATAATCCCCATTTAGATACTTTGTCACTGTGTTCCTGCTGCAATGCAGCATCTTAGAAATTTGCCTTTTACTGTACCCGGCAGAATCGTATTGGTAGATCGCCTTATAAAACTGTACACTTTTTTCATTATATTCAATGACATTATCCACACAGCATGGCGTTTTTTTTACCGGTTTCTTCCTCACCGGTGTTTTCTCTGCTGTCATAATCAGAAGGAATCCTGATGTCAACAGGCAGTTCGGAATTCACTGTATTTTTTATTGCTTCCAAAAGATTCTGGTGGAGTTGGAATCTGTCTGCGATCTGCATGGCATCCGGCAATATCTCGGTTATTGCAGAAGAATAGGCACTTGCCCGGTCTCTGGTCACTGCTTTTACATGCTTGTTCTTACTGAGCCATTCCTTTAGGGTATTGCCGTCACGTCCATCCAGAATTGCAACCGGATGATGTGTGGCTTCATCTACAATGATTCTCCCATAGGTGTGCCTCTTCTTAAACACAAAGTCATCCACCCGATGATGCTCCCGCATTCTGCTTCCGGCTGCATGGAATATCTCTTAACCAGTAAACGGATCACACTGTCGCCGCTGGTTCTTAGATTCATAGCACGGCAGATTCGCGCACAGTCCTCGCAGCTTGTCTCCATGGCCAGTGTGCATATAAAATCTGCGCAGCGATCTGTCATACGACTGTAATAGTTTAAGAATCCATTAATATTTTCAGCAAAGGTAGTCACATCACAGGCTGGGTTATCACATTGATACTCATATGTATTTACCAAAAGGTATGTGCTCTTCCCTAAAATTGGAAGGTCTTGTATCTTTCTTTCATATGTCCCGTGCCTATGTTTGGAAACAGTACTGCATTTTGGGCATTTGCAGCTCTTGGAACGGACAAACATTTTAACAAAGATTTCTTTGTCTCCCTGGCAAATCTGGGCGATTTCCATTTCTTTCGGATAAAATTTCTGTAGGTCCAACGTGATTGTTATAGGCATAGGCTTTCCTCCCTGATAAAATCTATGTCTAAATATTACCATGGTAAGGGGATTATATAAATGCCATATACGGATAATTGCGGAAGAACTCTATTTCAACAGAGTGGGTGGCTCCGCCACCGCGGAATATTCACTTTATTGTATAATAGAGTACAGTAAAGTGAAGGAGCA
>NZ_JBBMFP010000043.1:0-11846 GCF_040095955.1 Blautia caccae | reverse complement strand
ACATCTTTTCTGACTTGTCAACAACTTTTTTAACTTTTTTCAAAATATTCGGAAGTTTCATTTCCAATATTTTAAAACTCAGTTACCAGTTGTTTCCATATCGCTCTTACAGCAACTTGTTTATCTTATCACAGGTTCTGCTGTTTGTCAACAACTTTTTTCATAATTTTCAGAATTGTGTCAAATCCTTTGAAATATTATGATGTTTTCTGTCACTTATCGGCGACAGCTAAATTATAATAGCACAGGAAGATACTGGTGTCAACACTAAATTTCATTTTTTGATAAATTCTTTCTTTGCGATTATGCCGCTTACACTTGATCTCATCTGAAAAGAACCTATGTTCCATCAAGGCATAATATAATAATGTCTGCCGGAGCGTTTTTTCAGATTTACATATAGCATCAAAAACTCTTTCTTAAGTTATCTGTAAGAAAAGAACAAACAGCAAAAAAAACATATGATTACCCACTAAAGCCAATGTTCTCCTCCGCATTATCTGTAAAATGAACAGATAATATGGACTAGCACTTCCGGATTACATAATAAAACACAAGAAAGCTTTCAAATTATCTGTAAAGCATGAAGAAATCACAGTCACACCGCCTTATATTACATATAAAATTTGGCGTTTTCCTCCCTTCTATCCGCAAAGCATGTGGAACCATTGCTAAGTTTCCCATGGGTATATAGGAAATACAGCTGTACCCACTGCCCCGCCGAACACCGAAACATATCTAAAATCCACTTGAAACCGCAATAATCTGCAAGAAAAATGTTATAATACTAACTATAATAAAGAGGAAATACTGCGCAGAGGTATTAAAATGAATCATTCTATGGGAAAAATAATATTAGATAAACAATTGAATATAGAAGTATTGACACTTGCAGGAGAAGTAGAGAAACTGCCCAATCATTTTCATGATTATTATGAGTTGGGCTATATAGCCAGCGGAAGCAGACGTGTGATATGCCAGTCCAAAGAATATATTGTGGAAAAGAACGACTTACTTCTTTTTAATCCAAATGATAATCACGCTTGTCTGGAATTGAAAAAGGAACTTTTGGATTTCAGATGTGTTCACATTACCGCTGCGCGTATGCAGGAGTTGATGGTGGAGTGTCTTGGATTTGATGTTTGTCCGTATTTTGAGCCGCAGGTCATCTGCCAAAGTGATCTGGCTGCGCAGATGGAGGAACTCATCGGTTTGATCACAGACGGATCGTGTGACATTCTCCAGAAAGAGGAGCTGCTTTACCTGATCCTTGGTGACTTGGTTTCTGATTTTTCCAAACCGCTGCCAAAGGAACATGCCGATGCCTCCTGTATCACTGCCCGTGTCTGCGATTATATGGAATGCAATTATATGCATACGATCACCTTACAGGATCTAAGTCGTCTTTCCGGGCTCAGCAAATATCATTTTCTGCGGATGTTCACCCGGGAAAAAGGCATATCCCCCTATCGCTTTATTGAATGTCTCAGAATGACAGAAGCGAAAAAAATGCTGAGAGAAGGAAAGGGTCTGGCTGATATCACTTATCAACTGGGGTTTAGCAGTCAAAGCCATTTTACTAACTTTTTCAAAAAGTACGCCAGAATCACCCCGAAACAGTACAGCAGATTATATAACAACTAAAAGAAAGGAAAACTTATCATGAAGCACACTTGTATCGTCATCTCAGTGGCAGATATCCATGCAGCCAGAAGGTTCTATGAAGATTTATTCGGTTTGGAATTATATCAGGATTACGGCAGGAACATTTCGTTTACCTGCGGTTTGGCACTGCAGGAAGATTTTGACTGGCTTGTCAATCTGCCAAAAGAAAGCATAGGAAAAAAGTCCAATAATATGGAGATTTGCTTTGAGGAGCAGGACTTTGACGGATTCTTAGACAAGCTGAGGCAGTATCCCCATATTGAATATTTAAGTGAAGTCATGGAACACGACTGGGGACAGCGTGTTGTTCGATTTTATGATCCGGACGGACATATGATCGAAGTGGGAGAGGATATGAAAATGGTCATAAACCGATTTCTCACATCCGGAATGAGCATGGTTGAAGTTTCAGTAAAAATGGGGGCGTCCATTGAGGATTTAAATAAACTACTGGAGCATTAAACAGGGGATCTGAACGCAACCCAAATCTTCAGCTCCCCATGTTCAAAGGCCGCTCCCATACGGCCTCCCATCTCCTCTGTCAGCAGTCTGGCAATGGACAGGCCAAGCCCCGTAGCATTTTTTCCGCTCTCCACAGTGTAATAACGGTCAAATAGCTTCTCTGCCAATACTTCATTCATTTCCGCCGCGTGATTGCAGAACACTGCCTTTCCATCTTCCATCAGAATAATCCTCAGGTCCCCGTCACTGTACTTCAGTGCATTCCCGATTATATTTTCCAGGACACGGGAAAGAGCCGCTTTATTCAGCAGCCGTTCTATCTTCCTCTCCGGTATCCTGATATCCGGTGTGATTCCCTTATCCTTAAACGCACCGTAATAAGCCGCGATACACTCCTCCAGCGCCTGGTTCAGACTCACAACCTCTTTTTCTTCATATTGATGAACAGACATTACCAGAGAATACCGGAACAATTCTTCTGTAAGCTGTTTCAGTCTGTCGATTCTCTCCTGTATGATTCCCAGATATGTCTGCACCTTCTCTGATGTATCTTCCCTTTCCAGCAGTTCCATATATCCGCAGACCGCAGTAAGCGGTGTGCGCAGGTCATGGGAAATATTTGTCACTGCCTCCTTAAGCTCCTTATCGCCCTGCAGATAACGGATTTGTTCCTTTCTGAGAAGTTTCATCTGTCTGTCAATCTCAGCCGCAAGCCGGCGCATTTTATGGTCTGAAATGCTGATATCAATCCCTACATTGGTGTCTCTGCCCAGCCTTGCCTCCATTTCTTCGCAGATTTCATCTGCTGCCTTCCGATAACCGGCAATCTTTATCCACAATATAAAATTAAACAGCGCAAGGACTGCGCACAGAACACCAAGCAGACAGACCATATCTTTTTCCTCTATTTCAAATCTTTTCTCTTAAAACAAAAAACGCCCACAATATTTACCACACCCGTAATAATAAGGGAATAAGCTCCCAGAGTCCATGGATTCCTTACAGACAGCGACGCAATCTGCAGACTCTGCCCTGTAGGCAGCAAATCAAGCACAAATTGATGCGCAGCTCTCTGGGCAGGCTTCAGATACATGGGATTAGGGATTTTTTGTATTGTCTGCGTAGTGGTATCCCCAACCGTCTTTGACATGACAGCACCATCCACAAACTCCTTTTCTCCCAGTTTCATGGCAATATAGAGCGCCAGTATGATTGCCGCAAAAACCCCGATCATACTGATGACTGCCACCAGCGCCTTATTCTGGTTCAGCATGGAGAGCATAGTGAAGACTGCTGTAAAAGCTGCTGTCATAAGCACACTGTTCAGCAGATTCATAAGAACAGCTCCCATACTGCTCTCAAAAAATCCAAACAACGGTATCCCCAGGATTCCTGCCACCAGCATATAGACTGTGTTCATCATGACCCCTGCTGCCGTACATGTTATAAAATTTGACAGATAGATGCTTTTCCTGTCACACCCCGCGATCAGTTTATTACGAATCGTTCCATCACTGTATTCTGTTCCGATATACAGACTGCAGAATGCTGCGATGAGCATCCCAATGACCATATGCGAAGCAAAAAATACACCGTCATAGCTGACTGTCATCTCATATCTCGTCATATTGTTGTACTGGCCTGCACAGTCAGCGATCGCATACAGAGCCATGACCACTATCCCGGTCCAGAAATATTTATCCTTTTTCAGGCGCAGAAAATTTGCATGAAGGAGCTTACGCATGGCTGCCACCCCCTATTAGATTGATATAGTAGCTCTCCAGGCTCTCATCCTTTTCTGTAACCTTATATACGATGCATCCCTGTTCGGCCAGGCTCTGTATAAGCTCTGTGACATTCCAGTCTCCATATACGTCAGCCTCCTGATCAGATGTCACCGCGTATTCTATCTTCTTTTCGTCCATCACACGAATCAGGGACCGCATATCTGATACGGTCAGGTGCATGCATTTTCTACAGGCAGACTCCAGATCACCTGCAGTGATCTCCTTCACGATCCTTCCCTGGTCGATAAATCCATAATGGGTGGCAAGCCTGGACAGTTCATCCAGAATATGGCTGGAAATCAGCACCGTGATCCTGTATTCCCGGTTCAGCTTCAGGATCAGCTCCCGCATCTCCACGATTCCCTGGGGGTCCAGCCCGTTTACCGGTTCATCCAGCACCAGAAAATCAGGATCACCCGCAAGGGCAATGGCAATCCCCAGACGCTGACGCATCCCCAGGGAAAAATTCTTGGCCTTTTTCCTGCCTGTGCCCGAAAGCCCCACCAGTTCCAGCAGTTCTGTGATTCCCTCATAAGTAGGGCGGCCCAGGATCGCATACTGTTCCCGGATATTTTCTTCAGCCGTCATATCGAGATAAATGGATGGATTTTCAACCACCGCTCCCATTCTGCGACGCATCTGCAGGATATCCCCGGATGTGTACTTTTTTCCGTAAATGGAATACTCCCCAGATGTTGGGCTCTGCAGGCCGCAGATCAGCCGGATCAAAGTGGTCTTTCCCGCTCCGTTTCTTCCGACGAAGCCGTAAATAGCTCCTTTTTCCACATGCATGGTCAGATGGTCCAGTGCTTTAAAATCTTTATATTGTTTTGTTAAGTTTTCTGTACTCAGAACATACTCCATAACAATGCCTCCTTTATTTGATACAGTCATGATAGCACGGCATGGTTAAGAGAGCAGTTAAGCAAACAGTTAAGAAACGGTTAAGATTACATTTCCCGCATTTTAAAACCGATTCCCCACACAGCCTCAATGTAATCCCTATCCTTTATCTCCCTGAGTTTCCGCCGCAGATTGCTTACATGGACCTTCAGGGAGCTTTCCATACAATCCGGCGTATCCTGGCTGATCAGATCCAGCATCCGGGATTTTGTAATAACCTGGGAGGGATTCTGCATCAGCAGCTTCAATATGGCAAATTCCGTCTTTGTCAGACGCACGGACATGCCGTCCGCAGTGACCTGATGGGCGGCGGTATCGAGGCAGAGGCCGTCATACTCAAGCACCGCATCTTTCACCACAGCGGACTGTTTTCTAAGCTGTACTGTGATCCGCGCCAGCAGTTCCCTGGTTTCAAAAGGCTTCGTAATATAATCCGCAGCCCCGTCAAGCAGCAGATTCACCTTGTCATCCACTCCCGCTTTTGCACTCACCACAATGACAGGAAGCCCGTCAAGCTTCGGCAGGACTTCCTCCCCGGATAATCCGGGAAGCATCAGATCCAGCAGAACCAGGTCGGGCTGTTTTTGAGCCAGGAGAAGGAGTGCCTCTGTGCCTGAATAGGCGCGCATGATTCCGTAGCCCTCTTTTTTCAATATTTCTTCCAGCATATCCCCTATGGGAATGTCATCCTCTATGACTGCAATATATTTCATAACAGTACACCTTTCCTCTGACGTTCTGCTCTTTCCCTAAATAGTCAAAAGCCGCTGCTCTACCTTCTCAAATCTGTATTTCTGTTTGATCTCCGGGTACTTTTCCCTGTCCACCTCACTCATGAACATATCGTAGGGACGTGCCCATACGCCAAACGGCCTGTAGAGCGCCTGATAGATCACAAGCGTCTCATCGGTCTCCGAGTGTGTGGCAAATGCCATGATCTGATACAGATAGGTATCGCTGTCAGGATTTACTGTCTCTCTTTTAAAATTCTTCACAATATCCCCCGGTTTAAGCCTTGGTTCCATACGCCTGTCCTCCTATATCAAAATGCCATCGCAGTGGTCAATCTCATGCTGGATGATCTGGGCTGTCCAGCCTGTATAGCGTTGTTTACATCTCTTAAAATTCACATCCCTGTATTCCACCTCGATTGTCTCATACCGGGTCGTCCTTCTCACTCCTTCCAGGGAAAGGCAGCCCTCCTCTGTTTCATAGGGTTTTGATTTCTTTACGATGACAGGGTTGAGCATGGGAAGATTGACTTCTCCCATTTGGACTGCTATGATCCTTTTCTTAATCCCTATCATATTTGCAGCCATCCCCACACAGCGCTCCCTGTTTGCCTGGAGGGTATCCAGCAAATCCTTCACAATAGCGCCGTCCTCTCTCACCGCCGGCTCTGATTTTTGGCTGAGGAAGAAAGTATCTTTTACGATTGGTTTTATCATTCAGCCTCCCCCATTTCCTTTGCCATTCTCATGTCCTCTTCATTCAGCCGGCATCTTTTTTGGGCCTCGTCCCACAATTCCTGTTTATATGCCATCTAATCACTCCCATCGGTTTTTCTGTAATCAAGAGTATAACCGATTCCTGTCCCATATTCAACTGTTACGCATACGGATATCTTCCATTCTGACTAATTACCTATTATATGTATTCCTTTTTCTGGGCTTTTCCCACAATAAAATTTTCCAATTTTCAAAATTCCACAATTTACGCCGGGATTTTTTTTGATTTTTGTTGACACTTTTTCATTGAAATAAGGTATAAATAAATTACCCCCAATACATTATATAGTTTTTGCTACACCCCATAAGAAGAAATACCTTCTCCAAAAAGACCAGCTCCCCCGCTGGTCTTTTTCCATTTCTCAAATATTTCCCGGAAAACATTGATGGTTCCCTGCACGTAAACTGCAGGAGATCAATTCTCCTCCAAAGTACATAATTTGACGTCTCTTTGTCCCACTGCAATATGCAGCTTTTCAGACATGATCACCATTAAGACTAAGATCACTGCCATAAAAACAGGGTACAGCCCGATATTCACATACTGTGCAACAAGCCCGAACAAAGGCGGGACCAGGCAGGTTCCCACATAGGCGGCAGCCATCTGCACGCCAATGACAGACTGGCTTAAATCCGCTCCGAAGTTGGCAGGCGTCTCATGTATAACGGACGGATAAATAGGCGCACATCCGCACCCGATCAGAATCAGCCCCACAAAGAGGACATTCCCTCCAAGGGGAAGGAGAACGCAGAGAATCCCCAGCGCGGCTACAGCCTGTCCAAGACGTATCATATTGCGGTCATTTACCTTCATAGTGATAAAACCGCAGACAAACCGGCCCGCTGTTATCCCCATATAGAATAGACTTGCCCAGCGTGCTGCCCGCTCAGGCGAAATTCCATGGTATAAGGTACAGTAACTGGCTGCCCACATACCCGCCGTACTTTCCAGTGCACAATAGCAAAAGAAACAGATCAGGACCTCTTTCACCCCTCTAAGCCTCACAAGCTGCGGCAAAGTATAATGGCGGGGCGGCTGACCTTTGTCTATTCCGGCATCTGCTGATTCGGCGTTTATCTGTCTTTTCTTCATCTTTTTCCAAAGAGGCAGGGAAAAGATCAGGACCGCCGTCAGTGCTACCTGCAGGACAGCAATGGTCTGATATCCGCCGTTCCATTTGAATCCGCCTGCCACAGCCCATCCCATGACCACAGGGCCTATGCTAGCGCCCAGCCCCCACATACAGTGCAGCCAGCTCATATGCCTGGCGGGATAATGCAGGGCTACAAAATTATTCAGCGCTGCATCCACACTTCCCGCTCCGAGTCCGTACGGTACTGCCCAGATGCACAGAAGCCAGAAGGAATTGCTGATGGAAAAACCAAACAGTGCCGCCGCAGTCATTCCCACACTGATCGCCGTAACTTTACCGGCACCAAGCCTGCGGGTGAGAAAATCGCTGGCCAGACTGGAGACAATGGTTCCCGCGGCAATAATCATTGTGATCACTCCTGCCCAGGAAACAGAAGCCCCCAGTTCTCGGTACATACTGGGCCAGGCTGACCCAAGCAGAGAGTCAGGAAGGCCCAGACTGATAAATGCCAGATAGATAATAATCAATAATAATGACGTCATAATGCATCTACTCCTCCTATGTCTTACATTTTATATCTCCGCATATTGTAAATCAAAATGCGGATTGCTTCCATAATGATAACGTATTATACTATAAAAAAAGCGACATACTGAAAAAATTCAGAGGTGTAAAAATGATCAACAATACAGTACGTGTGGATGAAAAAGGCAGAGAACTGCAGAATCACGGGAATTTGGCATTCCCCTGTGCCTGGTACTGCAGCGGTCCTAATCAGGGGGATGTGCCCTGGCACTGGCATGAAGAGATTGAACTGGTATATTTAAGCAAAGGAACCCTGCAGTGTGCAGTGGGTAACAGGCGTTTTCCTCTCCGTAAAGGGGAGGCACTTTTCATTAATACAGGCATTCCTCACGCATTTTTTGAGGAATCGGGCATTCCCTATGAGGAAAGTGACATTGTATTCCATCCCCGCCTGATCTATGGGGATGTGGGGAGCATTTTTTATGAAAAATACATGCTGCCCCTCATGCGCTGTCCCTCCATGGCAGGTTTTGCTTTCCGAAAGGACCTGGACTGGCAGAGAGAGGCTGCTCTCTCCATAAAAGAGGCAGTCACGGTATGCAGAACAAAACCTGAATTATACGAGTTTACCGTGAGAGAGGCACTGACAAATGTATTTACGCTTCTCCTCAGACATAACAGCGGGGAACTGCAGCAGACAGAAGCCAGGTCCTCTTTTCTGATGGAACGGGTAAAACGAATGCTGGACTATTTCCACAGCCATTACCAGGAATCCATCAGCGTGGAACAACTTGCAAAACAGGCTAATATATGCAAACGTGAATGCCAGAGGGATTTTAAGAAAGTGCTTGGTCTGACTCCCACCCAGTATTTTGAGCAGTACAGACTTTCCATGTCCCTCCGCCTTCTTACAGAGAGCAGCTGCAGTATCATAGAGATCGCAGACCAATGCGGTTTCCAAAGCCCCAGCTACTTCACCAAATTATTCCGAGAGAAGTACGGTGTCACGCCCACTGCCTTCCGCTCAGGTGCTCCTCTGCTTCATTCCGATCTGAAGTGAGCAGATGACATTTGCCTGCATTGCCCCATATGCTCTACATGATGCTGCAGCTTTCACATTGCATAATGAAACGGCCAAAAATCCTCTTTTTACGTTCTAATCCCACAATGGATTTTCCCTGTTTTCAAAAATCCACAATTTCTTTCTCGATTTTTTTAAAATTTTGTTGACACTTATCTGTTGAAATATAGTATAAATAAATTACCCCCAATACATTATATAGTTTTTGCTACACCCCATAAGAAGAAATACCTTCTCCAAAAAGGACCAGCCCCCCAGCTGGTCCTTTTTATTTTCTTTACAGCAGATAAGAATACGCAGATTTCTTCAGCCATTCAAAAGTATACTCTTCCGGGTTGTTTTTCAGCTTGTATTTCAGAAATTCTTCAAAGGAAAGAAACTCTGGCATCTGGTATGGTGTCTTATCATCTGCCCCGGGTGCGCCATAAACCTTTGCTGCCCAAACTGCCGCCTGGATTTTTTCTTCCGCAGTATTCGGTGAAATATTGTTGAAAAAGAATATGGCAGGCGTGGGACCTGCTTTTGCCTGCAGCACATAGTCCCGGACAAGTGCTGTTATATTGTCAATGGGCTCAAACTCCAGATATGTGGCAGAAATACCTATCTGCAGTGCTGTCATGCGCTCAGTAGCCACGGCTCTTGCATAATCAGCTCCCAGAGAAGCGGCATCCGGGTCTATACATAGAAAACGGCCATTGGACCAGATGATGAAGTCCTCAAAACGTTTCCGCTCATCCCCCTCCAGCATAGCAGTTCCGAAAAAGGCAGTATCCATCAGCCGCATCCCCGGCATATTAAGTTTATCCAGCTCACGCTGCAGATAGGGCCGTATGAACTTTTCTACAATTTGAACATTTACCATAGGTACGGATGCAAAAGCATCCACAAAATCCATCTCGGCAAATCCGGGAATGGCTTCATTCAATGCGCGGAACATGGGTACATGATAATCGTCTACAATACGGCGGAGAAATTCATGGACAAATTCCGGATCTTCTATGGTCGCCATGATAAGATTCTCAATGCCATACAGATTGCCCGCCAGTGTCCAAGGCGCGGAGAAGATCGGGAAGGTATCCACACCGGTATAATGCTTATACGCTTTGCAGTATTCGATCAGATATGGAAACCGGCCTTGGTCCAGTCCCCCAAACCTGATTTTATCCAGGTCAGCAGCATCCTTGATGAAGTAATCCGACCGGTCAAAATCAGGACAGTGATCCGGGAAAAATTTTATCTTAGCCCCCATGGCCTCTGCCTCAAAATTGTAAACATCCATATTTGCGGTGAGGATATCCAGTTTCAAATAATCCTGTACAAGAAGTGTACATTCCGCCATGGCCTTTGCGTCATCGCGGAACAGATAATCATAAGGAACTTTGCATAGCTCAGGAATATATTCCGTCACCAGCGCTGTGACAGGTACATTGGCATTCGGCCAGTTAGCAAGATTCTGCAATGTTTGCAATCTTTCCAATAAAAATGTCATTTTAGACTGTGTCATTTCTATACTACCTCCTTTATTAAACCCGGTTACTTGTTAATATTCATTATAAACTTTAGGGCAGTAAAAGAAAAATGATGAAAAAGCACAGTACTGTGCCGTTTTTTCATCATTTTTAAGGGGTTATAGAATATGCAGTTATGTAGTCAGAAGCCGGATGATCTCATTGATGAGAGGATTCCTGTTATCCGGATTCCAGGCCACGATGAGGCCGGAATCACCTAATCCTTCCAGCTCCACCTTTCTGATATCTGAGGATTCCCAGTCACAGATGAGACCGTCCGCCAGAAGCTGTCCTTTTCCCAGTGAAAGATTATAGCGGATAGAATTTGTGTTGGAGACACTGGCTGATATTAAGGGAGTAAACCCATGTGTCCTGCAGACATTCTCCAGCAGATGATAGTAATGTGGATAAACTGCAGGTGAAAGTGTCAGAAAGGGATATTGTTTAAATTCTGAAAAAGAATGAACCTCCTCATAAAACAGCGGATGACTTTTATGAATAAAAACCGCGTTTTGCGAATGGAAAATCTCCTTCCATAGAATGTTTTTGTTGTCAAAATAAGAACTTTCCTGAAGCCAGGTTATGATAAGATCGAAATAATTATCCTCGATCATGCCGGTCAGCTCATGCATATCTCTGCGTTCCCATACGATTTTTTCCGAAAGTTCTCTGGATGCCTTCTCCTCCAGTCTGGAAACTGTATAGGACGCTGCTGTCTGCGTTGTATCCAGCAGCCCTATGCGTATGTTGGAGGCATATCCCTCCTGGATCGTGTGGGCCTTTTCCAGACTTTGAAGTATCATTTCCAGAAGCGGCGTCCAGTCACCGGCAAGTTCCCGGGCTGCAGGTGTCGGAATAAGCGTATGGTATTTCCGAACAAAGAGCTGAAGTCCCAGTGTGGATTCCATGGAACTGATAGTTTTGCTGACCATGCTCGGAGTAAAATTATATTCCGCGGCAACACGGCTGTAATTTTTCAGGCGGACGCACTTTAGAAAGATCTGAATCTGCTGCAATGAAAGGTTAAACACATTATTATTATATTTCATACGCTCCCTCCGCTTCAGTCACTGACGTCCTTCACCTATATAAAAATACATATACAAAAAAACTCCATAAACAATTATGTTTACAGAGTTTAAAGCTCCCCCTGTTGGACTCGAACCAACGACACTGCGGTTAACAGCCGCATGCTCTACCGACTGAGCTAAGGAGGAATAGATACAATGATACACCGTACCTTCAAAACCGCATATACAAAACTCAAAAACCTTTTTTCAACTCCGCCGTTCGCACTTTCGTGCTCAGGTCAA
>NZ_JBBMFP010000042.1:0-18822 GCF_040095955.1 Blautia caccae | reverse complement strand
GTATGTTTGTGGCCGCTCGACGTTGCAGAACCTTCCACTTAACCTCGCTGCCACAAACATACACGCCGCCCCTCCCCTCATCCCTGGTTTTCTCAGGCGGAACATAGGAACAACTTTCTTCGCAGCGGTGGTAAAAAGATGAAAAGAAATAAAAAAGAACTAAAGCTGGAGATTCTGAAAGGCAACCGGTAAATTGGGGGCGGCGGTTCAGGGATTGGGCTTTAGTTCTTTTGTATTATAGTATGGGTCTTATGAGGACTCGGTCATAACTTTGGTATTTGGTTCACCACATCGTTGCTTATTCTATGATGGTGCCGGTTTTGCCCAGGTAGGCGGGCTTGGCTTTTTCTATGGAGGTGATGACTGCACGGCGGCCTTTTTTCTTTTCGACGAAGTTTACGGAGGCTTCTATTTTGGGGAGCATGGTGGAGGGCTCGAACTGGTCCTCTGACATGTATTGTCTGGCCTGGGCGGTGGTGATGTGGTCCAGATACTGCTCGGTGTCGGATTTGTAGTTTAAGGACACTTTCTCTACGCTTGTGAGGATGAGAAGCTCATCTGCGTCCAGCATCTCTGCAAGCTTGCCGCTGATCAGGTCTTTTTCGATGACCGCACTGGCTCCGTGAAGCTCTTCACCCTGTTCCAGGACGGGGATTCCGCCGCCGCCGCAGGCAATGACGATCTGGCCCGCATCCGCCAGGGCACGGATGGCATCAATTTCCACAATGTCCTGAGGCTTCGGTGCTGCTACGATTCTGCGGTAGCCGCTGCCGGTCTTTGTCACGTAGTTTCCTTTTTTCTCCTCCGCTTCCGCTTCCTCCTCGGTCAGGGTCCTTCCGATCACTTTTACCGGTTCGTGGAAGGCGTCATCGTAGGGGTCTACTGTGACCTGGGTGAGGACTGTGCTCACCGGTTTGTAGATGCCGCGTCTTAAAAGCTCTGCACGGATGGCGTTCTGTACGTCATAGCCGATGTATCCCTGGCTCATTGCCGCGCAGACAGACATGGGCACTGCGGTGTAGTCAGGATGTACCTTTCCGAATTCGTTCATTGCTGTATGGATCATCCCCACCTGGGGAGCGTTGCTGTGGGTGATGATCACCTCTGCTCCAGCTTCCACCAGGTCGGCGATTATTTTTGCTGTTCTTTTCGTTGCATTTTTCTGTTCTGGCAATGTGGTACCTAATGCTCTGTGTCCCAATGCCACTACTACTCTTTTTTTTGTCATATTAAAGTACCCCTTTTCAAACTGGTGTGATGATATTATTATAACAGGGCGCCGAAAAAAAGCAACCGTGGAAAAGAAAAAACCCGATACTCGCGTATCGGGCCTTTTCAACTTGAGGGGGGAGATAGTGAGTGGTTTATCAACTATCCAAGACCTATTATAGGGAAAAAATGTGATGAAACTATGACGATTTTCTAAAATAAAACGAAAAACTCTAAAGAAATTTTAAATGAAACTGGAAATAATCAGTTTTTCCTCCTGTTTTTTCCCTTGAATATCCGGTTGACCCGGTTGATGGTTTTCTGAGGTATCTCAAATACAAACACGATTCCAAGCACCATGGCCAAAGCGATTCCGATGGTCTGTCTCCCGTAGTACAGGCTCTGGGCACTCTCCTGCATCAATGTATAGTAGACCGTTCTGTAGATGCCGATTCCCGGTACAAGTGGAAATATACCGGCAATGAGAAACAGTGTGACCGGGCATTTTCTCACAGTGCTTCCGATGCGTGAAGCTGTCACAATAAAGACTGTGGCGATAAAGCTTCCCGTCACGGCACTCATATGGAAAGGATTGGTACAGATCCAGCAGATCAGCCATCCCAATCCGCCTATGGTCCCGCACAGGGGATAATGTTCCTTCGGGACGGAAAACAGCACGGAAAAAGCCACAGTACCCAAAAACGCAGCCACGAACTGCGCAGCACCTTGTATCATGATCATAAAAGTACCCCTCCTGTCACTTTGTAATAGAGCATGTACATAAGGCCCACCCCAAGAGCAATGCCCAGAGCCACCAGCAGGGTATCCAGCATCCGGACACCGCCTCCGATATAATCACCGTCCGCAAAATCCCGGATGGAGTTCACAAAAGAGACACCCGGTACCAGGGGCATGATGGAACCCACAAGGATGCTCCCGTAATTTTCTCCGATTCCCAGACGGTAAAAGACCACAGCCAGAAAGGAAGCCCAGAATCCTCCCAGTAAGTTCAGTACGATTTTTGATGTCTTCTTCTCTCTTTTTTCCAGCGCAACCAGAAGCACGTACAGTAAAAAACCTGACAAAAAGGCTGCCGCTGCATCCCAGATGCCGCCGCCCAGCACATAGCAGAAGCTGGCAGAGCCTACGCCTGATGCCAGAATCCTTGTAATATTCTTTTTACCCGGCATCTGCTTAATGGCTTCCAGACGCTCCCAGGCCTCCTCCACGGTATATCTGCCCTCCACGATCTCCCTGGAGAGCTGGTTCACGGCTGCCACCCGGTTAAGTCTGGCAGAATTGATGGGAATATGCCTGACCTGGGCATAAATGTCCTCCCCTTTGCTCTCCGCAGTCAGAAATATCCCGGTGCTCATCACAAAGGCACTGCATTTTTCTATTCCATATGCTTTGGCGATTCTCTGTATGGTCTCCTCCGCCCGGAAGATTTCCGCCCCGGCATCCAGCAGGGTCTTGCCGGCCTCCATAGCCAAATCCAGGATCTGTTTATCTCTGCTCTCCATAAATGCACTCCATCTCTATTTCCTCTTCTTCTCATTTTTCCCCGCTTTTGGAACCGTATTCCTCCATGATCCGGAAGGATAACAGCAGATACAGCCTCTCCTCCGGATCCTCCAGGTTCAGATGTATCAGTTCCCGTATCCGCTCCATCCTGTTTATAAAGGAGCTTCGGTGTATGTACAGCGCCTTGGCGGATGCCACTGCATTATACTGCAGACGCGCATAAGTTAAAAGTGTTTTATAATAGGAAGTTTCATTTTCCCTGTCATACCGGTACAAGGACAGCAGCTCCCTGCTGCAGAGCTGTTCCGGCAGAAAATTTCCCACACCGTATTTTAACAGAAAATCCAGGGCATAATCATCAAATTTATGATAACAATAGGTAAAATTTTTTCTAAGGCCCATCTCCATGGCAAACTCTGCCTGCCGGTAAGCGCTGCGCATGCAGGAAATATCCGTGAACTCCCGGCTGCAGCCGGCTGCCAGCACACTCTCCCTGAGAAAATACACCATTTCCTTGTGAAATTCCAGATCCGTGGATTTTGAAAACATATTCCGGTTAAACAGCATGGCAATGTCCCCGTTATGCGTCACACAGTATGCCCCGGGCCACATCCGTTCCATCTGTGAACAGAGATACCTCATATTATATGCCTTTCCTCTTTGAAGGATATTCTCACGGATGGTGAGCATATAGTAAACGTCTCCCGGCAGATTTTTGTTGGCCCACAAAAGGCGCAGAAGCTCGCCCTCGTCCGCCCCGTCTGTCTCCAGACATTTTTTCATCATGTGATGCAGGTCAGCCAGTCGCGGAGACCCAAGTTCAAACCCTCCGCACTGATCATAGAGCTGTTCCACATAACCGGCAAGGTGGTTAAAAACCGCCTTCTCATATTCTGTCTTTTCCTCACTCTGGCCCTCCTCGATCAGAAGGGACAGGCGGCCCACATAAGCACCCTCATGATATATATTTTTATAGATCACCACTTCGCCTGCCGTATAGACAAAAGCCTCTTTTCTCTCCTCCAGTTCCTTGAACCCCGGCATGCTGGTCAGATCATTGACATCATCCAGGGGAAGCTGGTTCATATCATCCACGAATTTGCGGCGCATACCCTCATCGCTTGTGTATGCGATATATTTAAAATCCCCGTCCATAAGTGCAGCCGGTTCCGGAAGCACACTCCGGCAGCTGTCCAGGATCTCCTGATATCCCACATTTCCGCCTACTATCCTGCTGAGCTTTTCGTCCCAGGTATCAAAGGTATCAAATATCTCTGTCAGCGCATTGAACAAAGTCCGCTCCGATATCCCTGCATCCAGAAAGACTGCGTCGTTCCCCCCACAGTCAAAGCTCCCGTTAGGATAACCTGCCAAGAGAAGGACGCAGCCTGTCAAATGCCTGACACAATGTAGAGCATTCTCCGCATCCACAATGACAGCCCTCCCCTCCGTATAGACAGAAGGCTCATAAAAGACAGGGCGTCCCACAGAATATTGTTGTGAATATTGTGCATGATTTATTTTAAACCGTTTGGACAACTGGTAATATATCATAATACTGTTCAGTCTCATATATACTTCTCCTTTTTTCAACCCATCATACACATTGTACACCATCCGACAAAAAAAGCAATCAGATTCATGGATTTACACTTTACGGATTCCGGGATACTATTAAGACAGAGCATCCTAACTCTCTCCTGCCAGCCTCCCAGGCTTCGCGCTGGCGGGAGCCATGTGAAAGGAGTATATCCTTAATGAAAAAATCAGATTTTAAATACCCTCATCTGTTTGCCCCCATTCAGCTCGGCAACGTTCTTTTCCGTAACCGAATCTTCGCCTCCCCGACCGGTTACCAGAATCTGAATGGCGATGGCTATTTAAACGACGGCGCTGCAGCCTACTATGGCAGAAAAGCCATGGGAGGCGCTGCCAGCGTTGCCACCTTCGAGGGAATTGTAGACGGGGAGCTTGGACGAGGCGGGGCAACACACATTGCTCTCGACACTCCCAATATAGACCGGGGCATCTCCAGGATTGCCTACGGCATCAGCCAGTACGGCGCCGTAGCCACTTTAGAACTGCAGCATACCGGCATGTTCGCCAACCGTGACCTGTCCTTTTTCGGTGCGGAGGCCAAAGGCATAGCCTACGGCCCGGTGGAGTGTGAATGTGCGGGCAGAAAGATCCGCCCTATGACAGAGGAAATCATTGAACGCACCATCCAAAAATACATAGACGCTGCTCTTCTCGCAAAGAAATGCGGCTTCGGCATGGTTCTGGTACATGCCGGACACGGATGGATGCTGCACCAGTTCCTGTCCCCCATCACCAACACCAGAACGGACAAATGGGGCGGACCGGACATTGAAAACAGAAGCAGACTGCTGCTCTCCATCGTAGACGGTATTCACAAAGCCTGCGGGGCCGGTTTCCCCGTGGAAGTCCGCATAAGCGGCTCTGAATGCTATGATGGAGGCTATGACATAGAAAACGGCATTGCCATTGCCAGACAGCTTGACGGACATGCGGATCTGATCCATGTCTCCGCCGGCAATCATGAGGTGGAGGAAGTCTTCGCTGTCACCCATCCCAGTATGTTTCTGGAGGATGGATGCAATGTGCATCTGGCCGCAGAGATCAAAAAACACGTAAACACTCCGGTAGCCACCATCGGCGCGCTCTCAGACCCTGAGCTTATGGAAGACATCCTTGCTTCGGGAAAAGCCGATATTGTGGAACTGGGCAGAGAATTGCTGGCGGACCCGGATTTTCCCAATAAGATCCGTACCGGGCATGAGGACAAGGCAAGAAAATGCATGCGCTGTCTCTCCTGCTTTTCCAGCGAACTGACCAACGGGGAACCCTACTGTGCCATCAACCCGGAATCCGGCCGTGAACTGGAACTGCGCCATGCGCCTGTCTGTGCGCAGGTAAAGAAAAAAGTTCTGGTAGTGGGCGGAGGCGTGGGCGGCATGCAGGCAGCCCTTACCTGTTCCAAAATGGGACATAAAGTCATTCTCTGCGAAAAAAATGAGCGGCTGGGCGGTGTACTTCGCTGTGAAGAAAACGTCGCCTTTAAGAAAAACCTGGATTACTATTTAAACCAGCAGGCGAAATGTGTTGAGGAAGATAAAAATATAGAACTTCGCCTGCAGACGAAAGTGACGCCAGAATATGCGGAGGACTTAAACGCAGACGTCATCATCGCAGCCCTGGGTGCAAAAGCAGCCCGGCCGCAGGTACCAGGTATAGACAGTAACAACGTGTTGTCTGCCCAGGAGGCTTATCCTCTGGCAGACAAGCTGGGTCCCAAAGTGGTCATTTTGGGAGCCGGCCTGGTAGGAATTGAACTTGGACTGCATCTCATACGCTATGGAAAACAGGTCACGATCCTGGAGATGACAGACCACATGAGCGACGGAGGCAATTTTCTCCACATGCTCGGGCTGCATACAGAAATCAAAAAGCGCGGCCTTAAGATTTTCTTTCACACCCAGGCTGTACAGATCACAGACGAAGGGGTTGCCTGCCGGACACCGGAGGGCGACAGCTTTTACGAGGCAGACCAGGTTGTCTATGCAGCCGGTCAGAAGCCGCTGAGGGAGGAGACCACAGCTCTTGCCTGCTGCGCACCTGAATTTTACATGCTGGGGGACTGTGTTACCCCGCAGAATATCACGGCAGCTACATCTACTGCCTATATGACAGCC
The DNA here is from genome assembly GCF_040095955.1 of Blautia caccae. Lineage (NCBI taxonomy): Bacteria > Bacillati > Bacillota > Clostridia > Lachnospirales > Lachnospiraceae > Blautia > Blautia caccae. Next base: position 12,376 of record NZ_JBBMFP010000042.1, on the reverse strand, counting down.
AGAAATATAGGCAGGGATTACTGACATATTGTTTCCCATTTCTCTATTGTCTGTAAAATAGCTTACCCCTATTTTACAGACAACAAAAGGGCATTGCAGCTGCAATGCCCTTTTAACACGTCTTCAGACTGCCCCTTAACCGGCAATCGTAAAATAGAGGAGCACAATAACGCCCAGTACAATCCGGTACCAGCCGAACACCTTGAAATCGTGCTTCTTGATATATCCCATAAGAAATTTAATTGCCAGAATGGAAACCACAAAGGAAACCACCATTCCCACAACCAGTATCATGAGCTCCGCCCCGGTAAAATGCAGGCCGAATTTGACCAGCTTCAAGAGACTTGCGCCAAACATGGTGGGTATTGCCAGGAAAAATGTATACTCCGCCGCCACGGTTCTGGAAGCCCCCAGTAGGATTCCGCCAATAATGGTAGCTCCCGAACGGGAAGTCCCCGGGATCACGGCCAGAAGCTGGAATACACCGATGAGAAGAGCCATCTTCCAGGATATCTCAGCAATGGAGTTTACCGCCGGCTCTCTTTTCTTGTTGTAGTCCTCAATGAGAATAAACAGCACACCATACACGATCAGCATGACAGCCACCACAAAATAATTATTGAACTTCTCCTCAATAAAATCATTAAAAGGAAGCGCCACGATGATAGCGGGCAGACAGGACACAACGATCTTAAACCACATGATCATTTTATCTATCTGGACAAAACGGCAGATAAAACCGGCTGCTTTCTCTATCTTTGTCACATTATGATGTTTTGGTCTTCTGTTGTGGAATGGCCAGAGATCTTTAAAATACAGCACCACCACTGCCATGATGGCGCCAAGCTGGATCACCACCATGAACATTTCCCAGAATTGTTTACTCACATCCAGCTTTACAAATTCCTCCACCAGTATCAGGTGGCCTGTGCTGCTGATGGGAAGCCATTCCGTGATGCCCTCCACAATCCCAAGAAAAATAACCTTCAGTAATTCAATAAAATCCATTACACCCTCCCTTATGTAAGAAACTGCACAGTCATGCGCAGACCTGACAAAATACTCAAGAAACCGCCGCAAAATATCATACGGCGGTTGTCTCTCATTATGTCACAGTATTATATTGCTGCGATATCGATCAGCTCCAGCTTCTGGATATCTGTATTCTCCAGACTGGTCACAAGCGCCTCAGCCGTATCTAAGGCAGTCAGCACATTGACACCTGTCTCAATGGCATTCCGGCGGATAATAAACCCATCCTTTGCCTTTTCCACGCCCTGAGACGGTGTATCGATCACCAGATCGATCTTATGTCCGAGGATCAGGTCCATCAGATTAGGGGATGCCTGCTCAATCTTATTTGTGCGGACAGCCTTCACACCGTTCTCATTCAAGACTCTGGCAGTGCTTCTGGTTGCATAAATGCGGTATCCCAGTGCCTCAAAACGCCGGGCGATCGGTACGATATCCTGCTTATCCTCATCCCTCACGGTAATGATCATATTTTTGTACTTCGGCAGATTGATGCCTGCCCCTAAAAATGCCTTGTAGAGTGCCTCATTGAAAGACTCTGCAATGCCCAGGCACTCACCTGTGGATTTCATCTCCGGTCCCAGGCTGATGTCAGCCCCACGGATTTTTTCAAAGGAGAACACCGGCATCTTGATGGCAATATGCTTTGCCTCAGGCTGCAGGCCCGGCTCATATCCCAGTTCTCTTAACTTATATCCCAGGATCATCTTGGCTGCCAACGGTACGATAGGAATGCCAGTCACCTTGCTGATATACGGTACCGTACGGCTGGAACGGGGATTTACCTCGATCACATACACATCCTCGCCGCACACGATAAACTGTATATTGATCATACCGATAACATGCAGGGATTTTGCCAGTCTCCTGGTATACTCTTCAATGGTTTTCTTTGCTGTATCGCTGATGGTACGCGCGGGATATACGGAAATACTGTCGCCGGAGTGAATACCCGCACGCTCAATATGTTCCATAATACCGGGGATCAGAATGTCCTCACCGTCACAGATGGCATCCACCTCGATCTCCTTGCCCTGCAGATATTTATCTACCAGGATCGGATGTTCCTGGGCAATTCTGTTGATGATGCCGATATACTGGTCCACGTCCTCATCGTTTATGGCAATCTGCATGCCCTGTCCGCCAAGCACATAGGAAGGACGGACAAGCACAGGATATCCCAGTGTATTTGCCACACGGATCGCCTCGTCTGCCGTATATACTGTATGCCCCTGAGGTCTCGGAATATGACATTCCTCCAGAATCTTATCGAAAAGTTCCCGGTCCTCCGCAGCATCCACATCCTCCGCAGATGTTCCCAGAATTTTCACACCCATCTTCATCAGGGCTTCTGTGAGCTTGATAGCCGTCTGTCCGCCAAACTGCACGACAGCGCCGTCCGGTTTTTCTATATTTACCACATTCTCCACATCCTCCGGAGTCAGCGGTTCAAAATACAGCTTATCTGCAATGTCAAAGTCCGTACTTACAGTCTCCGGATTGTTGTTGATAATGATCGTCTCATAGCCCTCTTTTTTGAATGCCCAGGTACAGTGCACGGAACAGAAGTCAAACTCAATTCCCTGGCCGATACGGATAGGACCGGAACCCAGAACGAGAACTTTTTTCTTATCGGACTTCCCATCCGCCTCATTTTCCCCACCGTAAACAGAATAATAATACGGTGTGGCAGCTGCAAACTCAGCCGCGCAGGTATCTACCATTTTATAAGCGGCAGTGATGCCCCACTCCCGGCGCAGCTCTCTGATGTCCTCTTCCCTTTTACCGGTCAGGCGCGCGATCACATTGTCCGGGAATTCAATCCGCTTTGCCTCACGGAGCAATTCTTCCGTAAGTTCCTTTGAAGCCAGCGCCTGTTCCATCTCCACAAGGATTGCCAGCTTGTCAATGAACCACAGATCAATCTTCGTGACTGCATGGATCGTTTCATAGGAAATCCCTCTGCGGACAGCCTCAGCGATCCTCCAGATCCTCATATCGTCCACGATCTTCAGCTCTTCTGTCAGTTCCTCCTCGGTAAGCCCGGTAAAGTCATAAGACATAAGGCTGTCCACATGCTGTTCCAGAGACCGAATGGCCTTCATAAGAGCACCTTCAAAGTTATTGCAGATACTCATAACCTCACCGGTTGCCTTCATCTGTGTCGTCAGGGTTCTCTTTGCGCTGATGAATTTATCAAAGGGCAGACGCGGGATCTTCACAACACAGTAGTCCAGCATAGGCTCAAAGCTGGCATAAGTCTTGCCTGTGATGGCGTTCGGGATCTCATCCAGTGTATAACCCAGGGCAATCTTGGCCGCAACCTTGGCAATGGGATATCCGGTAGCCTTGGAAGCCAGTGCAGAGGAGCGTGATACACGGGGATTTACCTCAATGACGCAGTATTCAAAGCTGTCAGGATTCAGAGCGTACTGCACGTTACAGCCGCCGGTGATTCCCAGCTCTGTGATGATATTTAAAGCAGAGGTACGCAGCATCTGGTATTCCTTGTCGCCCAGCGTCTGGGAAGGTGCCACAACGATACTGTCACCTGTATGCACGCCGACCGGGTCAATATTTTCCATATTACATACGGTAATGCAGTTGCCTGCACCGTCGCGCATAACCTCATACTCAATCTCTTTCCATCCTGCGATACAGCGCTCCACCAGCACCTCACCCACACGGGAGAGACGAAGGCCGTTTTCCAGGATTTCCACAAGCTGCGCCTCATCATAGGCAATACCGCCGCCGCTGCCGCCCAGAGTGTATGCCGGGCGCAGAACGACCGGGTAGCCGATCTTATTTGTAAAATCAATACCATCTTTCACGGTTTTTACAACCAGGGAAGCTGCCACCGGCTCACCGATCTTCTCCATGGTATCCTTAAATTCCTGACGATCCTCCGCCTTCTTGATTGTCTCAGAGGTGGTACCGATCAGGCGCACATTCTGTTCTTTTAAAAAGCCTCTCTCTTCCAGCTCCATAGCCAGATTCAGTCCGGCCTGTCCACCCAGAGTGGGCAGTACGCTGTCCGGTTTTTCCTTGATGATAAGCTGCTCTACCACTTCCACGGTCAGAGGCTCAATATATACCTTATCCGCGATATCTTTATCTGTCATAATGGTAGCGGGATTGGAGTTCAGAAGAACGACCTCAATTCCCTCTTCCTTCAGGGAGCGGCAGGCCTGCGTTCCCGCATAGTCAAACTCTGCTGCCTGACCGATGATGATCGGGCCTGAACCAATCACAAGCACTTTTTTAATATCCTGAATCTTCGGCATTATTCGCTCACCTCCATCATTTTCATAAATCTGTCAAACAGGTATCCGGAATCCTGTGGTCCCGGACAAGCCTCCGGATGGAACTGTACGGTAAAAATATTCTTTCCTATATATTTTAAACCCTCGTTTGTTTTGTCATTGACATTTTCAAATGCCGGTACAGCCACCTGAGGGTCCAGAGTGTCCGTATCTACCATATATCCATGGTTCTGTGATGAAATATATACCCTTCCGGTTTCCAGGTCCTTTACGGGGTGATTTCCGCCTCTGTGGCCGTATTTCATTTTCCTGGTATCCGCGCCCGTTGCAAGTGCCATGAGCTGATGTCCGAGACAGATCGCGAAAACCGGTACCTGGGAATCATAAAGCTTTTTGATTTCTTCTATTATAGACGTACACTCTTTCGGATCACCAGGACCGTTGGAGAGCATAATGCCGTCAGGATTATCTCCCAGAATCTCCTCTGCTTTTGTAAATGCCGGATATATGGTAACCTGGCATCCGCGCTTATTCAGGGAACGGGCAATATTATCTTTTGCCCCAAAGTCCATAAGAGCCACCTTGGGTCCGCTGCCCTTCAGCACTTTCTTCTCCTCACATGTCACACGCTCCACGACCCTGCCGGTGGTATAAGCTTTTAATTTTGGAAGAACCTCCTCCAGTTTATAGTCTGCATTGGTAGTGATCATGCCGTTCATAGTTCCTTTTTCCCTCAAAATCTTGGTAAGGGCCCTTGTATCAATCCCTGCGATCCCGGGGATATCATATCTCTTCAGAAAATTCTGTATGGTGTCTTCACAGCGGAAGTTGCTTGGAATACGGGATAATTCCCTGACAATGTAGCCATCCGGCCACGGTCTTAAAGATTCCTGGTCCTCATGGCAAATGCCATAATTACCAATCAAAGGATATGTCATGCAGACTGCCTGTCCGGCGTAAGAAGGATCTGTAAGAACTTCAAGATAACCTGTCATCGAGGTATTAAAGACGATTTCGCTGATAATTTCTTTCTTCGACCCTATGCTGGTCCCGGTAAAGACGGTGCCGTCTTCCAGTATTAAAAATGCTTTCATGCTTTCACCTGTCTTCCTTTCTATAGCGTACTGTTAATGGTTCCCCAAATTTTCCCCAAATTGTAAAAAGTGTATCACAACATCTGGTGTTTTTCAACCTTTTTTTCTTGTTTTTTCGCGGTTGTATTTTAAAAAATTCGACAGCCCGAAAACCGGATAATAATAAACAGGAATTTCGGAGCAGAAATGCGGTTTATGTATTTGGCATTTCCTTATTATGATGGGAATATATACTGATTTTATTCTGGGGTGTTTTTGTCATTTTATAAGGAAAGAACAAGGCCGGAAAACGCGGAAAAACCTTCGGAATATGTCGGGAAATAGAATTGCGTTAATTTTTTTAAAAACTTTGAAAATTAGTGTTGACATTTCCTGTAAAATCGTGTAATATATGTCTTGTGCTTGAGAGAGCACGAACTTAATAGAAGATGCAGGAGTGGCGGAATTGGCAGACGCGCAGGCTTCAGGTGCCTGTGGTAGCAATATCGTGTGGGTTCAAGTCCCATCTCCTGCATCCTTTTTTTGTTTTTGACAATACTTTCTGGCGGTGACTGCGGTTGCCGGCAGATTTTTTATTTTTTCTTAAAAAAGGTATTGACTTTCTTGTTTGAATCGTGTATTATATCACTTGTGTTCGAGAGAACACCAACTTAATAGAAGATGCAGGAGTGGCGGAATTGGCAGACGCGCAGGCTTCAGGTGCCTGTGGTAGCAATATCGTGTGGGTTCAAGTCCCATCTCCTGCATCCTTTTTTTGTTTTTTAGTCTCTCTATCGGAAATCCGTCAGAGAGATTTTTTTATATAACTGTAAATTTTTCGGGCAAAAATAATGAATACCTTGACTTCAACTTTAAAATTATATACTATAAAAGAATTAGATAAACTGTCCCCAAATAAATTTTCAGGAGGCATTCATGAACTACATTAAGACATTGTTTCTAATTCTATTTTTCACAGTAACAATATATTTTTTAGGGATATTAGGTAGAAAAAAATGTGATAGTTTTTCTTTGACAGAGATTCTTTTAAACGGACTGCTGAGATTATTTGGAAGTTTTGAAGTGATCATACTTCCGTTTATTTTATTAAGGGCTAAATTTTCATACTTTTTTTATTGTTATTGTTTTGTGTTATTAGGTACTGTTATTTTCTCTATATTTAAATATGCCAGATACAGCTTACAATATATTGGAAAGGATGTCCGAAAATTTATTTCCGCATTAGATATGCCTCTGATTGCCGCCATTCTAATGGTTATATTTCAGATGTCTATGCTTGCCTTCTATATGCATATTGATGCCGACGATGCCATGTACGTTGCAACTGCTGCTACCACCTTAAAAACCGATACTATGTATCAATATGCCGCAGATACCGGTATCCTACTAAACGCCATGCCATCACGATATGTACTGTCTCCCTTTCCTATTTTTACAGCGTTTTTAGGCAAACTGTTTTTCATCCATCCTACCATTATAGCGCATACTATTTTAGCGCCGCTTATGACGGGTTTTGCATATCTGGTATATTATTTAATAGGTTCTCTGATATTTAATAAGAAAAAAGGAATGATCGGAATCTTTTTAGTGGTTTTATCTACCTTTCAAATTTGGGGGTATTTTACAGTTTATTCTTCATCCTCTTTCATTTTAATCCGCTCGTGGCAGGGTAAAGCCGTCCTTGCCGGTGTTCTGATACCTGCGGCATTATATTATTTAATAAAAGCATGTCAGACGAAACCACAATATAAATGGCAGATAAGCTCCTCATTATTTTTAGTTTTATCAGCAAGCCTGGTCTCCTCTATGGGGATTATGCTGATTCCTACCCTGTTGGGATTATCTGCTGTTTTATTTTGTATCTATAATAAAACCTTTGAACCGCTGATTAAATGTATAATCAGTTGTTCACCTGCCATTCTCTTAATGATAATATATTTGTTGATGAAGTTTGGGAGATTTTGCCCATGAATGAAATTATGGAAATAACAAAAAATATGCTTTGGCTTTATACTGGTGATTGCTGGTACTTTCTTATTTTTCTTGTATGTGCAGGATATTTATTTTCCAAAAATAAAACACATTCAGAAATAATGTTCATAAACCATTATATGATTGGAATAGGTTTCATTTACATCTTCCCTGTCACGGCTAAGATTATAATGGATTATTGTATTGGAAAATCTGTATACTGGAGGATGTTCTGGCTTTTGCCCATGGGAATGATCGTAGCTTTAGCAGTAACATTTTTCGCTTTTGAAATAAACAGCAGAGCGTATAGAAATTTATTTATTTCAGCGATTCTTCTACTTCTTATATTCAGTGGTAATTTTATGTATAGCAAAGATGTGTTTAGCAAAAGTGTGAATTCCTATAAACTTCCTGAAGATATCTTTTCAGTATGTGATATGTTAGAAGAGCATGCAGAAAAGAATACGATAACCGCTGTTTTTCCCACGGAATTTCTTCCGTATGTCCGACAATATAATGCAGACATTTATCTTCCTTATGGAAGAAGGGTTGAAACAGAAACCAGTCCGTCCAGTGATGCTCGAAAATTATTTAATATAATGAATCAGACAGATAAGTCAGCGAAAGAATTAGCACAGCTGGCAAAACAAAACGGATGCCAGTACATTGTAGTCAGTAAAGAGGATGCAGTCAATAACACACTTTCTGATGGTGACTTTAAAGCTATTGCTGATTCCGGAAACTATATTATTTACTATGATACTGCCAGTTGACATATTGACACGTAATAAGGGGCTGCCGGTAAAACAAACTGAACTGCTCCCCGTAAAGTAGACAATTAAAAAAATAAAAAATTTCTGCCAGTGGGTTTAACTCGCTGGCAGTTTTACGCTGCCAGCAAATACTTTTCGTGTTTTTCCATAGGTGTTTGGACACCCAAGTTTCTCTGTAACCGTTTGTTGTTATAATACTCAATATATTCTTCAATCATCTTGATAATAGATGTTTTGTCAGTGAATACACTTCCATAATAGCATTCCCTCTTTAGAATCCCCCAGAAGCCCTCCATTGGTCCATTGTCTATGCATTTGGCAATTCTGGACATACTTTGCGTCATTCCAGCCTCAACCAGCTTCTGATGAAAGGCACGGTTTGTATATTGAAATCCCCGGTCACTATGGCACAGGGGATGTGCATCAGGTTCCGCAGGATTGCTGCATCAAAAGTATTGAATACAAGTCCGTTGTTATTTGAATCTCCAACTATGTAGGACACAATTCGCCGGTCATACAAATCCAGAATAGCGCTCAAATATACTTTGTGTTTTACCCCGTCCTCATAGTACTTGAATTCGGTTATATCGGTAAGCCATTTTTGATTTGGCTCATCTGCCCAAAATTCACGGTTCAATATATTTTCAGCGATGTATTGTGGATTAGCTGCCTGCCTCGTACAACCGTTATTGCAGTACTTAATGGTTGATTTAATGTTTTTTTGCCGACAGATCCTTAAAACTCGTTTATCATTTACTTTTATATCATGATAATGGTCAAGGTCATCACGGATACGGCGGTATCCTTTGTCTGGGCTCTCCATATGAATCTTTTCAATTTCTTCAGCAATTCGCTGGTTGACTATTTCGTTTTCCGGTATTTTACGATTGAGCCATTTATAATAAGCCGCCCGACTTACTTTGCCTAAATGGCATAATGCTAAAATGAAATAGTTATGTTCCTCATGTTCCTCTTTGATTGCCTGATAAATGATTGTATTGCGGACCGGGCTCAGTCTCGCCTCCTCTCTATTTCTTCGAGTTTTTTTAAGAAAGATGCCTCCATCTGTGCACGTTCTTTTTCTGCGCGAAGTAGTTTAACCTCCGCACGCAGCCGTTCCAGCTCACTCATTTCAGCTTCTGATTTACGTCGGCCACGTTTATCCTGAAGGCCATCGATGCCATTGGCTTCGTATTTAACCACATAGTTTCTGGCTTGTTGATAAGATATCTGATATTTTTCAGCAGTTTCAGCGTATTTATGTTCATGTGTAATGCAGTATTGGACAATTTCAACTCGTTCATCAAATGTGGTGTTTCTTCCCTTGGTCATGACAGGGGTTCCTCCTGTTCCAGAAGATTTTAGTTCTTTATGACCATTATACTTCTTAATCCACTTTTGTAACTTACTTTTTGAACGAATACCGTACTTTTTACAGATATCTGTCTGAGAACCTTCTCCTGAAAGGTAGTCTTTTACAGCATTCATTTTTAATTGGGCTGAGTAACTCTTATAGTCTCTCATTAAAAATGCATCTTCGCCCAGACTCTCATAATTAACGATCCATTGTTGCACGGAAGTCTGTGTTATGCCAAACTCATGGGCAATCATTCGTTGGCTTGCTAATCCATCCAAATATCTCTGTACCGCAAATATTTTTTCATGCGCAGATATTTTCCTTTTAAGCATAGAAAATGCTCCCTTCCAAGTATCAAGTGCTTTTATTATTTCACTTGTCTACCTAGAAGGGAGCATATCACAAACCGGATTTCAGCCCCTTTAAAATATCAATTTTCTATCTGGTTATTTCTCCTGCAGACTCTGCAAGCAGATGAGGTTCCCCTTCCATATCCAATGTGTAGATATGAATATTATATTCTGAAACCTTGAAAGCAAAATCTGCTGCCCATACCTTCGTAATATAAGAACCATCTGCCTGTAATTCCGCTTCATACCATTTCAAATCACTTTGGTCTTCTTCCGCCCATACCGCGCAGCGCAGAGCCTGAACATTTGTGTCTGCTGACAGATTTTTCACGATAACTTCATATTTTCCGGTTCTGAAATCATATGGTGTCACTTCTATCTCTGCAGGAATGATTTCCGACTCTTCAGATGAATCCTCTTCTGTTTCGGCCGTCAGCTCTTCTTTCGGCTCCGGTACTACAATATCTTCCGTAAGCTTTTCCATTAATTTTGACTTTTTGTCCAGCTCAATGTCTATTGTGTTTTTGTCGTATTTTTCTATCAAGGTTGCCTCTGATGAAAATAGATTGGTGCCCAAACCTAATCGGTTGCCCTCTATCTCCACACCCAGACTTGCCAGTGTGGTCGGAAAATTATCAAAGGTAGAATACTGTCTGTAAGTATCCCCCTTGACCTCTACAGCAGAATTTATGTAAGTGGTAAAGACTTTTCTGTTGTAACTTTTATCCACATCTTCACAAAAATCACTGTCCATAGTCGGATGATCTCCAGATATAACAATAGTTGTATTTTCATAAAAAGCCTGTTCTTGTACCCACTTCACAAATTCTCCTACCTGTTTACTTGAACAAGCTATAACATTCGCGTATTGGTCGCTCTCATAAGTATCCTGACAATCCTCGCATATATATCCATCCTCAAAGTGAGTATCCACTGTTAAAATGGTCATATTAAATGGTTCCTCTGAAAAACTGGCTTCCAGCAAATGTTCTTTGGCAAATTCAAAGAGTTTCTTATCCTCATATCCCCAAAACACATGATAATCCCCCGGTATTTGTCCGTTGTCCTTACTATAATAATAATCATAAATATTATAATTTCCATGTTGAGTATAAAATGATTTTCTTCCTCCGAAATTTGCGTCAGAACCTAAAAGCAACTTTTGAGTATACCCCTCTTCTTGAAGAATATCGCCTATAGCAGTCAACCCCGGCATAAAACTTTCCTGCTCATTCATTGAGTTACCTTCTATTGGAATCATAAGGGGTAAACCGGTACTCTGTGCAAACATTGCAGCCACTGTCCAGCCAGTACCATTTAATGATATCCCTCCGTTTAATGATTTTTGACTGCCGGAGAAATTTTCATTTTTTATTGACAGGTCTGTAAGTTCTGGTATTACATTCTTTTTAAATGCTCCGCCATGTTTTTCATCCGCATAGGTATTTTCCATGGACTCCAGATAAATGTATATTAAATTTCTTTTTTGCTCCGGAAACTTTATATCTACGGATTTAGGGTCTATATAGTTGTCATCAATAAATGTAGAATAAGTACTTCTGTTACTTGCATAAGCCTTAATATCCAGTCTGCTCCACATATAATTTATAGAAGTACCAGCGATTGCAACAGATATCACTGCAGAAAATAAAAGTATAAATCCCTTTTTCTTTTTTACAATTTTATAAATAATTCCAACGAGTAAAATTATGCCTATGGATACAAGAACACAGGATAATATGTAACTGATAATTATCCCACTATCGGTTCCCTGCAGAGGTGATTGAATGTGAAACATCAGTTCATTCATAGTAAGCCCTGTCCAGGTTCTAAACATCCATGAAATACTGGTGGCTATTAACAGAGAAAGAAAAGCAATCAGATACCCTATTACTATTCCTATGATTTTTATGATTTTTATGATTTTCCTGTGTACTGTGAACTTTGTGCTTACATTCTCATGCAAATCTTGTTTTATTTCTTCTTTTGCGTTCATAATTCGCTCCAAAATATTTATATATTTTTTTACTATTTCTTATATGAATCCTTCTTTATACAAGATAACACAATATGACAAGAGATTGCAATACGATTATTAAGGAATCTTTAGATAAACCTAATATTTAAATTCTGAGATATCTTGAAAATCACTTTTCAAACTTCCGCTAAATTTCTAACCGCCTGTACCCCGTCCCCAGCAAAAGAGATATCAGACTTTTTCCAATCCAGCTTTTGTTCGACGAATAGATGAAACTTGTATCTCTTCCGTATAAAAGTAAGCGTAAAACCCTACGCTTACGGATAAATTAATACCGCTAGATTTTAGCGGCGTGCTTTTCTACATTTCCTTTCTCATCACGGAGTTTTGGAAGTTCTGTGAGCAGATGTTTAAAATAATAATACGGTCTCAGATTGTTGAGCTTTGCTGTTTCAGATAAACTGTAAATAACCGCACTTGCCTGTGCGCCCTTGACCGAATCATGGAACATCCAATTTTTCTTTCCAACACAAAATGTACGGATGGATCTTTCAGAGG
>NZ_JBBMFP010000041.1:0-22523 GCF_040095955.1 Blautia caccae | reverse complement strand
GCCTCTGTCTTTGTCATGTGTTACTCCTTTCCCCGGCAGTTGCGCCGGCGCAAAAAGAGAGCGATCACTCGCCCTCTTCTCCTGGTCCATTTTCTGCTTTTTTCTTTCCATCCTTGTCAATTAAATTCCGCAGCATTTCATAAAATCCCGTGCTTGCCAGACCTGAAATCATACCGCCAAGCACCACCTCTGCGTTAATTCCGTTACTCATGTTGATAAGTATTGCGATAATTGTTCCCATAGCAAGAGCGGCAAGTGGGATGTACCTGTTTTTGATCGCCGGTATCGCGGTCTTGATCACATATCCCACCAGAAGGCAGATGCCCAATATTACCGGATTGATATAATCCATCAAAAAATTTAAGTCCATGTTCATCTCTCCTTTTCCAAATCTTCAATTCTGTGGTTCGCAACTTTCATTTTCTCTTCCAAAATATATGTTCTTTCCACGACAGAGTTATGTTTTTCTACTTTCTTTGTAAGTTCTTCCAGCTTGTACTCCATTAATGCCCGCGTTTTTTCCTGCTGGCTTTTGTTACTTATCAAGCAGACAATTAAAGTAACTCCCGCAGAGATGCAGGCTGAAATGATTGTTTCCATTCGCATTTCTCCTTATTAATTTCTACAATAAAATAAGACCGTCACCGGTCTTGATCTGATTTCCATTCAAATCACCTTCTTTCTGTGTGCAAAACTCCGCTTTAGATGGATTGGCAATACAAATCGGTAGGGTTACAATAACACCAAAATCCAATGTACCCACCATGAAGACGGTAACGTTCCCAAAACCATTCAAAAGTCAGCCTGGCGTTGTACTTACTCCAATAACATCGGTACCTGGTACTTTTTTATTGGGGTATGGCACGAGTCGTAATACATTAAATGGGTTTGATGCTTATGTTACAAGGAAAGATGATACAGAAACTATCTTGGTCTGGTTCGCAATAGGGCAAATGTAACCAATGTCTATTTTGCTGGTCCTATTGCCGTCCATGCAATAATAGTTTCAACATTTTCAGTCCTTGTTAATATAACATCACATCCATCCGGCGTATTATTAAGTGTACCGACTCCAAGGACTTTTTGACCAACTACCCCTGATACTGGAGTTAATACTACCATAGCCTGCTCCGCAAACGGTTTAGGAAATGTTAAATGCTTTGTTGTTGGTGTATTAGCCTTAGGAGTTATACTTATCCTTCCTACCTGTATCATAAGACCCCCCAAAGCGGAGTTTAGCACCTCTTCCACCGTAGTTTCTGTGCCGTCACTTTTTTTGTGCTTCGTCTGGGCACTGTCTGTCTCAAAGTGATAAGTGTCCCAATCTGTCCCATTATTAATCTTAAACTGTGATTTTTTTATTGCTGCCATAATATATCTCCCTTCAAATTTTGATCCATACCTCACCTTTTGCGGGGGCACTTGGCGCTGTTGTTGCCGCTGTTATCTTGGTTCCATTTCCATCTGTTATCTTCTGATCTACTTGGGCCTTTGTATATGCCCCAACGTCCGCCGCCGTTGGCTTATCGCCGGCGTGGTAAACTTTATATCCATTGTATATAAACTCCTTGCCGAATATCTTCATGCTGTCCTCCTAACCGGTCACGGTCACCCTGTATTTACCAGAGGCCGGAGCCGTAGCAAACAGCAGTGTGACTACATTTACACCAGTCACCTGCACGTCGCACAAAACGACATTGTAAGGGCTTGCTTTTTCCCTCACAGTCACGGTGACATCCTGCGTATTAAGGTTATGTGTTATGGCGGCTGAAGCACTGGCAGGCACATCGGCGCTGTACTTTTTCGGGCGTGCGTTCCACGCTGCTTTTTCGGTATCGGTTACAAAACGGTGCGTAGCATCGGGTGTAATCATACTTGCTGCGTGTGTAGATGGATGCGTATATACCACTGACTCAGATCCATTGATTTTTATGTTTCCGTTTGTTCCTGACTTTTCTACTTTGGTAGCATCTGTCCGGGCGTGTGTACTCTGGCTGTGATCGTATGCGACCTTTCCGCGATCACCACGGTATGCAGTCGAAGCTGTTTCACCAAGGGCGATTGTGTCTGAGATAACCACATACGCAGTACCAGACCAGCGATATGTCTTATTCGTCGGAAGATCCACATAGATCTTTCCGGTCTCACCTGTGATCTCTGTGGTATGCGTATCCTCCTTGTAAAACTTGCTGCTGTAGTAATACCCTTCCAGCACGTCATCCACAAAAGAGGGCAACTGCGCAGCCGGAACCTTACCTGTGCTATCCAGCTCTGCAAGGCCGTTTGCGGCTCCTTTTAAGGATGTGTTAAGCTTTAAATTTAAAGCAGCCTGCTGTGCTGTGGATACAGGTTTATTTGCATCTGACGTGTTATCTACATTCCCCAGTCCGATTTGAGATTTTGTAACACCATGTGGATTTGACTTATTTGCAATATGCGCAATCAGGTCCGTGACGGCCTTCGATATCTTGCCCAGCGCCACAGACAGCTTCTCACCGGACACCAGCTTTGCAAGCGTAGATGCCTCTGTATAAGTTGGAGTCTGGTCATTTGTGGCAACATTTGGTACGTTGCCGAGTCCAACATCTGACTTTGTGGTGCCATGCGGATTTGTACCGCTGCCGGGATGAACATATTTGTTTGCTCCTTCAGCAATACCATCCAGTTTCTTTTTATCCGCGGCGGATTCCAAACCCGCGGCAGACTGTGTCGCAACCGGTATCGGGTCGGTTCCACCGGTCATATGCTCTGAAGCGTGTATCGGGTATGGCTCCACATTAATCAGCTCGATGTATTCCGCAAGGACAGTATCGCCTGCAGTCACTCCGGTTTTGAGTGTAAATACTGTCTGTGACGTCTCTGTCACAATCTCATTGCTGACTTTTGCCCCATTTAAAAAGACAGCCAGCGCACCGATTCCCGGTCGATATTTTCCGCCGGTCAAAGTAAAGGCTGTCTGTCCTGCTGTAGCTGTAAATCTCTGCTGTTTTACGATATAGCTCGTGGGGTTATCATTTGCGCTGAGTACACCATCTGTTGTGATACTCAGGTTTGTCCCTACTTTAATTCCACCCAGCACTGTAGCGCTTGCAACAGGAGGTGTAAAAGTAGACGGCTTCCCGCTTACACCCGACCACGGAACACTATCGGCAGTGGCAGCACTTTTGGCTTTAGCATTAATTCCAAGGTACACACTGTCATGGTTATGTGCTGCCGGTGGGAATGTAGATGGTTTTCCAGTCACATTTCCCCATGTGATCGTATCCTGCCCGCCAACCTGTAGCCAGGTATTTGCGGCATTGTCCAACCAAATCTTTTTTGTGTCCGTGGCAATATACAGTGCTTTACTCCCTGATGCAGTACCTTTATCTGCATCCAGACCCACAGTTATCTTTGTAGGCGTGAACCCCAGCTTTTCCACAATCTTAGCCTTTGTCAGCTCGTTAAGGATTGTTGCTGCCGATTTGTTTTCGACGTTTCCAAGTCCCAGATCCGTTTTAGTAGTACCATGTGGATTTGTGCCACTACCCGGATGAGCATAAACCTGTGTCTCAGATCCGTTGATTTTTATATTTCCGTTTGTTGTAGATTTTTCTACTTTTGTCGCCCCTGCTGTGATTCCATCCAGCTTTGATTTAAGAGCTGAAGTAAATGTCTCGCCAGTGTAGGTGTATATGATATTTTTCCAGGCGCCGTTTACATACACATAGACCACATGGTCTGTTGTGTTACAGTATATCTGACCCTCTACAGGGCTGTCTGGCGCAGTAGCAAGATTCTGTATTCTCGCATTCTGCAGCTCATTCTTACCAAAATTCAAATTAGTTAATAAATCCATTTTTCCTCCTAATTGAGATACGCTTTTCCTGCAAAACCGGCGGTAAATGTTGCTGTGAGGTTGTTACGGTCAATATAACGGATATCACCTACGACAACGGAGCCAGCGCTGTCTACCACCGTAACACTGGGATACTTATTAAGATTGTGCGCAATCTGCCACACGGCTTGAGCTGATATCTGTGTATGTGTGTATGTGACGCTCATGCCGTCTTTGCCGTCCTGCCCATCTTTACCGGCAGGTCCCTGCAGATCCGTATATTTATAGGCTCCTTCATCTTCTCTCTTTACACCCAGTTTTGTACCATCCCAGCGGTACTGTATACTATACCCCTGCGGCCCCTGCTTTCCTTCAGGACCAGGTATACTCTCGTTTTTCGCAGTGTCTCCGCTGACGGCATTAACTTTCTCTATGATGGATTTCGTAGCGGTACCGAAGGTTGGCTCAACTACATATCCATCTGAATCAAGTGTCTCCATGACTTCTGTAATCCGCTCATGCAGTAAAAGGGACCACTCTGCATCCTTCGTTGTGACCACATCTCCCAGATTCCATTTTTTCTGATAGAGCGCGGCATCTGCCTCGCAGGTGTAAGAGGAAATCTTCTCACATTCTGCCAACTTAACCCTGCCCCTGTCCGGTAAATTTGCTTCATCTTCCACATCCCGGGCATCAACAAACAGCTCGTACCGGTCAAGACCGGTTTTCTCATTTCCGATAATTTTGATTACCCGGTTTACTCCATCCCCCTGACCTCCAGTGTAGGCACAGTTTTTGTATTCACTGCTGTCCCGGATATACTCACGATTTTCAATATTGTCATAATTAACATTAAAAATCATAGGCGGACGAACAGTCTGATTCACTGTCCGGTCCACACCTTCCAAGACTTCAAACACGAACTGCTTGTTCTGTGGATCCAGCGACACACAGACCCCCAATCCAGAAGCACTGCACAGCTCCTCCAGACAGTCTGTAAGTACATCATACCTTGTTTGGTATGTCAGCCGGTCACCTCTTCCAGCGCTTTGTTTTACCACAAGTTTAGGGATTTTTCTTTTGCTGTCTGCTGGAGCAACCGCATTCGTATTTACGAGGGCGGTCATGATATCTTCTGCCGCGGCCTTGTTAAATTCATGATGCGCTTTCCCCTTTGGCGGGACTGTTATCCTCTGCGTGAGCATATGGAGCAACGAGAACCCTTTGAGTTCCACAGATCCTCCCTCTTCGTCATCCGCCCCAATGTACTTTATAATCCCTGTTTTCCTGGCGTCATTGTCAAGCATGATGATATTCCCGTCTTGAAATAACCGGTCATACATAACAGAAGAATGAATTTCAAAATCTCCATAACTTTTCCATTTGCTGACATGGATCAGGGCCGTGTAGTCTGTGATCTCCCCGATAAAATTGATATCAGGGTCAAAAAACCGAATATTTATCCGCTTATCCATATGGCTCCTGTCACCGCCCCTCCAGGCTCCGTAGCCTGTGCAAAAATATTACGCCAGCCGGTTCCCTGCACGTTTTTAAACCACGCCTGGAACTGCCTATCAAATTCTTCTACCATTTCTTTGTATCCGGCCAAATTCTTCGGTCTGATTTCTCCGCATACTGAGGTGTTGAATCTCTCGTCAGTTATGGATATCTGACCGGTCACAGGGACATCAATACGATACAGGGATAGTTCATATCGTGACGCATCTCTCGTGAGCGCAGGTACTGTGGGTGTACTGCCGGCAGTACCTGCTTTGAGCACGGCCTGTATTGTCTTGCTCTCATAATCCAAACGCAACACAAGACGATAAATCACTTTATAGGTGCTATTACGAGTGATCGGTATGGTCTTGTTGCTGTCGTTGTAATAAAAAAAGCCCTGCATAATTGCAAAACCGGGCGTTAAAATCACTGATTCGCCGCTTAGTGAGGCTGACAAAGTAAGGCTGCCGTTACTCCCTCTACTTAAGCCATCCTCATATATATTTTTGAAATACCGGTTGAACTCGTCCTGTCCGTACTCGGTATCTCCATTAAAAAAACCATAGCTTTCCATGTATTCCTCCTATACTCCCAGATACCTTTTTTTGTACCGGATTATGACACTTTGCGGATTCAAGTCGTTCTGGGTACTGTACTGTAGCAAGTTGTCCCCCAACTGCAGGGAGAAGAAGGTTGAACCCAGGTCGATATAATCAAACGCATCCTCCCGGATACCGTTTCTCTCAATCTCCACAATCTTATTCCGGAATGCAGTGTTGATAAACAGTACGTCATCACTGGTAAGGGTCCGGTTTACCTGAACATATTCTCCCGTGGTCAGGTTTGTCACTCTGGGATTCTCTGCAGGCCCGTGAAATTCCACCTCTATGGGCGTTTCTACATGTCCATCGTTTACAATATTCACCCTGGGATCTCCGCGTCGTTTCATGTGAAATGGGAGCTTGAATTTCCATTTCCATCCATCCACCCACGTGCTGATTGCTTCCATTAAATGATATGGAGTCTGGAAATCTGGATCTACGCAGACAAGTTCAAGCAGGCAGGAAATGGGTTCAAACACATTCTGGCTGCTGAATTTCAGCTTTTGGACTTCATACTCTATGGCTCTCTCTGTTCCCATAAAATTAACAGTTAGGTTCCCGCTGCTATAGGGGGAGAAAAAGCCTATCAGTTTTTGCCTTACTTCTGGGATGTCTTCATATCCGAGATAGTCAAATTCTATGGCTATCGGTCTTTTGAGTATTTTCATCCGTCTTTTACGTTCTCCCGCATAACCAACGTTTTCCTCCGTCAACAGGTCGTAATCCGTTGACTCCAGCCCCTCATATGCCGTCACAGAAAAAGAGGAGTCGTCTAAGACAAGCTCCTCTTCCCCTTTACGGAATGTAAATATTATCTTTCTTGTCATCCAAATGCCAGCTCCCTTCCTACTTTCCGCAGTTCTCTTGCCATTTCTACATGCGATTTCACAGGCTGATATATATTCACCGTCTGCTCTACCTTTGCCGATTCCTGCGGTTCCGGTGCTGTTACCGTGGCGATATACCTATTCGCCAGATGATTCCCGGCAATCCGGCTCAGGTTGTTGTCAAAATCTCCTCGCATTTTCGCAAGTAAAGAATTTGGGTCAAAGGTCAATTTATCAGACAATCGGTCAACAGCTTTTTCGACACCTCGTTTGTTTTCGTCGATACCTACTTCAAGACCTTTGTCATACCAACGGCCTATTGCTCGCATAACCCTGGACGGTGATGCCACTTTAAGGTTTCGCTGAGCGGCAGCTACAGCTTGATTTGCAACATCTGCCGCCGCCGCTGCCACTCCGCCACCGCCTGCCCGAATACCAGAGGCAAAGCCTGCGGAAAACTGGACACCTATGTCATAGCCACTGCCAGAATAACCGTTCAGACTGCTTAGAGCACTGCCGCCTACCGCCGTAGCTGATGCAGATGCAGAACTGCTACCTGAACTGATACCCGAAGCAAAAGAGCTTGCAAACTGTGATCCCTGTGTCTTTCCTGCAGTGGACAGATTACATTCACTCAGTCCGCGAATACTGCCTGTACCCAGCGCTCTTGCCGCACTTGTTGCGGACGATGTAAGCCCTCTGATTCCTGCGCAGAACATGTTCACTGCGGAACGGGCCTGTGACTGGAAGTTACTTCCCAGGTTAACCCCTTTTAAGGCAGACGCCGAAGAACGCCCGAGATTTGCTGACGCGGAGGATATTGTACCCTGGCTCCCTTTAATGGTGCTATTCAGGATATTGGTCGCATTCGTTCCGGTTGTCTGGAACATGCTACTAATCCCTGAGTTTTGTAAGGCCATACCCGCGGAACTGCCCACACTGCTTGCCGCCGTAGCGCCCTGGCCCGCACCGGACAACATACCAAATGCAAAATTTGACGCCGCACCACTTGCCTGACCAGCAAACACACCTGGCATATTTGACGCCATAAGAGCCGCATTTGTGGAATTACCAAAATTGGCACCGCTTGCTCCTGCCTGCGCGGAGCCATTTATAAGCGCAAAGTTGGCCGCATCTGCTGCCGCTTGTGCGTTGGAACCAAATATGCCTACCAAATCAGCCGCCGTGAATCCATTCGCTCCAGATTGTGCAACCTGTGCTGCAACAGCGTATATCTGCTCCTGGTGACCCATCAGCTCCTCTACGGTCATATTACAAGCTTTTGCTGCGGCAGTAATTGCAAGCGAATAATCCGCTGCAGAAAATCCCTGGCCTATCTGTTCGCCTGCGCCCTTTGATGCAGTATTAATGACCTCGTAACCATCCCGCATAGACTGTGCGGCTGTCTCAGTGACTTCTTTTCCCTTTTTATTCGGCACAGATGTGGCGTCCGCAGATTCCATGCTTTTCATCATCTTGTCCAGAGCTTCTGTCCCAATATCGCCAAGAGCGCCGCTGTCTTTCAGGTATTTTCCGAATGTCTGTATAACCTGATCGGATGTAGCGCCGGCCATGTTTGAAAACTCAGGAATCTTATCCTTCATTGCATCCATCATTAGACGCATTGCACTTGCTACAGATTCCTGACCCTCTGTACCCAATTTATCAAAATTCTTCAGCGCTTCAACTATAGATTGCTGTAGGCTCTTAGGAATTTCTCCACCAGATTTCTCAATCTGCAGGATAGCCAACTGAAAGCCTTCAGACATTTTACTGTAGTCCGTAGAGGAAAGTGCATCCTGTATAGTCTCCTGGCTGGCAACTACACCTTTGGCCGCCGCCTCTGATTCTATAGGAATTTGTGCATAAGCATCTATTGCCTTCTGCACACTTTCTGGGGTTCCTTTTCCCAGCTCATCCATAACGCCTTCAAGTCCTTTAACTTGCGCGTCAGCTTCGACAACGGCCCGGCCAGCATCTTGCAATTTTCCTGTTGTTTTCTCTAAATTTGTTTGAGCTTTTTCAAGTGCTTCTTGGTCTGCCAGCCCATTGCGCCATTGCTCATCTACATCTATTGCTTTTTCAATGGCTTCTCGATGCGCTTTTTGTGCCTCTACTAAATTTTTATGTGCTTCTGCTTGCTCTTTTATTGCTTCAGTATATTGGCTTGTTGTAGCTTCCTGAAGAGCTTTGTTTTTTAGATTTTCTACATACTTATCAATGGATGTATTAATGTCATCAATAGATTGTTTGACTTCACTGCTGTCAGCAATAAATCCTTCGGATGTAAGGTGATATCCAGTTCCCATTGCATCATTAAGCTGATTAAGAATGGATGTAGCCAGATCCTCGCACCCTTCTTTTACGTGTCCGGTCTCGTCAAATGCCTCAGATAATTTTCCTCGCAAACGTTCAACAGGAGCCGCAGATGCGTCAATAGAAGAACTGGTATCCTTCATGGATTCCCCGAGCTGATCTATTGCATTTTGGTTCTTTTCTATGGATGATCCCAACTTATCCATTCGCTCATTAAAGGCACTCTGCTGTTCATCCGCGCGTCCTGCTGTGAGTGCATACGCAGCCAATCCGCCTACAAGTAGGGCAATGGCACCGGCAATAAGGGTAGCAGGGTTTGCGGCCATAATAGCATTTAAAGCGGTAGTCGCAAGTCCCGCTCCTTTGGCCGCTCCAGTAAGGCTTGTAACTACGCCCACAACAGATGACACTGGACCGCTAACAGCTTTAAAAGTTTTAAAGGCGGCCACAACGCTGACAACAGTAGGGATAATGTCATCCATATTCCCGCCCAGCCTTTTAAACACTGCACCTACAGCATTTAAAACTGACTGCGCAACGCTCAGAAGGTTTTTGGTTCCAGACTTAAATGTCCTTACGAGAGAATCCAGGGCTTTCTTCGCAGGCTTCTGCATCTCCTTCGGAAGAAGTTTTACCAGCCCATCACACAGGGATTTAACGATGTCATTTGACGCAACTTTAAGCTGCATCTTGTTTTTGCCAATACCTTTTACAAAGGATTTAACCACAGATACAGAGGCATCAATCATCTTAGGAGCCGACTGTGCTACTTTCGTGGAAAGCCCTGCCAGTATGTCTCCTGCCTCTTCGACAGCAGCATCAAATCCGCCCTGTTTAAAAGCCTCTGTGAGTCTGTTGACGTCAGCAATCCCGTTATCCGCAGCATTCTTTAAGGGCTCCTGCATGCTCTCATATACTTCGATTCCGAGACCTTCCAGAGAGGATTTGAGGATGGTTAGACTTCCTTGCAGATTGTCCAGCATGGTTTCTGCCATTCTCTCAGCAGTACCGTCACAGTTTGCAATGGCGCTTTGCAGTTTTTCATATTCTTCTGGGGAGGCTCCTACAATAGCCAACAGACCAGACATTGCCTCCTGGCCTCCTAATGCTGCCGCAGTAGCCGCTTTCTCTTCCTCGCTCAGCCCGGAAAATCCCTCGCGCAGATCCTGCATGATAGTGTCCAAGGACTTCATATTGCCCTCAGAATCTGTCAGGGAGATACCAAGCTTGTTCATAGCTCCTTGGGTCTCTTTCGTTGGCTTTGAAAGCCTTGTCATGATACTCCTGAGTGCAGTACCGGCTTGACTTGCCTTTATACCTCTGTTTGCCATCAGACCAATTGCAAGGGCCGTATCTTCCGCTGTATATCCCATTGCACCGGCAACTGACGCTGCAAATTTAAAGGTTTCACCCATCATGGCAACATTGGTATTCGCATTACTGGACGCCGCTGCAAGGATATCTGCAAAATGCCCGCTGTCACTGGCCTGCAGTCCGAACGAACTCAATGCATCCGTCACGATATCAGATGTGGATGCCAAATCCTCTCCTGATGCCGCCGCCAGATTCATGATACCTTCTACACCATTCAGCATTTCTTCTGTCTTCCAACCGGCCATTGCCATATAATTCATGGCTTCAGCGGCTTCCGAAGCAGAAAATTTTGTTTTCGCCCCCATCTCCTTAGCTTTATCAGTCAGTTTGCTAAGGTCCATTCCGGTTGCGCCAGAAACAGCAGCCACCTTTGACATGGCAGCCTCAAAATCGGAACCAACTTTAACGGCAAGCCCACCAGCAGCCGCGACAGCCGTCCCCACACCGGCAAGGGCCGTTACTGCGATTGCCGCCGAATGCTTTGCAGCGGAACCAATCTTACTAAAAGCACTGGACGCCGCCCCTGCTGCCGCGTTACCCTGTTGGCTGACGTTGCTTGTCAGTTTTTTAAGGTCTTTTAGCGCCCCAGCATTATCTATACTTGTGTCAATCGTAATTTTGCCATCAGCCAATAATCCCACCTGCCTTTCGCAAGCGTCATCGGCTCATAATGGCTCTACTTGACACTTAAATCCTTATTTCAAATTCTTTTTTGCATTTTCTGCCCTTGCATTGAATGTATACTCCTTTGCATATAACCCTTGCCGGATCATAAGCTATTGGCATTTTATATCCACAATAAGGGCACACAATCTTTATGCGCTTTTTGTCATTATCCAAAGGGGTCCCTCCCTTCCAGGAGCGCCTGTACTATGGCTTCATCTTCTTCGGATTTCTTTTCCTGGACACGGAAATACCGCTGTAAGGCCGCATAAGCTTTCTTCTGTTCTTTGGACAAGTTTTTATTTTTCGTGTCTATCGTCCGGTATTCAATCACCTTTGACAGACGACACGAAGGGGAAATATCCTCCAGCATCCAGTTAAATTTCCACCAGTGCAAATACGGAATATCGTACAGATCAAGCCCGTACGTCTGGAGGAAGGCAGTATAGATCAAAGCGGAATCAGCGCCAAAATCCATAGGAACCGCATTATTAAGGCCCAGTGCTGCACGCGGAAGGGAACTCTTTTTTCCTATATCTCCACACTTAACAAACCACCCGATTGCATCTGCTATATCGTCAGCTCTCATATTCGGTTTGCGTAGCACCTCTTCCCCCAAAAGCATATCTATGGCTTCTAAAACCGCATTGCCATTACTCTGTCCTCTGATAATCTCGTCGTAGCGGAGGATATCCCTAAAATCCGTTTTGATTGCATACGCTTCTCCCGCAATCTCCACAGTTACTGGAAGCCGTTCTGTTAATCTCACTCTGTATCAACAGCCTTCTCAACTTCCATTGCCGCGATGAGTGCTTCATTCGCTCTCTCTTGTTCGCGCATCTGGTGATTATATTCTTCTACCAGTTCCCTAAACGCATTTGTGCAGGCTCTTAGAGAGTTGTTGGCACCACAGATTTGTTCTCCAGCGCCAGCCCCGAATATACCATCGAAACATGCTTTAACGGACTCACAAAGATACAGATACTGTTTTGGCTGTGGAGCTTTTTTATCAAGCCTGTTTGCCTTTTCTGAAATGTTCTGCATTGCATCAAGATATTTTTGAAGGGTGTCTGCGTCTGTCGCATCAAAGTTAAGTTCATCAAAATTTATAATCATTTTTTTACCTCCATAAAAGGCCAGGGCTATTCTGCCCCAGCCTCGCTCTCCACAGTTTTTCGAGCTACTACTCTTTTTACGGCCGTTTTAGCAGGTGCTACAGCTGCCGTAGTTACCGGAGCACCTCTTAATTTCCCGACGGTGCCGTCACATCAAACTTGGCAGCAACTGCAGCATCAACGGAAAATGCCTTTGTCTCCACATCAAAAGTGCCATACTCCCAGTCTGTTTTACCCAGGAGGCTGCCAGAACCTACCATTGTTCCGTCATTGTCAGAATTGGAATCCGGAGAGATGGTCACTCTCCTTTTTCTCGCCGGATATCCCTTACTTGCTTCTTTCGGCATGTACAGGGATACGATCACCAGATCTGTCTCTGCCTCTGATCCCACTTTCTCTTTTTTTGCTACGGAATCAATCAGCTTGACAGCTTTCTCAGACGGGATATTCTCATATTCATAACCGATGGAATATCCGTATCCTGTAATACTCTGGGATGTAGATTTCTGATTGATATAGCGGCTCTCTTTTGTTTTCGTGTCGAAGCTCTCGTCCGCTTTGGTAACACCTGTTCCAAACAGTTCATAAGTTGCGGCCGCACCTGCTGCACCAACATTAATGTACAGTGCCTCCTGATACCGCTGCACTGCTTCAGTGTCCGCAAACCTCTGTAAATCTAATCTTCTCATGCTTTATCCTACCTTTCTTCTTTGATAATATTGTAATTCGCACTGGATCTGATACTGGGCGTATGTTGCCTCACTATCATTGATGTACCCATGCGTATTTGCTTTAATTGCCCTCGATGTCTGCCCTTCCCCCAATACCGGAAGCTGTTTCATCCTGGTGCAGTCCTCCAGCCAGTCAGCAAAATTCTCATAAAACTGACTGGTGTCCAGGTTCTCCTCCGCCCCATAAAGGTTTCTGGAGCACAAGTAGAACGTAACCTTGCGGATACTGTCTCCGTTAATACACCGCTTTACAATAGGGTCCGAAGGAACGCTTTCGATGCTGTAAGACGGTTCCGGTTCCAGTTTATCCACATTTACGGGAGGAAACATGGTATCCAGTTCCTCAATAAATGGGCAGGTTGCTATAAAATCCCTGATCGACTCAATAATACTCATGTTGCCCTCCCTCCGCAGAATTTTGCGGTGGATGAAATAATGCTTTTTTTCTGGTCCTGCCAGCACTTTTCCGCCCACATGCCCTTGCTTTTGTGCTCATAAAACTGCCGCCTTGCGTATGGGGTATCCCAGGACACGCTACCAGGCTCTGCTCTCATGCTATCCCGTAATCGCCCCGAAAGTTCGGGCACATATGGCCGGCATTTACGGCCAAACTCAGAGGCAAAAAACAGTTGTCCTCTCCCGTTTTTCCCCAAACTCCTTTTGAGGAGAATTTGGTCTGACGGGTCAATTTTCAAGTGGAAGTTTGCCATTACTTACAACCTCCAAATCTTATGTGTGGGATAAACCCTTTCCGGTTATCTCCATAATTATCTATAACGCCATATGGCCGGTGCGTCTTCTGCAGATCACCAATCCCCTTTATCCTCATATCATGCGTCCCGAGGATAAACAGATCTTCTTTTTCTACAGTCCAAGCCGCCATCTCAGGGCTGTATGGCAGCTTCGCATACTCATCCGGCGCCACATACCCGTCAAGATATTCGGCAGGAATCCGGATTTTAAATATATCAGCATGTTTCAGGCCGCCGTCTCCTTTATCGCCCGTTATCACCTTATTTTCGCAGTAATAATGACATGGCGACACATGCCCGAAATACTCTACTTTCCGTGTATCCGGATTTACTTTGCGGTTATATATGGTCACCTCTGCATTAATAATCATAGTACACCCCCGGATATAAGAGTGTCGTGTCTTCTAGGTAAAGACGGGCTTCAAAACAGCATTTACTGTATAGTGTCTCTTCCGGCGGCTGATTGTCTGCAGTGTCCGCATATGTCACGGATTCCCCGTCGGTATTGACACTCTTTACCAATCTCCCGCCGGTTGCGTCTTTCTGCCGGTGATCCTCGGCCAAAATTTCAGATACCGCACATATGGCAGCTTTGACAGCCTCCAGGTCATCCGGTCGCAATTCAAATTCATGGATACGACTGTATGTCATCCGGTTCACAATGGCCTCCGCCCGCATGCCGTGTTTTTTAAAATCACTCTCCGTAAGGGCGTCTCCCTTAAAAACATCAGCATAATACTGATAATCTACATCTACCCGTGACATATACTCACCTCTATTCTGCGGCGGTTATTACGGCCATTCCAGCTCCAAAGCAGCGGTTATCCGCATCCACCTCGACAACAACAATTTTCTGGCCTGCTGTTGCTGTAATCTCCGCCGTACCATCCCAAGCAGTGTACCCAGTCTTACATTCCTGTCCTGCATTCGGCATAGTCGGATTTGCGGCTACTTTGTACTTGTAGCTGTTACCACTTGACAGCGCCGGCTCTACCGTGATTTTAGTAGAGCCGCTCGTGCTACCTGCTACGGAGGTAACCGTCAGACTTGTCAAGCTCCGTGTTTTTTTACGACTACTTTTGCGGCTGTCGGTACACGGTATCCTGTGTTGATCTCAACCTGGGCAAGTGTGCCGTTGAAATTCTCGGAATCTTTCAGACGAATCATCTCCAGGTTGTCCACGATGGAGAATCCGTTCCAGTCGTACATGATGAAGTCGATACCGGTCAAATCCACAGTTTTGAGGTCACCGGCATAGTTGTAATATTTGGCCGCGCTCAGGATATCAAGCATATTTGCCTCTACCCACAGCATACCAAGCCATCTACCAATCTGGCCGGACTGCATAATGCTGTCGTTGGTCACCGGGGTATACTGATCTCCCGCAACTTCCAGCATGGTAGAATAAGTGTCAACGGACGCAAGCACGATGTTCGCAACCGCTTTCCCTTTACGCACTACTTTACGCGCCTCGATGATTTTCTTTTTGATGTTTGCCGCGGTGAGTGCTTCTGTGTCACTCATTGCTGTGCCCTCATTTGCAAGACAAGCAAGACCGGATGCCTGCCATCCTTCCTTACAATCCATAACAGCCTGGGACAAATGTTCCTCCGCCATGTTGTACGGCACGCCCTGCGCCTGAATGTTATAGATTTTCTTAGATTTCTGCTGCATGTTGTTCAGTCTCAGGTCAATCAGTTCATTATTCACTTTCTCGTGGCTGAAATCGGCCGCCGGAACCTTCGGGTCCTGTACTCCGTCATCTCCGACCTTAAAAATCTTAACCAGACCAGACGCTGCGTCACCCTGAAATTTATCCGTATAGGTCATTCCCGGCTGAAAAATAGAGTCGTAGTATAAATTCGGCTCCACAATGCTGCTGTATTTCTCTGTTACGTTATATCCGCCATATTCCATAGTTCAATCTCCTTTACTTTCCTCTGTAATATTTGTTGCTACCATACTTCTGTTTCAGATAGGCTTCTTCAGAATCCACTACTCCGGGCTTATATGACCCGCTGGTTCCTCTCACCCATGTTTTTTTCTTGGGTGGCTCTTCCTGCTGTTCAATCTCGAAGTCATTCGGATACTGTTCTCTCATTTTTTTCATATAGTCATCGGCGCCCACGAAAGTACCATCCTTAAATTCAAGATTCTGGGACATGAAATCTGAGAGAATGCTTTTCTTTGCAAGGGGAGACTTAATCTTCTGACCATCGAGGAATTTCTCGGCCGCAAATGTCCTCTTCTGGGTCTCAATCTGCTGATTCAGTGCCGCCGTATCAGTCTCATATTTCTGTTTCCATTCATCCGCAGATTTTTTAATGCCCTCAATATCCATTCCCTTATAAGATTCAATGGTGGCGCTTGCCTCGGTGAGCTGTTTCTTATATCCGTCTGCTTCTGTTTTCAGTCCGGTATATTTCTCTTTACTGACATATGCTCCGTCCGACAAATCCACAAATTTAACAGGATTCTCTTTCCTGTCATCCGCACCATTTACTTCTGCAAGTTTCGCATTCACCTGAGCATAAAGCTCATCCCCAAGTAATTCTTTTAAATCCATATTCATCCTTTCCGCCTTCGTTTTTATATCCGGTGTCTTCCGGAGGCTGTACAGTTTATATGACTTGCCGGTCAGTTTCCGAGACCTTTTAAACGTCATAACCGGTATTGGACAATAAAAAACACCCGGGCGTCCCCGCGTGCTTATTTACCATATTTGATTTCTACCCCTGGATAATCCCTCTCTATATCGCAGATACCAAGAAAAAAGGAATCTACCAGTATCCTGCCTTTATCAGACAGATCATTCCAGATTATGCTCATGTATCCATGCCGCTCTTCTACGAATACCTTATCCGGCGTTAAAGCCTCCAGGGATATGACAAGATTATGCGCAAGTACAGATACCGCGGCGCACACAATGTCGCGACCACATTTATCATATCCTGCATGGCCGCTGATATCTACCCCCGCGCGGCTCATAGTTACTGTAATCAATCAGACACCCCCTAAAAGTTGGCATAAAAATACCACCAGCCATTTTGACTGATGGTATTATAGTGTTTCTATCGACTTTATTTCACTTTGCGGAATGGTTACAGCTTTTCCTTCGCTATAAACTGTAATGCTGTCTTCCTCATAGCCATAATCCTCCGCTTCTTCTCCTGCATCGACGATATCTCCTATTTTTCCCTTTATTGTCTGTCCGTCAGTACAAGTTATCATTATATTTCCTTCTATATCCTGAAAGTCCCATACATTAATCGTAGTTATCACCCCTTATTGGCACAATGTGCGCGTTATTTTTAGAATAGTGAATTGATGCTTTTTTAGTATCGTGAAAACTTCCCTTTGCATAATACTGCCCTATTACTTTATCACAAATAATGTCTTCAACGTTCCTTGCATTTCCATTTCTATCAACCCTCACAATTCCTGTGCCAGATTTCCGATTAATAATATCCTGCACCTCATCTGCACTGATTGTCAATATACTCTGTGGATTTCCACCTTTCGCTTCACGGGTTTGTCGGTATTCCATATATTTTTTTGTTCCAAACACATGCTTCTCGTATTGTTGCTTACTCAGCTTCGTGGAATACTCACCTGCTTCAACTTTTTTTGATACGGTACTTGCTGGAATCTGAGGTATTTTTATATGTTTTATTATATCACTTCCACCGGATTTTACAACTGCTTTCGTGGGTATTCGCCCGCCTGCCATCCGCCCGAGCCCGTCCATATAGACACGCTCCATCTGTGGCTGTAGCCCCATGATTTTTGAAAACCCCTTGTACTCATGCAGAGTCTGCAGGTATCTGCTCTGAGCGGCCAGCACTGCGTCATAATCTCCGCCTTCTTTCAGATACTTAATCCGTTCACGCTGCGCCCGCATGGTGGTCTCCATTTCACGCTGTCTCTGCCGGCATGTGTAACCATCATATTCCTTACCCCGGTATTTTCTGATCCTGGCGTCATCTTCCCGGATGTCTTCCAGCATCTCATCCGTATAAGTCCGGGTTGATATGCCCCGGATAAAAGGCAGATAAGAATGATTACAGTTTGCCCCGCATAGACCGGTCACGCTGCCAAGACCACAAACAGACTCCAGTTCTCGGCGGCTATACACCCTGCCCTGCCAGACTGCATGTGTTGGCCGGGCGCCATAGTGTGCTGTGACCTCGAAATCGTCCGTTTCCAGCTCTTTTGCAAGCTGCTCGTTGATTTTATTGCTGAGGTTATGAACGCCTGTCATAACGGCTCTTCTGGCTGCTACAGGTGCCCTGTTACTATACCCGCTTGCATAATCAACAGAACGGATACCCGATGAAGTCATCTCACGCACCACCCGGCGTAAAGCCGTGTTGTAGTCAAACGCGCCTGACGCAATGTCAAGACAAGCCCGATCAAGATACTTTTGATAGTATTCTGACAGTGGAGTAAAAACTTTTTTCCCATCCCCGTAATCCAGAGAAAATCCCAATGATCGTGTAATGTTTTTGATATCGCCTTCTGTCTGGCTGACAATCGCAGAAGATAAACCCTGCAGCCAGTCATTTTCCTCTGGAGGCGTGAATTGTCCATTTACCTGCTCATATATATCTTTGTTGCGGACATATTCCCAGTCTATCACCTTATCATATAGGGCAAATAACTCAGGGTATGTGACATTAAGCAGCCTTTTTAGCTCGTCCTCGATAAACTCTGAGGAATTGCCCAGTATCTTGACACGGTTTAGCTGATAATCTGCTGTGGACGTTATTTCACCTGTCTTTTTAATCCGTCTGACTACATCGGACATTATCCTATCCTGTAGTCCGTAGAAAAGCTTTTCCACCTGCAGGGGCAGGCTCCCCATTTCCTCCGGTCGCATCTACATCACTCCTGTACATCATCCGGGAATTGGATTTTTGCAAGAGCTTTCATGGCCTGATCCTCTGTTTCGCCGTAGCGTTTCATGCGGAATTCCACTGGGCCTATGATTCCGGCAGCCAGGTCAGCTCTAAGCTGTTCCAGCTCATACTTCTTATCCACTATGAGTGAATCGTCCCAGTCGCAGGACACTTCCACTTTACCGGCCGGTGCAAGCCCGCCCATATCAATCCAGACCTCCATTGCCTTTACAAGATACCGGATGGCCTCCTCAGTGCTATTCTGGATGTCCTTAACCGTAGAATATGATCGCTGCTTACTGCTCTTTATCTCTTCAGCAGTCTTCTCTACATTCTGCGGATCTGACAAAGTACCATAAGCAAGACCGCTGTTAAATTCTACCTTTTGGATTATCCTATTGTACCCGTTAAAAAAACTTTCATCCCTGATTTCCGGGGAGTATACATTGAACAGAGGCTTTCCTGTTGTTGGGTCCGCAATACCATTACCCATAGGATAGTACAAACGCTCCTGTCCCTTTGGAAGGAGCACATCTCCCTGCCGGTTCTTTTTGAAGTATTCGTTTGACGCCTGAATAGCAGTCTCCTTTGACCGGTACTCCCAAAGAGCTGCTCCGTACATCTCATCCGCATCCTGTATCTGTTTTTCCGCCCGGGAATAGACCGCTACCCCCAGTGGGGAATCAGGATCTACGTTATTGGCAAGCGGGATTTTAAGATAAGAAAACAATGCGCAGTCTGCATTCCTGAACTCTTCATATGGGGATATATCCTCCCATTCATCGACATCCTCCAGCTTGATCTCCATACCAAGCTGCACAATCTCATCTGTTTTGACAATCGCTTTTCTGCTGACAAATGCCCGATTGATGACGATGTATTTATCTCCCTGCAGACTGTGGTATTCCAACCGCGTGTATAACTTCTTCCCCTTGCGTTTAAATTCCGGGAAGATAGCTCCGGTCATCGTACCGGATGAATCAAACTCCGTCGGATAACAATTACCGGCCCGTACGATATCTACAGCCACCTTCTCCCCGGTAAGGTATGGCTTAAAGCAAATACCACCAGTGGCACTTGCAAATTCCACGTATTTGCGAAGGTTACCCCTAAATGGCGTGAGCATTTCATTTATCAGGTCTGCCCTCGGGCTGCCGCTCACCTCAATCCTGGCCTCATTTGTAACGAGTCTCGCAAACTCACTGCTTATGGCCGCAGGCAAGTTCAGACCCTTGACATCTTTGCTTATCCAGGGCGGCTTATTACGATACATGCGCTGCCACCGGTATATGGATTCAGCCATTTCCGGCGATACCGCTATATCGACGCCCAGCGCCTTTTTAATGCTTTCATACTGTATCACTGCTATCACCTCACTCTCGTTCTGTAAACGGCAAGAACATGGATATTAACCCCCACATACCACATACAAGATACCTTGTGGCATCGGCGGCATGGTCATTGAGCTTTACAACCTCTTCCTTGCCCTTTTCAACACTTTTTGGATCATACTGATATAACCCCAATTCTTTAATCAGCAACGTTTGTTTTTGCTGGTTAATCAAAATCCGGCGGAAAGAAAAGAATTTCTGTACTCTGCTTATCCCGAGCTTTACATCATTGAACGCCGGGATAACATCTATATGTGGCATAATCCGTCGCACCTCCTCAATGAGACCGGCTGCAGAAGGGTCAATAAATACCCAGCTCACTACCCTGTCATACTCTTTTTCCAGCCTATCACAAAAATCTTTCAATTCTTTTGCATATTCCGACGGTGATTTTTGCCCCTCATCTCTGCCGCAATGGTACCACTCGTCCAGTCCGCATAACGTTTGTCTACTGTAACTGATACCGAATGCCTCGAATACCGTAGGGTTCTTCTGGCCGTAGTCAACGCCTACTCCTATCTCGCCAATTGTCTTTTTCTCATTTTCTGGGAGTCCATCGTAGTAATGAAGTTCAGTATTTACCATGTAATAGACCAGATCGTCTATACCTATGCTCTCTCCAAGCCATACCCAGCGATACATCTTAGGATCTGTCTGCTCCATGACCTCCGCTGACTCAATGAGATCAGGCCCCAGCCAATCAGGGGGTACATCTCTATAATCTGTGTGTATGTGGATGCAGTCCGGTCTCTCCTCCATCTTACGACACCATTCGTTTATGGGGGCATTCGGGTTTTTTGGAGGGTTGTACAGGTAAATCATCTGGAATCCGCCCTGATTACCACGGACAAATGTAGCTTCGATGTTCGCCAGCTCCTCTTCTCCTTCTCCGTCATCGAAGAACTCCGTCAGCTCGTCCAGTACCACAAGCTTAATGGGCTTATCCTCATCTATGATACCTTTTGTATCATCCACGCCGTCAGATCCGGAAAAGTAAATGGTGTTTCCATTCTTTTTGTAGGTTATCTCCATCGGGGATTTCCCGATCTTAAACCGTTTTTTACTGACTCCCAAGCGGTTAATACCGCGTATCATCTCCTTATATACCGTCTTGCGCAGCTTATTGTGGTGCTTGCGCAGGACAACGCAGGATGCGTTATGCTCATCCATAATCCGGAAATCTGTTGCGATACTCACATAACTGGATTTTGTTCCCGCACGCCCGGAAGTAAGGATGATGTGCCTATGCGTCCGGTCATTAAACAAAGGGAGATACTTCGGGATGACTATTTCTGAAATCTTAATTTTCTTCTTTTGGCGCATCATTGAATATTTCCACCCCGTCCTCTCCATCTTCATCTTGTCCGTCTCGATTCAGTTTGTCCACCTGGGCTTTTATGAGCTCCAGGTGCGCATCATCATATCCAAATTTATGCAATGCCTCTATGGCGCGCTGGCGTCTGGCCTGCACTCTGGTAAGGGCCTCCTCAACTGCCTGTATCTGCCCAAGGATACCCGTAAATTCCCGCAAGTCTGTGATCTTGCCTTTTTCAAATCCTGCAGTGTATTTCGTTACCGTCATGCCCGACGGAACTTTTGTTGAGATAATGCCTGGCACGTCGTCCTCTTCCTCTTCTGGCAGACGCTCTTCCAATTCACGCAGACCATTTATGCGCTTCAGCATCCGGCGCTCTCGAACAGTCAGAAGCTGTATTTCCTGCAGAAGGAGCTGCTCCTTATCCAGCTGTACCATTTCCAGGAGTTCCTTTTCTTCGGCATCCAAGGTATCAAAAAAAAGAGTCTCAAACTCTCCCGTTTTCACTGCATTCTTATTTCCCGGCGGACCTGTTCCACCGTGGCCTACAGCGTTCTTATTCCCAGGCTGCCCGCCCCTGCGATTAGTAACGTTACTTTTTGTTTTCGGTAACGTTACTTTTTCCCATCCGTCTTGATTCTTCCATTTACGAACCTGCGTTTCTGATACATCCAGTTCCGCAGCGATATCTTTTAATTTTCGTTTCTTCCCGCTTTCAAGCCATAGTTTCATAGCCATTTCCCGGTTCGGACTTCTTGGTCTTGCCAAGCCTCACCACCTCTCAATCGTTTCGTTTTGCAATATAAAAGAGACACCTAAGTGCCTCTTACTCTTTTACCAGTTTATATCCCTTTAATACTATGCTCCTTGTCTGTGCTGGCTGATAATCTATCAGTTCCCAACGCTTTAGTGCCTCCAGATGCTTCCACACAGTTGATGTGGAACTAATCCCTATTGCCTTGCATATATCTCTTACGGACGGAGAATACATATTCTTGGTTATATAATCGACAATGAAGTTATATACATCCATCTGCCGCCTTGTTGGTCCGGTTTTCATTTTATCATCTCCAAACATGTGTTCTTTTTAATCATTATAGAACATATGTTTTATTATGTCAAATGGAGGATTATCCCATACGCTTAATAGGCATAGCCGGGATCGAACCGGCGGCACACGCCTTATAAGGCCGCCGCTCTCCCTCTGAGCTATATACCCATA
>NZ_JBBMFP010000040.1:0-23222 GCF_040095955.1 Blautia caccae | reverse complement strand
TATGGGTATATAGCTCAGAGGGAGAGCGGCGGCCTTATAAGGCGTGTGCCGCCGGTTCGATCCCGGCTATGCCTATTTCGTGACAGATTCCATTATGTTGTGAGATGTGCCGCACCAAAACAGTTAATAGTTACTTGGGTTTATGCCGTTTGTAAGGATCTACTTTAGTACCATCTTCCCGGGTATAGCCTTTAACCTTTACAGTCATAGGACCACGGCGAGGCGGTTTTTCACTGCATTTACCTTTATCTGCCATAAAATCACCTTCTCTTTTGTGGTGCGGCACAAGAAAATTATATCATGGAGGGGACAAAATGCAAATCGAAATATTGGGAACAGAGTATTCCATAGAGCGCAAGAAAATATCAGATGATATTCTGTTAGAAAAGAAGGATGGCTATTGTGACAGCACAACCAAAAGTATTGTCACATGTATGCTAAAACCGGAATATGGGAGCTCAGTAGACGTAGAACCAGAAGAAAAACGGATTCTGCGGCACGAGATCATTCACGGGTTCCTATATGAGAGCGGGTTAGACGCAAATAGCAATTGGGGCACTGATGAAGAGTTGGTAGACTGGATCGCGCTTCAGTTTCCGAAGATGCTAAAGGTATTCCAGGAGGCAAAATGTATTTAGTAGATTAACTGGAAAATCTATCCATTTGACACTATGAAACGTATGTTCTATAATTAGCATAAGAACAAATGTTTGGAGATGATAAAATGAATACCGGACCTACAAAACGGCAGATGGACGTGTATAACTTCATCGTTGCTTATATAACAAAAAATATGTATTCCCCGTCTGTAAGAGACATCTGTAAGGCAATAGGGATTAGCTCCACATCAACAGTATGGAAGCATCTGGAGGCGTTAAAGCGTTGGGGACTGATTGATTATAAGCCAGCACAGACGAGGAGTATAGTATTAAAGGGTTATAAACTGGTAAAAGAGTAAGAGGCACTTCGGTGTCTCTTTTTGTATGCAGAAAAGAGGTGAGCCTTACGGCTAAAGGAAAATATGAATACTGGTTGACGCCGGAAGGCTTGCTTTTGCTGGAAGGATGGGCCAGAGATGGTCTGATAGATGAACAAATAGCTGAGAACATGGGTATAGTACCTTCTACTCTGTATCGGTGGAAAAATGAACACGAGGAGATTTCGGAGGCCCTAAAAAAGGGGAAAGAGGTAGTGGA
The DNA here is from genome assembly GCF_040095955.1 of Blautia caccae. NCBI lineage: Bacteria > Bacillati > Bacillota > Clostridia > Lachnospirales > Lachnospiraceae > Blautia > Blautia caccae. The sequence continues at coordinate 22,026 of NZ_JBBMFP010000040.1, read as the reverse complement.
CCGGCAGGTAGAGAATGCTTTACTTAAACGGGCATTGGGATATTCTTATGAAGAAGTAACTAAAAAGATATGCGAAAATCCAGAAACGGGTAATCTGGAAATGAAAATAACCAAGAAGGTAAAAAAAGAAGTGGTACCAGATACAACGGCACAAATCTTCTGGTTGAAGAACCGCAGGCCGGATAAGTGGAGAGATAAGCATGAGGTAAATGGTAATTCAGGTGAGAAAGCTGTAGAAAAGTACATAAGAGCTATAGAGGAGGATATGAGGAAGTGAGTATAAATCAGCTCTACAGTCCGAAGCAACAATCCGTCCTTAAATTTGCCATGAACAATGATTATTTCATGCTTATCAATCACGGAGCGAAGCGTTCTGGTAAAACCGTTCTGGACAATGATCTATTTCTCTATGAGCTGTTGCGGGTGAGACGGATAGCAGAATCCCTGGGAGTTGCCTTACCACAATATATCCTTGCTGGTTCCGATTTAGGAGCTATCAACAGGAATATCCTGAATGAGCTGACAAATAAGTACGGGTTGGAATTTCAATTTGACAGGTTCAATAGATTCAAATTATTTGGTGTACAGGTGTGCTGCTTCGGACACAGCAAAATAAATGATTTGACTAGGATTCGTGGTATGACTGCCTATGGCGCTTATATCAATGAGGCCACAGTATCAAACCAGGAGGTTTTCAATGAGATTAAATCCAGATGCTCAGGAGACGGTGCCCGTCTGATAATAGATACAAATCCCGACAGCCCCTCACACTGGCTGAAAAAGGATTATATAGACAATGCGGACGGATTTACAATACATGCGGAACAGTGGAAGCTCACAGATAATACATTCACGACAGAGAGGTACAGACGCAGTATCATGGAAACTACACCATCCGGTATGTTTTATGACAGGGACATCAACGGGGCATGGGTAGCGGCGGCCGGTATTATATATCCGGATTTTGACCGTAATGTGCACTATATATCAAAAGAACGGGTGCCGCAGATAGTAAGGCATTGGGTTGGGGTAGACTTTGGATGGGAGCACCCAGGATGTTTCTTGTTGTTTGGCGAGGGAACGGATGGAAACATCTATATACTAAAAGAGTGGACAGCCAAATATCGTTCCATTGATGATTGGATAAAGATAGGCCAGGAATTGACGGATAAATATGGATACATAAACTTTTATTGTGATTCTGCCCGACCTGATCTAATTTATGAGATGAGGAAAGAAGGACTGAGGGCTATAAAAGCAATAAAGGATGTGATCGCAGGGATTGCAGAGGTGGCGACGTTGTTTAAGACACGTCGTCTTTTTGCTGTTCGGGAAGAGGTGGAAGAGTTTGACAACGAGATTGACACCTATGCATGGAAAGAGGGAGAAGAAGCTCCGGTAAAAGAAATGGATGACGTGATGGATGCTATGAGATACGGAATATACAGTGATAAAAAATATGGAGAAAGGGGTGAGTGATATGGGTTTTATGGATTTACCAATTTTCATATTAAATGAATTATCTTCTGGGCCATACGGACCGTATGTAACGCAACGGTTAGCCGAGGTACAGAAATGGTATGAGATATATGAGGAAGGCGCTGAATTCAGCATTGAAGATGTGGGCGAAGACAGCGAGGAAAAGAAGTTCAGTCCTACAGAGCTGAGATCAAAGAAAATTAAGCGCCTTATCAATAAGCAGGCTGAATTTATGGTAGGTAAACCGCCGGATATAAAAGTGACATGCCCAGATGAAGAAAAGACAGATGACGGAAAACCGAATGAAACGGCGATGCAGGAATATCTGAAAGAGGTATTGAAGAAGTGCCTATGGTCTGGGAAATTGTTAAAGGGGGCAAAAGATTGCTTTATTGGGGGCAAGGTTGCGATCAAGGTAAATGTTACCCCTGACAAACTGGGAATCATGTTTGTACCTGCGGATGGATTTCTGTACGAGACAGAACCAGATGATATAGACGTAATCAGCAAAGTAATCCTATTTTACTGTGTGACTCCTGATGATGAGGACAAAACACGGCAACGATGGTGGAGGCAACGCTATCGCATGGAGAATGGTAAGTGTTATGTAGCCGAAAGTCTTCATGACGGATACGGGGAACTGATAGAAGGATATAAGATTGAGGACCGTGACACTGGCCTGGACAGAATCCCAGTATATGTGATTGTTAATGACGGGGTATCGGGAGATATGGATGGAGATTCCGACGTGGAAATGATCCAGGATGAGGACTCATGGTACAGTAAGATGCGTTCTGCTAACCTGGACACCGTAAGAAAAACCATGAATGCAATTACATGGGTAAGTGGAGCAAAACCAGAGGCCATTAAGAAACTGGTGAATGAGCCGGGTGTTGTATGGGATCTACAGGCGGACCCCGTTCTTGACGGTAAAACGCCAACGACAGGGACTATAGAGAATAGCTTCAGCTATGGCGATACGTATAAAGATACTTTGGCTAACATCAATGAAAACATGCATGACAGCCTGGGAATCCCAGATTTAAGCCTGGAAAAGACACAGGGGTTAATGACATCCGGTAAGGGACTAAAGATGCTATATTGGCCTCTTATATGCCGTTGCGAGGCAAAATGGATGGCATGGAAACCGGCGCTTGAATGGCTGGCTGAATTACTGCTGTATGCTGCCGAAGTGTTCCCTGGACTTAAAACCATATATGGAGATTTTCAGCATGCGGAACACATCATTACCATTGAAAACCAGTATCCGCTACCAGAGGATGAGGCAGAAGAGAGGGCGCTTGACCTGCAGGAAGTAGGCACAGGACGGTCCATCAAATCATACCTGAAAGAATGGGGCGGGCCGGACCACAAAGGAATGACCGATGAAGATGCCGATTCAGAAATCGAGCAAATGGTGAAAGAAAAGAGGATGCTGGAAGAAAGCTTCCCCGGAGGGGTGATGTAATTGCCATACGGACATATACGGCAATACCTGGAACTGGCAGAAGAATCACAGCGTAAGCGGATAGAGATAACAGAGAGCCAGCGGCGGCAGATAGCGAAGCTGTACAGCGATATAGCAAAGGAGTTCGGGCATGAGCTGCACAAGCATGATAAAACTACCTTGACTTACAGATGGATGAAGGACTATGCAAAAGCCCTCAAATCCCGAAGTAGAGAGTTGTACAACGAATTGCAAGGCCTTGTAAAGAAAGGGATACTGGATACTGCAGAGGCCGTAACACAGTCAGAGGTGGCGTTCTGGTCATCCTTGGATAAGAGCGTGTCAGAACGTTTTAAAGACGTTTTTTCCACGATACCGCAGGAATGCGCAGATGAGCTTATGAGCGGCGGCATATACAAGGACTTCACTGGACTGTCAGAACGGCTATGGAACTATAAGAAACAATTTGACACAGATATAGGATATATCATCCAGAGGGGGATAATTGAACAGAAGTCCGCCCTGGAATTATCGCGTGATCTGGAAATGTATTTGAAACCAGAGGCCAGAAAGCCCTGGGAATGGAAAAAAGTATATCCAAAAAGTAAAGAAGTCGTAGATTACTGCGCACAGCGGCTCTCCCGTACATCAATCACACATGCATATCAAATGGCATTCGTGAGGAGTACGGAAGATAATCCATTCATTGTAAAATACCAGTGGCATAGCTCAAATAATGCGAAAAGAACATGTGACTTGTGCAGAGAGCGTGACGGAAAAACTTTTGAAAAGTACAATGTACCGCTGGACCACCCAAACGGAATGTGTGTCATTACAGCAGTGATTACGAAATCATATGATGAAATCGCAGACGAGCTGACAGCCTGGGCAAAAGGCGCGAGCAATCCGGCGCTTGATAAATGGTTGAAGTAATAAAAAATAATATGCCTGGAGAAAACCGGGCTTTTATTATGCAAAAATGACCGGTCCGAAGTCGTTAAACTACGGGACGGCGGAGGTTGCGGAACCTCGTTAAACACGTGTAGCCGGGAAAGGAGATATATGGACAGGAAATTTTTAGAGGGCCTGGGCCTTGAAAAAGACGTCATTGACAAGGTGCTGGACCAGAATGGCGCTGAGATCACAGCGCTTAAAACGCAGCTCACCACAAAGGACACGGAGATCAAGACGTTGAGAGCCGACCTTATCACTGCAAATAACAGGATTGGTGAGCTGGAGAAGGTAGATGTGGAAGATCTGGAGCGGCAGCTTACAGAGGAGCGGGAAGGCAGAGCGAAGGACAAGAAAGAATTCGAACTGCGTGTCCTGCTGTCAAAGGAAGGATGTACAGACACAGACTATCTGCTGTATAAGCTGGGCGACGGTGTAGAGTTTGATGACAAGGGTGAAGTAAAAGACCCTGAGAACTTTATGAAATCCGTCAAAGAACAGTATGCTGGGCAGTTCCAGGAAGTGCAGCCTGGAGGGACGGGCAATCCTTCTAATTTTCCGCGGAAACGTACTGAAGTTACTCCGCCGGAGAAGAACCCGTACACAGAAAAGGGATGGAACCTCACAGAACAGATGATGATGGAGGTCAACGATCCTGAGAAAGCAAAGAGATTAAAAGCAGAGGCAAATGTAGAATAAGGAGGAATTAGAGAATGGCAATTACAAGTATTGCGGATATGCAGATCGTGCCGAGTAAGTTCGCACAGTATATTATTGACAGAACAACGGAAAAGTCCACTCTTGTTAGAAGTGGTATTGTAACATCTGACCCGACAGTATCACAGGTAATCAGTGGCATGCCCAAAGGCGGGAATTTTATCACCATGCCGTATTACAATCCGTTAACCGGAGAAGATGAGGTGTTCGGCGAGGAGGAGATCGGTGTTGACAAGATCACAACCGATAACGAGGTAGCTACGCTGCTGATCCGTCAGAAAGCATGGGGTGACACAGACTTATCTAAAGTATTTGGAGGAAGTGACCCTATGAGCGCTATTATCAATCTTTCTGCCGATTGGTGGAATGAAAGAGAACAGGCTATCATGTTGTCAATCCTGAAAGGTATTCTGGACCCGTCTAAAGGCGCGCTGAAAGCGCATGTGTTGGATGTATCAGCGGCCGCGGGAACTGACTGTATCATTGGTGTGGATAATACACTTGATGCTAAACAGCTCATGGGAGATGCGTTTGACAAGCTGGGTATGGTGTTTATGCACTCTGCCACTTACACACAGCTCCAGAAACAGCAGAATATTGAAACGGAGTATGACGCTACGCTGAAGATCAAGATTGATTATTATCTTGGATATCAGGTCATCGTGGATGATGGTATGCCGTATGACACAACAAATAAGACTTACATGACATACTTCCTGGGCAAAGGAGTGTTCGCAAGAAATGACGGTATGCCGATGGGACTGATCGGCGTGGAGACAGACAGAAACAAGATGAAAGCTGAGAATGTACTGATTAACCGTCGTGCGCTGGTAATGCATCCGCTTGGCGTGTCATGGAACCCGGCTGCGGTACCGTCCAACGGTAAGAAGTATGCAAACAATGCTGATCTGGAAAAACCTGCAAACTGGATCTTGAAAAAGCAGCTTAAAAACATCCCAATTGTTGCGCTGAAACATAAGCTTGCGGCAAACGCAACAGCATAAGGAGGTCATACATGGATGCTATTGAGAAACTGCGCGTAATCCTGAGGGAAAATGACGTGCCATTTTTTACCGATGATGAACTGACTATGCAGTTAGAGCGCGCTGGGAATGACATTGATCTTGCGGCGTACCATTGCCTTATTATTAAGGCAGAAGAATGCTCCTTGAATGTGTCTGGACTGTCTATAGCAGATACACATGCATACTGGCTTCGGCTTGCATCCATGTACCGCCCGAACTGTACAACTGTAAGAAAAGGCGGGTGATAGGATGGCATTTGAGCTACAGATGCATCAAATATGCAGAGTATTGGAACGGCATGGACAGCAATGTTCTTTTTCCCGTGAGATTGAAAACAAATTCCATGAGAAGGCGTGGGAGGAAGGCTGGCTGAAATGCCGTGGCCTTTTCCATGAAGCGAATGGGTTTCTGAACGTATCACTGGTTGAGGCAGGCAAAGTGAGGACACAGAAGGAGCCAAAACTATTGATTCGGTATACGAAAGATGTCAATAAGAACGATAAGGTTACTGTTGATGGAGCTACATATAAAGTGATAGGCATAGATGACCTGGGAAACCTGCACCTGTGCCTTGATTTATCTCTGGAGGCGGTCTGATGTTCGATTTTGATGAAATGTACAGAGAGCTTGGGAGAATGCCACAGAGGGCGGAGAAAGCGCTTGTAGCCTATGGTAAGACAGTAGCGGCAGACCTGCAGAGAAAAGCGCAGGAGGAGAGACCCTGGACAGACAGGACAGCTCATGCCCGGCAGCGGATGAAAGGATACTGCAAAGTAACGGATACCGGCATACGGATATACCTTGCACATGGAGTTAATTACGGTGCGCAGCTGGAATTCGGACACGAGGAAAAATATGCCATCATATATCCTACGCTTAAGAAAGAGGCACCGGCGGTCATTAAGAGCTGCTGGAAAATGATAGGGGGCATGAAATGACCTGGGAAGAGATTTTTCTGCATTTGACAGGCGGAGGGTTCGACGTCTACTCGATGGGACAGCATGAAGGGAAATGCACAGATCCTTATATCGTACTCAAAAGCGAGGGGAGCCGATTAGAATACAGCGTAGAAGGACAGCGGTACAAACTGCTGTTGTATTATCCTGCGGCGAGATATAGCCAGTTTGCTGGATATATAGATGCGGTACAAGGCTGTATGAACAGTTTGTATCCTCACGTAAAATTGGTGGATGACCAGCAGCCGCATTACCTGGATGACGATGTGGAGGCATATACAGCAGGTCTGTATTATCAGTCCCCACGGGTGAGCAAAGTAAATAGATTATAAAGGAGAGATAAGATATGGCAGGAGCAACGCCGAAAAGAGGAACAGAAAAGGCTACGATTGATTGTTGTATGATCGTAGTTACAACAAAAGAGACCACCCCGAAATGCATTGCGATCACATCCGGCACAAAGCTGGGGGTAGAACCGCAGCTTGAAACTACGGATGCAGTAAAATGCATGATTAAAGGAGTATTAAAAGCGCAGAAACCCGAGAAAAAGACATTGACAGGGCATACGCTTACACTTACAGATAATCTGACCATCCTGGAACTTATTGAGATTTTACAGGGTGGTACGATCACAAAGGATGAACAGCAGAAGATTACGGGGTATACGCCGCCGGTATCTGGTGAAGATTATACACCGGTAGAATTTACACTTGATGCATATTCCGCACAGATGTCCGGATCTGCGATCACAGGATATGAGAAAACATCTTATCCGGGATGTACCGGACAGCCGGCGGGTCTGAACTCCGAAGATGATGTGTTCCGGGCAACAGAATATACCATCAATTCCAGCCCGGCGAATGGGGAACCGCCGTATACAATCGAATACGTGGACAAACTGCCGACAATCTCATAAGGAGGATATATGGCAACGAAAATTGAAGAGATAAAAAAGATAGCGGGAGGCTCCGAAGTGGAGCTTCCCGGTTTTACGTCAGAGTCAGAACCGCTTGTTGTTGTGCTCAAAAGGCCGTCTATCATGCAGCTTGCACAGAAGGGAGATATTCCGAACCCGTTGCTGGGCGTGGCATCTGAGCTGTTTAAAAATGGCGTTAACAAGGCAATGGATAACGGAGAGAGAATGAAAGAGTTGGGCGAAGTCCTGACCATCGTAGCAGAAGCGTCTATGGTGGAACCGAGCTACAGCGAACTGGAGGAAGCCGGTATCAACCTTACAGACCAGCAGCTCCTCTACATATACAATTACACACAGACGGGGGTAGATTCCCTCAAAGTGTTTCGTAAAATCGAAAAATCTAAACAGGATACTAAACCTGTCGGGAAGAAGAAAGCCCAGTGAGATAATGGGCATAGACGATGAATATACAGCCTTCTGTTTTGACGAGGCTTGTAACTATATTTTAAACCGTATACGGGATGGAGAAACACCGGTATATGAGGTAGAGACAAACAGCATGAGTGATTTCTACGCAAGGTTAGGAGTGTGATGGTATGGAAGATTTTGGTGTAGCAAAAGGTTATATAGAGCTTGATATATCGAACATGAAATCTTCGGTATCCAGCGCACAGAAAGAACTGGAGAAGATCGAGCGCAGCGGGAAACTGGCCCAGTCAGAATTTGATAAGCTGGAGGCGGTCAGTAAAGGGACCGGATCTGCTTTTGAGGAGGCTGCAAACCGGGCAAATATCCTGTCAAGATACATCTCTACGGCAAAGGATAAGACCACTGTATATAAAAAGGAGATAGATGGATTAAACACCATTATCAAGCAATCTGGGGAAGAACAGGCAAAGTTAAAGACCAAGATTGAGAACACGTCCAGCCAGTATGAAAAGTCAAAAGAAAAGCTCAACAGCATTTCTGATGCGTATAAAGCTGCACAGAAGGAGATAAAGACTGTTACTGATGAATACAAGGCTGCGCAGAAGGAAATAAAGGCTGTCACTGATGAATACGGGAAGAACAGTGACGAGGCCAAAGAAGTAGCAGAAAAGCATAAAGAAGTAGCAGATAAGTATAAAGAAGTAACAGAAAAGCATAAAGAAATCATCAGCTCATACGAGAAAGCCGCTGATGCGACAGACAAATACCGCAATGAGCTTGAACAGCTAAAATCCGAACATAACGCTCTGGATATGGAAATAGATGAGTCCAAGGAGGCAATCATAGACTTCCAAACCAAGGTAAACGAAACGGAGACATCTATATCAAATATGGCGGTACAGCTTGCAGAGGCAAAGAGCACAGCGGTGATATTCGGGCGGGAGATGCAGGACGCAGGAGACAAGATACAGGCCGCCGGTGATAAGATAAACTCCATAGGCAGTAAGCTGACCGTCGGAGTGACTACTCCCCTTGTGGGAGCTGGTGGGGCTGCTGTCAATTTCGCTCTTCAGGCAGGCGACAGCCTTGCTAAAGTATCCACTATCGCTGACGAGACAGTTTTGAGCATGGATCAGATAAGCGCGGGTGCAATGGAAGTCTCCAATGATACGGGAGTTGCTTTTGCAGACTTTAATGAGGCATTATATCAGACTATTTCTGCCACAGGAGATACGGCAAATGCAATAGGGTATACAGAGATTGCGGCAAAGGCTGCAAAAGGCGGGTTTACGGACACTGCGACTGCGGTTGACGGACTGACCACGATCATGAACAGTTATGGTCTTTCTGGTGTGGATAATATGCAGAAAGTCTCTGATATGATGCTGATGACGCAGAACTATGGTAAGACAACATTCGGCGAATTAGCGTCCAGCATGGGGCAGGTCATTCCTATTACCTCACAGCTTGATATGAGCATAGAAGAGGTAATGTCTATCATGGCAACTCTTACTAAAAACGGTATCGGGACCAGTGAGGCGGTGACCGGACTAAAGGCGGCCCTGTCAAATATTATCAGCCCATCCACGGAGGCGGCAAAGGCGGCGGACCTTTTGGGGCTTGATTTCTCTGCATCAGCTTTGCAATCTAAAGGGATGACAGGCGTAATGGAGGATGTAAAGGCAGCACTGCAGCAAGCATCCCCAGAATTTGCGGAACTGTCTGAAAAAGTAGCAGTAAATAAATTAAGGCTGGCAGAACTGGAAGAGCAGGGAGAAAAAAGCTCTGACGAATACAAGAATCTCAAAAAAGAGACAAAAGGCATGGAGCAGAGCATGGAAACGCTCGCGCAGGCTGCGGATAGTCCAATCGGCGGATTTGCTACATTGTTCGGCTCTGTAGAGGGACTTAACTCTATGATGGTCCTTACTTCTGACACAGGTGCAAAGGATATGCAGGGCGCTATGGATGCTATGAAGGGTAGCGCCGGTGCCACAGAAGAAGCATTCGATAAAATGAATAATTCCGATATGGGGAAAATCAAAAAGGAACTGAATAAGTTAAAAAACACCGGTATAGAGGTAGGTAATAAGCTTCTGCCTATGGTGACAAAGGCTGTCGGATTTGTCGGCGATCTGGCTGAGAAGTTTAGCAAACTTTCCCCGAAAGAACAGGAGGCAATCTTAAAAGCGGCTGGCTTTGCCGCAGCCCTTGGCCCAGTTTTAAAAGTGACCGGTACAGCAACAACGGGAATTGGGAAAATGACTTCTGGCGTCGGCTCCCTGCTTGAATCATTTGGTAAATCAAAAGCGAAAGCGGATGTGCTGAAAAATGGTATGGAGGCAGTAGAAAAAGGAGCGCTGAATGCAAATTCATCCGTTGGAGGTTTTTCTGGGATACTGTCAAAATTGGGATCTCCTTTGGGAGTGGCGGCGCTTGCTACGACTGCCATTGTGGGAGTGGGTACTGCTTTTGCAATCGCCAATGAAAAGGCGAAGAAGGCTAATCTGGAAGAACACTTTGGAACCGTAAAGCTGTCTGCTGAAGAGGTGGAAGATGTTGCAAAAAGGCTGACCACTAATGACTGGACTGTGCGCCTGGATGCAGAGATAGAGGCGAGACAGAAGCTCGAAGAGTTTGAGAGTAGCATACAGACATCCATAGATGATATGAATAAGGCAGAGTGGAAAGTATCTGTAGGTATGGAACTCACAGAGGAGGAACGCGAGAACTACAAATCATCTGTGAACAACTATGTGACCAGCGTGCAGAATTACATAGAACAGCAGCATTACACTGCAAACCTTGCCATAGACGCCGTATTTGAGCCTGGAACCACATCTAACGATAATTTCAAGCAATTCTCTGATGATTTTTATAACGGCCTGTACAGCGATTTACAGGCTCTTGGTGAGAAACTGGCTGACCAGGTTAATAATGCCTGGGAAGATAATGTGATGACTGATGAAGAGATGAACGCTATCAGTCGTACGAGGGAGGAGATACAAAAAGAGCTTGATAAGATCGCGAAAGCGGAGTATCAGCTTAAATTGGAGAACATTCAGGCAAGTGCCAATACAGGAACCGGACTGACAGCGGAAAGCTTTAAGACTGTTCAGAAAGAAATCACTAAAGAGATTGGGAAAAGAAGAGATGAAATAGAACAGACCAGAATTGACCTGCTTATTCCTTGGCAGGTAAAATTAAATGCAGGTCAAATATCACCAAAAGAATTTGAAGATGCAAAGCGCGATATTGATATCCAGGCTAATAAACAATTAGGCGAACTTTTGGTTAATACTGTCAATGTGGAAGTTGGCACAATAAAATCCAATTACTCAAAAGAGCTGGAAAAAACTACAGATAAATTCAAAAATGATTTTGAAGAATCATTTAACGATAAATTTGAAAGCGTACAATATAATAGTGGAAGTTTTGACGCTTTGTTCGAGGGTATGAAAGGTGAATTTAAAAAGGGATACGAAGAAATTGATAAAAATTCCAGGAAGAATATTAATGATATACTGGATAATATGTCTCCTGATATCGAACAAATGACACGAATTGCAGATGACTACCTAAACGCCGGGAAGATTGTGCCAGAATCAATCTCGCAGGGTCTACTGGATGTCTATCAATTGGAAGTGATGTCTGGCAACACTGAACATTTGTATCAGTTATTAGGCGCTCAGATGAGCGGTTCACCTGAATTTATGAATGCTGTCGCAGAAGCTGAAAAATCAGGAATTAAAATACCAAAAGAAATATCGGATGGTATATTTATGGCATCCGGAAAGGTATATGATGCGCAAGCGAATACATGGAAACTGCTTCAACAGGCAACGGAAGACTCAACCCCGACGATAGAAGCTCTGATGGGACAATGCGGGATATCAACAACAGATGCTTTGACCGATTCATTAATAACCAAATCTCCAGAAGTGTATGAAAGAACCGTTGAGTTGTTGTCGCAACTGGCCAATGGAACATCCATTAAAACATCCGAAGTGCAAGAATTGATGCGAGCGTTTGGAATAAACGCGTCGGATTCACTATTGAACACTCTTTCTGATAGAGCGCCATCAGTACAAGGCAAAGCCATTGAATTGTTATCAGAACTTAAAAACGCAGATAAGGCCAAACGGCCTGAAATTTTGGCACAGTTAATGGAACTGGGTGTTGCAGTAGATGATAGTATTGGAAAAGGCTTATACGATAATATAAAGGTTGTTAAGAATGAAGCTAAGAACACAATTGATGTCATAGATACTGCTACAGACACCAGAATTGGAGAGATATCCCCACAATTTGTATCCAGATTAAAAAAACTTGGCATTATGGGTATTGATGGTATGGAAGAAGTTGTAGAAAATTCAAGTTTAGACGCACCTGATATGAATGAACCTGATTGGATATATGCAGCAAGTCAAGGTTGGAATGGGATGCAAGATTTTCTGGATAGAAACCCATTAACTGCGACAATGAACTTATATACAAATAGTACAGGAGGTATCGGTGGACATGCTAACGGTGGGTTCGTTGAAACTGAACAGCTTTCATGGTTGGCAGAAGGTAATAAACCGGAAGTTGTTATTCCGCTTAGCACAAGTAAGAGGAATACGGCATTAAATCTTTATGAACAGACCGGAACAATGCTGGGAATCAGCACTTCAGAATCCGCCAGACGAAATGAAATAATGAATGATATCTCAAAAGCTATGGCGGTTCAAAGAGATGATATAAATATTACTATTAATACTCCAGAAATAGACTATAAACAGATTGCGAAAGATATAGCGAGAGAATTAGATGCTTCATTAAGGAAAAATCCAATTTCACCTGTAATAGAAATGAGGGATGGTAATATTTATGATGTAAATTATGAAATAATCGGGAGGAGAACAGCACCAGTGATTTCCAGAATTTATTCAAAAAAGCTTTAATTATAAAGCTTAATAAGGTATAATTACGATATGGAGGTATAAAGAATGAAAAGAATATTTTTATTATTGAGTGTATTGTTTTTATGCGGTTGTGGTCAAAAGGAAGAAAGTGATATACAACAGGAATTAACGGTAGAGGATTCAGTATCGGAATCCACGGATTCTGCATCAGATGCAATTGAATATTCGACGGCAGACGATAAGATATCAAATAGCATTGTTGATGAAATTACTAATCAATGCCCTGACATCAAATCTGAGGCGTATATAGCGGAAAACGGATTGAATATTATCAATGATATCAAGAGCATTAGTGATATTGAGCCTGAATTATATTTCAATTTAATGCAGAAATGTTATGAAATATTTAGTAGAGATGATACGGGATCATATCAATCGCTTACAATTTCGCTTATAGATGAATCGCATAAAAGCATATATTTGATGATTCGCAATGATGAAGGGCAATTTGAGAGTAGTTTAATGTTTTTGGATGTAGACGAAGCAATTGAAAGTAGTTTTAAGTTAAAATATCTTGAGAATAGAACATTTTCAGCTATAGATGCAGATAATAAATACAATAAAAGTTTACAGGATATATACGACAAGTATAGTTAAATAAACCACCCCGCTTGAAAATCAGGCGGGGTATTATTATGCCCGAAAGAAGGTGGTGCAATTGATTGCTTTTAACAATAATAACGACAAGCGGATAGGCGACGAGTGCTATATAGATGGCGTAGACGTATATCGTGAGTATGCGGCGGACCTGAAGGAGTTTTATATGCTACCCGGTGCCATCACTCTTGATTATACAGAGAATACTGGAGTGAGTGCATTTAATGTATATAGCAGTGCTTTGGATGGTAAAGGTGCGGTAATGGTGTTCTATGTCTGTGGAAACTCAGAAGAAGATCTGCAGGAAAACATTTCAAATCTGCTGGTAGCCTGTAGGAAATGTGTCATACAGACAACAGCAAGCCGATTTGAATACCCTGCGATCTTGACAGAATACAGTGACGATGATACAGGCGTGGAATATTACCACCTGGTAACGATGAATTTTATTGTAATCAAAAGGCTGCCGCTTGTCACACATGAGTTAACGGGGAATGGATCTGTAAAGAATTTGGGGAATGTGGAAAGCGGGATGCGGATGGAGATCACGCCAACAACGGCAACTTCATCTTTTAAGATAAATGGGATAACCGTAAAAAATTTAAAGGCAAAGGAGACGTTTATTATTGATGGAATCGAAGGGAAAGTCACCGCCGGTGGCATAAACCGCTTTTTGGATACGGATATTATAGATTTTCCGAAAATAAGACCGGGTATGAATGAAATCGTTATGTCGGCAAATATGCCGGTTAAGGTTTCATTTTACCCGGTTTTTATGTGAGGTGAATACCATGCTTAAAATATATGATGCAGGTGACAATAGTATATTGTATCCGCTCAACCTGCAAGGGAATGCATGGAGCATATGCCATAAGTATGACGGCAGGGATGTACTGACATTTGAACTCTCACCGGAACATGAATCGTACAAACATATCGCTGAAGAGGTCCGCATCACGGATGGGAATAACATCTATGCTGTAAAAAATGTGGATGAGCATGGCGGTATGGTAGTTGTGGACTGCGACATAGACCTGGATGCATGGAGAGAACGATTCTGGAAGGAATACCGAAAGACGAATGCATTACTCATAGAGGTTCTGGATGATATCAAGCCGACAGGGTGGACGATACTGGGCGCAGGCGTATTTACAAAGCGTGACACAGTGGAGGCATCCGAGGAAACTCCAATGGAATGCGTGGTATCCCTGGATATATTGACAAGGGCCTGTGAGATATATGGAGCAGTCGTTAATTATGATGTCCCTGGTAAAAAGCTATATGTGATAAACCCGGAATCTTATACAGATAGTGGCGAGTATTTTACCGACGAATTAAACCTGCGGAGCCTGGGGTTTACCGGGAACAGTGCTGATTTCGCCACAAGGCTGTATGCATATGGCAAGAAGGACGATGAAGGGATTCCCCTTACTTTTGCCGGAATCAATGGCGGGAAAGAGTATGTAGAGGATAAGACATACAGTAACCGCACGATATCTATAGGATGGAGTGATGAAAGGTATACAGTAGCATCCAGTCTTCTGCAGGCGGCAAAGGAGAAACTTAAAACCCTCGCATATCCGGTGCGCTCTTACGAATGTGATGTAAGAAACTTTAACGCTGATATGTGGCTGTATAAAATGGTCACATTGATTGACCGGCGGCGCAGAGTGCACATAAAGCACCGTGTGGTGGAATACCGGGAATATCCGAAACGGCATGATCTGGATGTTGTTACGATATCGGCCACGGCTCCACGGATAGAAAGCACCATCAAGCAGGTAAAAGAAGAGATCAAGTCTCAGGGCCAGCAACAGAAGAATTTCATGGACGAGGCGATAGACCGTGCGACTGAATCTATAACAGGTGCCAAAGGCGGAAATGTCCGCCTGAACTATGACGCAGATCATAACCCATATGAGTTTTTGGTCATGGATACTAAAGATGTAAATACCGCAAAAAATATGTGGCGGTTTAATCTTGGCGGCCTGGGGCACTCAAAAAACGGGTATAACGGCCCATATGAGCTTGCGTTAACTTCGGATGGGCAAATAAATGCCAGCCTTATAACGGTGGGAGAGTTGAATGGAGCAATCATCAAGGCAGGCAGCATACAGTCAGAAACATTATCATCAGAATATAGGCGCGCTGTTGAAAAATATAGCGAAGATAAGGCGACCGAAGCGCTGAATAACTCAAAGAAATATACAGACGGTAAACTGGAACTGTATTCCACCACAGAAGAGGTGCGGACTGCCATTATACAATCTGCCGATGACATCAAGTTAGAGGCAGAACAGAAGTATACAACTACAATGTATGTCACGCAAGTGGTGGATGAGGCAAAGACTGCCGCAATCCAAGCCGGGCAGACGGCAGCTAACGCGGCAGAATCAAATGCAAATAAATCCACAGACGAAAAACTGAAGTTGTATTCCACGACGGAAGAAATGAGATCCGCTATCAATGTGAGTGCGCAGGGTATTGAGTTGGCAGCGGCAAAAACATATGCAACTTTTGCTTATGCGGAAACAGTAGCAAACAATGCAAAAAAAGAAGCTGTGAAGGAAGGACAGAGTGCGGCGGATACGGCAGAGAAAAATGCTACAGAAGCAGGTCAGAACGCGGCAGCACAGGCTCTTGTAGATGCGAAAGCGGCGATATCTCTTGCTTCGGATGAGATCACATCCAGCGTAAAGCGGCTGGAACAGGATACCAAACATAATTACGTCGTTAATGGTGATTTTTCAGATGGCTTAAACGAATGGACGGTATCGGATGAGACAGCAATAACCCTTGTAACGGATGATGTATTGGGGAAATGTGTGAGGTTTTCAGGTACTCCGACAACGGCTTATATACGGCAGTATTGGACGAACGTAAAAGCAGGTAAATTTAAAGTCAGGTTCAAGGCCGCTGCCGAACCGGGTAGTACAGCAAAAGCAAGAGTCCGGTGTAGTTTTAATTATACATCAAAGTACACACCTATAGGAGGAATCCTTCCAGGAGAGTGGAAAGAATTTGAACTTGAATATGATGTGACAACAGATGGAAACCGCTATTTTTACATTTATGATAATGTGAGCGGCGTACCAGTATATGTCAAAGATGTAGAGCTGTTAGGAAACTATGAAAGTTATAATGAAGCACAATTGACCATCCTGAGCAATAGCATTGAGAGTAAGGTCGCACAAAATGAATTTGCGAGCTATGTAACGCAATATTATGACAAGGTGATAACGGCCTTTAATAACAGCAGTAAATATGTTCAGATCAGTGCCGGTGAGATTGCTATATACGATGGAGCCGTGAATAGTAGTAAAAAGCGTTCTGCTTTTGATGAAAGCGGCAATCATTTTTGGAGGGATGGGTATTATGTAGGGAAAATTGGTACGAATCAATGGGCAAAGAATTCAGCCCATAAAGGGCTTGTTATTGACCTGGAATATCAAGGCAAATACATGGCGCTTGCTTATCGTACGTCATCATCAGCTACGACATATACGACAATGCTATGTTTCAGCCAGGCAAATAGTATTTTTGATGAAAAAGGTTTGCATTTAGGGGCTGACCTTTACAGTGAGGGATACGACGTCAATCTGGGCAGTTATGGATGTATGACGAGCTGGAACGGTGCCATAGGCGCTCAGACGGGGTCCTTTATTGTTTGCAATACTGGTAGCAGTACAAGTTATTTTCGGGCAGAGCCGGACCGCACATATGTGCAAAAACTTGATGTAAATGCAGGAGGTGTGAACGTTTATAACGGCACGGGAGTGGATTTTTACACAGACCTGAATATGCACGGATATGACATTTACAACCAGTCAGACGAGCGTATAAAGGCCAATATCGCAGACCCAGAAGTGGATGCACTGGAAAAGCTTTTGCAAATAAATGTAAAACAGTTTGACTGGAGAACAGATGGTACCCACGTTCCGATGGGTGTGATCGCACAGCAGGTCATGCAAGTTATCCCAGAGGCAGTAACAAAGCAGGAGAATGGTTTGTACGCTGTCAGCTTTATGAAATTTGTAGCATATTTAATCCGTTCCGTACAACAGCTATACGAAATGATTAATCCGGTGAATGCCATATCACTATTGGAAAATACGGGAGTGAAAACGGTTTACACTGATGAACAAATTGAAGAGGCTGTTAAACTTGCAATGGACCCGAAACCAAAAGAGTTAGATTTCGAGAAGCCAGAACCACTAGAAATGACTATAGATATGGAGGTATAAAATGAAGAAAAAAGAAGCTCCTGAAATGAGAAAAGTACAGATTTCGACGCCTGTAGCAATCAGCAGGGCCGAAGCTGAAATCGGTGACGCCGTTATGGGAGTTGCCCGAAAGTATGGACTTACGAGCACATGGCTGGACTGTGCACTGGCGAATGTGGTTGTAAAAGTGAAAGAAATGAGGGCTTCCGAATATGCTGCGGAGTTGACGAGAATGACAATTGAAATGGATGCGATCCAGAGAGAGGCAGCCGAAAAAGAAGGTGATGAAAATGAGCGAACTGAAGATAATTAAGGATGATATCGTACTTGATTTTTACAGCAGTGGCACGGAAGTGGTCTATGCAAAACAGGGAGATACAGGCCGCGTCCTGAAGATCGCATTGAGGGAGGCAGGGAAGGAATACCAGATACCTGCCGGAGTTACCGCAAGAATTGCCTGCGGTACTTTTTGGAACGAATGTACCATTCAGGATAATAAAGTGCTGGCTCCTTTGTCATCCGATATGTTGCACAGCGGCAGGCGGCCTTGTCAGATAGAGCTTATGATGGGGGATGCAAGAGTATCAACAGCAAATTTCATCCTTTATACTGAAGCATCAGCCAGGGATGATAACGCTATTATGGGATCTAATAAATACGGTGTGCTTGATGGTCTTATTGACAAGGCATTTAATGATGCGGAACAGACCGGAAAAGATGCGGAGCAGACGGCGGCTGACAGGAAAGCTACAGGAGAGGACAGGGGGGCGGTCGCAGCGGACAGAAGGGCAGTTGAAAAAATCAATAATGATTTCACCCTCACCGCACAGCAGGCCGTAACTGACGTAAACAATGCCGGCCAGACTCAGACACAGCGTGTAAACACAGCCGGAGACACCCAGGTATCCCGTGTACAGGCAGAGGGCAGCATACAAGTCCAAAATGTCCAGGCAGCCGCCGCAGAAATAGCCGCAGATCGGGAGCAGATTCACACTAACCGGGACAATGTAGCACAGCTCCAGCGTACCACGGCAAGCGCTATCATCCGGGAGGCGGAGGGGAGCTTTCTTACCCTGGAGGACGCGGTGGAAGGCAAGGGATACCGGAAGCTGGATGTGCAGGGGATGACGGTGCAGGATGGGGTGCCGGCGCCGGAAGCGGAAGTGCCGCTGAAAAATGTAGGGGTACTGAACCCGAAGACCGGTAAGTATGAGGTGAAGGTGACAGCGTGCAAAAACAACCTGCTTGATATGACCGGAGCAAAAGGCGGTACCGCTGCGGGAATAACTACAGTCGTAAACCCAGATGGTACATTAACCAGTAATGGCACTGGTACAGGTGCGCCAGTCGCTGTATGGTTGTTAGGCAAGTATACAGCAGATATTACAGGCGATAATGTATTAATGGTGCTCCAAGCCGGTAAAACATACTATATATCAGATGTAGTATTGTTTATGGGCACAGAATATCCGGCACAATACAAATTTTTTGTTGACCCGGAAAAACATCCCGAAGGTTTTAAGGTCACAGGAGTACGCCATGCCCAAATAGACTCCGGAACGGTGCTGACAAATAAAGTCTATTATCCCCGTGTAATACTGGGAGACAAAGACACCGGCTGGGAACCCTACAAAGGCCGCACAGCCACCGTAACCTCAGACCGTCCGCTTACACAGTGGGACAAGCTTACATGCAGGGATGGCGTGTGGGGATGCTTATACGACATAGGCAAAGACACAGAGACATGGACGCCCCTCACTCCCCAGGAGCAATCCGCCATGAATGCCCTGTGCAGTTATGCCGGTACCACCCACATCTGGACAGATGACCCGCTACAGCCTGTTATCTCCCTGGAGTACACCGTGGACACAGAGACATACATCCGGGAGACATTAGGAGGGTTAAGGCTCTCTATAAATCCCAATGATATGGGACTGGACATTAATTATTAAGAAGGAGGTAGATACTATGAGTACAATTAACATTCCCCGCGAATCGACCATGCAGGAGATAGCTCAGGCGCTCAATCTCATTGCTATATCGGTCACGGGGCAGACACCGGAAGTAAGTACGTGGGCATCTGTACAGCGCATAGTTCGGAGTGGATTTGGGAAAAAAGCATTTCCTGTCGGGTCGCAATTGAGGGTGCAGCATGAAACATACGGAGAGATAATCTGGGATGTAGTAGCCCACGATTATGACAAGGACCCAAATGGTAGGATGGAACACAGTATGACTCTACTGAGCCATGATTGTGTCATCAACTCAATCCAGTTTGATAATACAGAGGCACTTTATAAAGCAGAAACAACGATGGCGGCAGGAACCTATCATTTTACGCTACTGGCAGGATACGATACCAGTTATGGAGGTGGTAAGACGCTACAGTTTACGCTTACAAAAGCCGTGCCTGCGGGCGGGGTGGTTATGTTTCCGTGGTCGTATAATACGCAGTCAACAGCCACAAAGATAAGTACATATGAGACGCAAGTAAGCACTACAGCTCTGGAGACGGTGACGGTCACAGAGGGCACCGGGGGAACGGATCTAGGAACCGCAGACGGAAAAGGAGCACTCAACCACACGCACCGCATCCGGTACGGTTCCAGTAACTGGAAGGAGTCAGCACTGAGACAGATGCTGAACAGCGATAAGGCAGTAGGAACATTTTGGACACCGCAGACAAAATATGATAGGCCGCCAACGTGGAACGCTTCAATAGCTGGATTTATGGCTGGACTGCCGGCAGACTTCCTGGAAGTGGTTGGAATCTGTTCGCACGTAACGAAGTCCAACGGCATCCACGAGGAGGCGGATGAGTTGAACAGTTCCTATGAAACACAGGACAGATTCTGGCTGGCATCATACTCAGAGGTGTTCGGAGGCATGGAGAACAATGTGGCAGACGGAACACAGTACCCATATTACAGCGGAGCACTGGCCGCTGACAGAATCAAATACAATAGCAGCGGAGCTGCTAGGTTCTGGTGGTTGCGGTCTCCGAACCCCTGGGTCACTTACTCTGTGCGCCTTGTGCGCCCTGACGGTTCTGTGGGCAGCGACTATGCGCACAGTTCCCTCGGTGCGGCGGTGGCTTGTGCAATCTACTAATTATCAAAATAAGATAGGAGGAAAGATATGGGAATAATGGTGACAGAAAGTGAAAGATTGGCGAAAATGCAGAAATTATATGAAACCACAAAGGCAGAGCAGTCCGATGTACAACAGACAGCTTATGAAACAGCAGTTAGCGAAAAAGATGTGGAAGCGGCGGCGGAAACAGCAAGGAAAATCAGAGACAAAATGTTGGCAGAGAGCGACAAAGAAGTTGTGCTTGACAGACTGGGCTTACAGGTGCCAGCCGGAAAGACATTTACTGTATGGTTAGATTTTTTAACCACACTGGGGCAAGCCTTAAATGGTGAATGGACGCGATACCGGGAGGCATTAAGAGATATACCAGAGCAGGATGGCTTCCCATTTGAGATTAAGTGGCCTGTCAAACCAAGCAAAACCCTAGTGCTGGAACCGGTTGAACCAGAGCCTACCCCAGACCCAGTAGACCCGCCGGTTGCCCCGCCGGTTGACCCGCCGATTGACCCGCCGGTTGACCCGGTAGAGTAACCGCATATGGCAGAGATAAGAGCAGGACCGGAGACGGTCTTATTTTATTGTAGAAATTAATAAGGAGAAATGCGAATGGAAACAATCATTTCAGCCTGCATCTCTGCAGGTGTAACACTGCTTGTCTGCCTGATCAGCAATCGTGGTCAGCAGGAAAAGACCAGAGCTCTGCTGGAGTATAAACTGGAGGAGCTCA
Organism: Blautia caccae; assembly: GCF_040095955.1. NCBI lineage: Bacteria > Bacillati > Bacillota > Clostridia > Lachnospirales > Lachnospiraceae > Blautia > Blautia caccae. Next base: position 502 of record NZ_JBBMFP010000040.1, on the reverse strand, counting down.
CAAAACGGGTAGATAAGCATAATAATGTAATAGAGCGTACATATGAGCTGGAACAGAAGCTGTGTGTGCAAGAAGAACAGATGAAGGTCGCAAATCATAGGATTGAAGACCTGGAGAAGAAAGGAAGATGATTATGGATCAGATTATGAATTATGTAAAACCAGAACTGCTGGTGTTGGCCGTGGTGCTTTATTTTGTAGGTGTGGGCATGAAGAAGACAGAGGCAATTGCAGATAAGTATATCCCGATATCTCTTGGAGGACTGGGAATCCTGCTGTGCGGTATTTGGGTGGTTGCCACCTGCCCATTGAGCGGGATGCAGGAAATCGCAATGGCAGTGTTTACAGCGATTGTCCAGGGCATACTGGTGGCTGGATTATCGACCTACGTCAACCAGGTAATTAAGCAGCATAACAAAGAGGAGTAGAGGGCGAGTGATCGCTCTCTTTTTGCGCCGGCGCAACTGCCGGGGAAAGGAGTAACACATGACAAAGACAGAGGC
>NZ_JBBMFP010000039.1:0-27647 GCF_040095955.1 Blautia caccae | reverse complement strand
GTATCGCACCCTATACAGATCGTCGCATCATCAACCTGCCAGTTGATTTTCGGTCAGTGCTTATTCGCTCGTCCGATATTCATCAGAGTCTTGGCGGCAGTTTCCTTGTGCTCCCTGCATAAGATGTCACGTCAGTTACTACTGGATATTCAGCTGTCAATGTACTTTTGAGGAGTCCTTAAAACTCTCCCTAATTACTAAAGTCAAGTGACTCGGGATTTTACAAAAATTTTTTTCAACTTTTTTTATTTTTCATATAAATCTCCCGCATTTTGTTCAAAATCTTCTTCAACCGGTATGCTACCACCTGTTGTGACACTCCCATAATTGAAGCCAATTCTTCTTGTGTCTTATCTTCAAAATAAATCGCATAGATAATCATTCTTTCTTCCGGACTCAAACCATTGATTACCTTATGGATCTTTTGAGCTTCGATTTTTTCAATTACACTGTTTTCTACGCAGCACCTCATATCCGGGTAATCCTCTATTGAAAAATCGTTTTCTTCATCTCCTGTGCTGCTGAATGGTATTTCTCTATTTTTCATTCCAATGACTTCCCCCTTTTCATTTTTTACTTCAATTTTTCTGGGCTTGCTGCTTCGATAAAAATTACTCATGGCATATGCCACTTCTTTCGTGATCTCTATAAATTCGCCGTCTACCTTTGCGAAATATTTGTCTCCAACAAAATATGGGTGTTCAATATACATATCCGTCCTCCTGAATTTGAAATTTGTTTGCCAGTTTCAAATTCAGAAGGCGGTCCTCTGATCTGGTTCATGCCTGCTCCACCAACTACTGCCAGGTAAAACCTGCAGGTATTGGCTGAGAAATTCAGGCACGAAAAAAAGCCCCAGTAGTCTTTTTTTAACTACTGAGGCTTCCGTCTCTCAAATTTAATTCAGTTTTCTATGCCTTCTTTCATCAGCATAACCATTGTATCAGAACAAAGTTCAGAAAGTGTCCGTAATCAGACACCAAAAGTTCATTAAAATCATCGGAAAGTACAAATTATCCATATAATAGTTCACAGATATTTTCTCCATAAAAAAATACCGGCACACAGACTATTTTCTGTCCATGTACCGGTTTCTAATGTCCCTGTTACCCTTTATCCTGTTGTTTTTCTTCCACAAACAGGTATTGTTCTGCAAGTCCTAAAATCTTTGTAGCTGTCTCTATCTGTTGTGCAGTTATCTCTTTGGAAGCAATATAAAAGGTATCATAATCGCTTGCATGACGTATTTCCTCTGCCTTTACAATTTTCCTTCCCAGTTCACGAGGAAAAATCTCCGGCTGTACATAATTTTTGTTAAAGTAGCTGAGCGTATCCTTATGTCGTTTAAAAGCAACACCCTCTTTTGCAAGCACCGCACAGATGGTATGAAAGATACTATAATATGCACGGTTATTGGCTGCTCGATACTGCCCTGCCTCAAATGTAAGATTAGCCGTATCCAGGTCTTCTCTTGCAACATTTAAACGATGACGGACCACATCCATTTTTGTTCCAACATCCAACGAATCAGGCTGCTTCATATAAAAGCACCCCTTCTTTCTGTACATTGGTATAAAACGGATATGCTGCTGCCCATTGCTTAAAATGCTGAAGGTTTTTCACAACCGGCATCATCCAGATATCATAGTTTACATTATACTCATATCCCAGTTCCGACAATGCATCGGAGTAAGGATCCATTTCTTCCGGCGTCAGATCCACCAACAACATGATATCGACATCAGAATCGGATGAATAATCACCTCTTGCATAGGAACCATATAAAATAACGCTCTTGAGATGTGCACCGTAAATCTTTTGTACTTCTGATAAATACTGAGTAAGCAGTGTTTGAATTGTTTGTGGCATACAATCGTTCCTCCTTTCTCCTGATAGTTTAAGTATAATCCAAATCAGGAAAATACGCAACCAGTGTACGCGGGAGTTTGACAGTTGAATTATAGAAAAAGTACTTGCAGGTCGCATAAAACCTGCTTTTTTTGTGTCAAATCTATTGTCAGGGTTGTTTCATGAAGATATTTTAAAATTCTAAAAAGATCAGATTTCATCGAGGGTTATATATGCTATACATAAGCGTGTATAACCCTCGACTTTTAGGTCAAGTAGAGGTATAATGTCTATCAGAATAAACGCATGAACAGAAATTAGCACCTGTAATAAAATATTTTTGTATGAATTTATATTTTCTAATTCCACAAAATGTACGTAATCGTGTGTTACAAGATAGATTTAGTCGGTTTCGCATACAGATTGCATCGGAAATAATGCCAATTATAAGATAGACTTTAAAGGAATTATCATTCATGCGTTTATTCTGTAATGTCTATAAAGTATAGGTATGTACCACCTATATGAAAAGGAGAGGACATTATGCCAGTAACTGAGAAAAAATATCCAGAATGGGTTCAAAAACACCGTGTAAAGGGAACTACCGTGAAAAAAAGGGGGATTCTTATTACCTTTATAAAAGAACATCCCGGCGTGTAAAAGGGAAAAAATATCCGCAGCCGGTCGATACTTATATCGGCATTATTACTCCGGAAGGGGTAATACAAAGCAACAAAAAGAAGGTATCTTTAACAGATGCAGAAGTATGGGAATACGGGTTTTCAAAAACTGTCTGGGAATTGTGCCCGGATGACTGGAAAAAACCATTAGGGGATGATTGGGAAGATGTACTTTCTATTATTCTTTTCAAGCAATCTCCAACTTCTTATATCCAGAAAAAACGAACGATGAAAAAAGAATCGGATTTTCGTTATCAGTTTGCAGCTCAGATATCGTCTTTGTCCCGCAGAATATATAAAAAATGGGGCGTGGGTCTGGAAGAACTGCATAAGTTAGAGACAATCTATTTAGTATGTCTGGATAAAACTGAAATCATTTCAAAAGTTAATGAGGAACAGCAGGAACTTCTGGAGAAAATACAGGTGGCTCTGGAAATGTGCTGAAAAACCATTTCTGACAGAAAAACTGATTCATTATTTCAGGCAGATTCCAGATTATCGATGCAACAGAGAGAAAAGACACGATCTGGCAGAAATGCTGGTATGTGTCACAATCGGATTTCTTTGTGGCAGGACAACGATCCGCAGGAGTCTTAACTGGTGCAAACATAACCTGGAATGGCTGCGGAAACATATGGAATTGAAATACGGGATCGCCTCGCCTTCCACGATTAGTCGGATGCTGAGCGGAATTGATGAGGAATTAGCCTTGTGTGCTTTTATGGAATGGATTGGAGAAATCGTGGACTCGAAGAATACCCATCTTGCAATTGACGGGAAAGCACTCTGTGGCGCAACGGAAAAGACAAAATGTGCGGCAACTCCAATGATTTTGAACGTCGTGGAAACTGTCCGGGGATTGCTGCTTGCACAGCTTCCTGTAGATTCAAAGACGAATGAGATTGCGGTGATTCCTGAATTGTTGAAACTTCTGGATATCAGTGGAAGTATTATAACGATTGATGCGATTGGAACGCAGACCGCAATCATGGACCAGATCCATGAACAGGAAGGACATTTTGTGCTGACAGTAAAGAAAAACCAACCAGAGGCTTATGAGGAGATCCATACGTTCATGGACAAACTGGAAGCGGAAACTGCTAAAAAGAAAAAAGGCGAAACTACAGATCCTGTAATGCGGGAGTATCTTGAGAAATATGAAGAAATCAGTCAGATGGAAAAAAATCGGGACAGAAATGAGTATAGGACTTGTCAAATATGTAAAGATGCCTCAAACCTGACCAAAAGCCGAAAAGAATGGGCGAACGTTCAGAGTATTGGACGGATCAAGCAGGTAAGAGTGCCGGTTGAAAAGGACAGCCAGAAGAACGATGTCACTCCATCCAGGGAAGAGTTTATGAAAAAAGGATCCAGAAGAGTTCCAGGACCATCTGCGGAAGAAGGGGTCGGAAAGGATATTCAGTGTACCGCACTGATAACAGACCTTATTCTTACCGCAGAGGAGCTGGGCAGCATAAAAAGAATGCACTGGTCAATAGAAAACCGGCTCCATCATGTGTTGGACGACACATTCAGGGAAGATCGCTCACCTGCCAAAAAATCCCGAAATAATCTGGCGCTCATCAGAAAATATGCATATAACATCCTGCGTCTGGCAATGCACGAGACAGGTATCACAAATATAATGACAGAAATGATGGACTGTTTTTGTGACAACGCAGACTTGCGAGAACGATATGTGTTTAAAGGCATAGCCGGTCTGTATTGACTATGTATAAAGAATATCTCTGAAAAAAGGCATTGTAAAGGGGATAGGGATAATTTGCGCTTTTTTATGTGAGCAGATCGACAGAAACAATATGGGAGATGTAGAATTAAGATTGTATGAGTTAGAAATGCTCTTGAAATAGTTCGTGAAACAACCCTGATCTATTGTTTTAATCTATTGTATTTTATTGCAGTATATGATAGAATAAGGTATAGAGGATTTTTTTATGCGAGTTACGACATCAAAATCAAAAAATTCAGAATCCTTTTATATTTCAAAAGGATACATCAACAACAAAGGGGTTAGTACTTCTGTGATTGTCCGTAAACTTGGTACACTCAAAGATTTACTCCCTGAGCACGGACCGACTCGTGATGATGTTATGAAATGGGCTAGAGAAGAAGCCAGATTGGAAACAATAAAATACAAAAAAGAGCAACAGACTAAATCTGTCCAGATAACTTTTCATGCTGACCAAAAGCTTGATTATAATCAGCAGGCCTTTTATCGGGGAGGATATCTTTTTCCGCAGGCTTTTTACTATCGTCTTCATCTTGATAAGACTTGCCGAAAGCTTCGGGACAAACATAAATTCAAATATGATATCAATGCCATTCTTTCTGACCTGATCTATGCCAGGATTTTAGAACCAGTAAGTAAACGTTCCTCATTTAAAGTAGCTTCTGAATTTTTGGAAAAACCTTCCTATCAGCTGCATGACATATACCGGGCTCTTGATGTATTAGGAAACGAATGTGATTTTATTCAAGCTGAGGTATACAAAAACAGCCATCTTCTTGAAAAGAGAAATGATAAGATACTCTATTATGATTGTACAAACTATTTCTTTGAGCTCGAGCAGGAAGATGGTGACAAAAAATACGGTAAATGCAAAGAACACCGTCCAAACCCAATCATACAGATGGGAATGTTCATGGATGGAGACGGAATCCCTCTTGCTTTCTCACTTTTCCCAGGAAATGCAAATGAACAGACTTCATTAAAACCTCTGGAAGAAAAAGTGCTTCGGGATTTTGGCTGCACTAAATTTATCTACTGCAGCGATGCAGGGCTTGGTTCAGAAGCCATTAAAAGAATCAATCATGCAGGAGAACGGGCATTTATCGTTACTCAGTCTATTAAAAAGCTAAATAAAGAGGATAAAAATTGGGCTTTGGATAAGACAGGCTTTAAGCGTGTCTCGGATGATTCACCGGTTGATCTTTCAAGGATTCCAGAAGACGATTCTGGATTATATTATAAGGATGAGCCTTATACTCCGCATTCCCTGCACCAACGTCTTATCATCACATACTCTCCTAAATATGCCAAATATCAGAAAGCGATACGTGATACCCAAGTGGAGCGTGCTGAAAAAATGCTCAAATCCGGGAAGATAAAAAAAGAACGAAAAAATCCAAACGATCCAGCCAGATTTATCGGAAAGACCGCTGTTACTGAAGATGGTGAGATTGCGAAGATCAAAAACTATCTGGATACAGATAAGATTGAAAACGAAGCACTTTATGATGGATTGTATGCAGTAACAACAGATCTGCTGTACGATGATGTAAAAGATATCTTGAAAGTAAGTGAGGGACGATGGGAAATCGAAGAATGTTTCCGCATCATGAAAACCGATTTTGAAGCCAGACCTGTATATCTGCAAGATGAAATACGCATCAAAGCACATTTTTTGATCTGTTTTCTTTCATTAGTCATCTACCGTTATCTGGAAAAGAGTTTAGGAAACATTTATACTTGTGAAACGATTTTGGACAAACTCAAAACCATGAATTTTGCTGATGTACAGGAACAGGGATTCATGCCTCTGTATACACGGGATAAGCTAACCGATACTCTGCATTCAGTGTGCGGTTTTGAAACAGACTTTCAGTTCATTACGAAAAGTCAGATGAAAACGATTCAGAAAAAAAGTAAGGGCAGGGAATAAATTACCATACTTCAAAACGAGAGCAAAACACCTCGCAACCAGCATAAACACTGGGTTTGCGAGGTGTTTTAATCTACTTAAGTGTCAAAGATGAGATAATACTAAGGCTGGTATCGGTTGTCAATACATAAATTCTGCAATGTAAAATCACGAAACACTGCAGTTCCCCCTGTTTTCTCAGATGCATAACAAAACAATCCAACTCTGCAGCCTGTAAAATGGTCCAACTTGAAATACAATTTATGTACGCTCCCTAATCTTTTCCACTCGCCATGACTCCAATATCGGAAAACTACAATATCTTTCATATCAGAAAAATCAGCACAGAGTTCCAGATGAGCAACCGCACAATCCAACTTAACCCTCTCATACTCCACAGGTTTTCCGCCTTTTCGGATGACAGGATATCGACTGTCATCAGCAGGACTTCCTGCACGCATAACCAGATAATACCGCTCCCCTTCACGCGTTATGGCAATCATTCCATAACAGCCCTGAAGTGCACAGATTCCTGCATAATCACCATTATTAAGATTCGTTCCGTCAACAACTACCGAAGCACGGCACCCGGGCCAGATCATTCTCTGCGTTAATGTATTTCGTGCTTCACACAAATCATGGTACAAATAACCAGCAGTTAGTTTTAATCCTCCATTTTCATCACAGTCAACCAGGCGATCATCTGGCACATGATTCCACTGCCATGCTTTATGAAACGATATTTTTCCATCTTCCTTTTTATACTGAAACTTGTCATTCGCAGTCAGGGGTTCGTATACATATTCCGGTTTTCTGTCCCGTAGCAAAACTGGTTCCACTATTCTACCATTACTTCCAAATTCCGGAAATCCATGGGTAAAATCTACCGGAACCAAAATCGGAATTCTCCCTACAGCTCCAGAATCCTGAAAAAGGAAGGCATACCATTCGCCTTCCGGGGTATCTACAATTCCTCCCTGTGCCACACCGAAATTAAAATATCCTCGATCATCATCCAGTATATCCCGTCCGATAAATTCACCTTCCAGGCTATCTGATATAAAACATGCCTCTGTTCTTCTTCCTGCTCCGTCATTGGGCCAATGGATCAGAAATACATAATACTTACCGTTAATTTTATATGCATGAGCTCCTTCATATCCCAGACGCACATTTCCTGTATCCTCAATTATCTTTCTGTGCAATCCTCCAGGTTTCGGACTGCTCAGATCAGCAGTTAATTCTGTAATATAAATCTGTGTATTTCCATATACAATATAAACTCTGTCATCATCAAACAAAAGAGAGCAGTCATGGTAAAATCCTTCGATATACTGTTTTTTCCACGGCCCTTCTATATTTTCTGACTGATACAGATAAGTTCGATGGGTATCATTGGCAACAAAACACACATAGAATATGCCATTATGATACCGCAGGGATGCTGCCCACATACCCTGTCCGTAAATATTTTCTCCATTCTCCATACACTGTGCCGGTGTATGATCCAGATCATCAAAAACGTAACCCACACGCTCCCAATCTGCCAGATTATAAGAACGAAGAATCTCACCCCCCGGCATAAAGTGCATGGTTGTACTGATCATATACCAGGTATCCCCCACGCGTATCAGATCAGGATCCGGATAGTCCATGCCAATTAAAGGATTGTAAAAATCTTTCATTGTATAAGTCTCCTTGTCATCATTCACTTTTGTTTCCCGTCCGCTCATCCACTACTTTCTGCATTTCTGCAAAAAATATCTCCGGATGAACGGATTCGTAACTTTCCATATACTTCTCCCAGATAGAATCAAAATCCTCTGTCATAACCAGCTGTGGCAGATATTCACGTTTCACCTGATCCATTTTCTTCCATACCAGTCCTGCCTCAGAACCCGTTGTCAGAATATCCGCATAGGCATACACGGGAAACCACTCTCCCGGTATATCATGATTTCCCAGCATATCTACATAGTCATTACATCCATACGCTGACAAACATTCTTTCACATCCTCCGGCAGAGCAGCATAAAATTCCTCCGGCTGAAATTCCGGTGAAAAAGCATTGATTCCATCTTCATAATTTCCTTCTAATCGTGGAAAATAAGCATAAGAGCAAAAATGTGTATTTTTATACTGCGAATCAGCAACCATATCTCTCTGCTCTTCGGTCAGATAAAACAATCCGTTCTCGTCCACTTCATAATCTACCCCTTCAATTCCCCAAAAACGAAGTTTCTGAATATCCTCTCTGAGCAAATCATTAAGGAACTGAAAAGCCCCCTTTACATCTTTACAACTTACTGTGACAGATATTCCTCCTGAAACATCTGGCTGAGTTCCATTCTGGGTATGCCACTTATTTTGTACATTTCTGTCGATTGTAATGGGAAGAGGCACATAATTCATTCCCTCTCCCTGCTGACGCAACATATCATCCACGGTATAATAAAACTGCCACCACTGATCTGACATACCAAGAACACGTCCGGTAGCAAGTTTTTCCAGATACTCACTATAAGTCTGTGTGTAGAACTCTGGATCAAGAATTCCTTTCTGAAATTCTTCATTTAATATCCGGTAATATTTTCTTGCCGTGGCTGTGGTATTATAATCCTCCACTTTTAATGTATTTGGATTCACAATGCAGCAGCCATCATTAGGATAGCCATCTAAAAACTGCGGCACATTTTCCAGACAAAAATATCGCCAGTCATCACAAAGAACAGTATATGGTACAAGGTCATCCAGAGGATGAGCGTCCACATAAGCCTCAATAAGATTAAAGTATTCTTCCAACGTACGTATTTCCGGATACTTCGCCCATTTTAATACTCTTGTCTGTATCCAGAATGCTTCGCCATTATGCAGAATATCTTCTGATGGATTTTTTTGATTCCCAAACTGGGGGATCCAGTAAATATGCCCATCCTCCTGTTTTAACAGCTCCCACTGACTATCAGTAAAATAACTGCGCAGATTCGGGTATTCATCCCAATACTCATCAACCGGAATCAAAGCATTTGCTTCATATAAATCAATATTGCCGGAAATAAAATCCGGATACTCTCCTCCGGCAATATAGGAAGCAATAGCCTGATCGGAAGTCTGTCCTACCAGCCATATCTCTTCACATTCTGCTCCTGTCAGTTCCGCGATTTTCTTTTTTATCTCATTATCTTCATCAATCTCCTGTCCTGGAACGGAAAAAAAAGCCGAATATTTTCTAATCTCCGACTTTTTCCTATTTCCTATTTGCCAAAATGCTGTTCCCACCAGAGCTACGACGCAGCATAAAAGTGTACATTGTTTCCAGTACTTTCTCATATATCCGTTTCCTCTCTTAGAAATTAAAGTATGCTTCGGTGTACCTGCTATGAGGGGTGCACCATGCTTTGCATAACATGATACCCTTTTCAAGATAATAGTACCCGGAAATTCCGCTGGAATTTCCGGGGGTACACAGCTTAGAATCTTTAATTATTATAACGGATACTCTTACTGGTTTTCAATAGCCATCCATGCAAAGTCCGCATGATTTTCTGAAATTTCACCATTGGAGGATGCATACATTCCTAGGCAGCAACCTGTAAAACCGCCCGCCAGTTCAGTACTCAATCCTGTCATATCCACATCAGAAACAAGCAGCATCTTTTCTTTTCCCTGAACTTTATAGTAGAAATCTGTCTTCTGTCCTCTGCCTCTGATTTCCAGATTTACAAATCCGTCTTCGATTTCTTCAGCAGCCAGTTTTTCTTCTTTGTCACCCAGACGACGATCGAGTACCAGCTGCACCTTACCGTCACACATCATTTTGGTAAACCGAACATGATGTGTCTCATCACACAGAATGGCAAGACCAGCTTCCTCCCCATTTACACAGGGGGAAAACTCTATTCCCGCAGATGCAAGATACAGATATTCCTTCTGTCTTACAGCAACGAAAGCAGGACAGGATGTTTCATTTAATGTCTGCGGCAAAGTCGGAAGTCTCAGATATCCACTTCTCTGGAAAAGATCGTATTTTTCCCAAAGAGGCTTCCGAAGAGTCATGCATTCCATCGGGAGTTTCTTCTCGAAGAAATGGTATACCTGGCTTTCAGGTTTCATTTCTGCCCCATCTCCCGGAAGTTCGACTACCGACTCCAGCATACCGACTCCCGGATTCACAACAGGCCATCCATCTTCCCATGTCACTTTCGCAAGAAATGTATCGCGACCTGTATTTACATAGCCTTCGCATTTTCTGGAACCCAGCATAACCACATACCAGTTTCCATGGCCATCGTCCACCAGATCACCATGACCCACAGCAGTGATGGGATAATCATTTCCCAGATGACGATGAGTCAGAATAGGGTTATTGGGATTGCCCTCATATGGTCCCCACACACTTCTGCTTCTGGAAATCGTCATACTGTGATTTGGTCCTGTACCTCCCTCAGCATTCATCAGATAATAATAACCATCCTTTTTGTAAAGGTGAGGTCCTTCCGGCCAGATCACATGATGCATGGCACCTTTCCAGATTTTTTTGCTTTCACCAATAAGCTCCATTGTCTTCAAATCAAGTTCCTGAACCCATATCTCCCAGTCCCCATTATAACGAACTCCGTGCTTCTGGTTTGGTCTTGTTCCTACATAATAGCAATGAACTGTTCCATCTTCATCTTCGTCAAAAAACAGACTGGGATCAATCCCCGGAGCATCTTCATCCAGATAATAAGGATCAGACCAGGGTCCCTCCGGTTTTTCAGCAGTTACAATAAAATTGTTTCGATGAGAAACATTTGTTGTAATCATGTAATATCGCCCCTGAAAATACCGTAGGGTCGGTGCATAAATTCCCCTGGAATGTCCGGCATTTTCCAGATGAAGCTGAGATTCCCGGGTAAGTACATGACCAATCTGCTCCCAGTTAGCCAGATCTTTGCTGTGATAAACAGGAACACCAGGAAAATAAGCAAAGGTTGATGTTACAAGATAATAATCGTCTCCCACTCTGCAGATGGAAGGATCCGGACGAAAACCCGGCAAAATTGGATTGTTTGCAAAATGCATATCAATATCTCCTGTTAATAGATTCTATAATTTCCACTTAATGCAAGAAAAGCGAAGAAATAAAGGCAATTATCATAATATCTCCTGTTTCCTGTGCGCAGAGGTGTATTCCAGAACTTGCGGACACAGGCAAGAGCATGTTCATTCTGTACCAGCAATCCTGCCTGTGCATTTACTGCTGTCATAGCCACCGGATGCAGGGCTTTCCCGGGAATCACCGTACCATCAATGGCAAAAATTCCATCCTGATGTTCCTCCCCTGCTGTCTCACAGAAAAATTTCAGAAAGCGCTTTCCTTCTTCCACTTCCCACTCATCTGCACCAAACCAGGCATAATCCAGAGCAATATTAGCAATCGTGCGATAGGCATCACTGTAATACCAGTCATGTCTCCCCCAGATATTCTGCCCTTTTGTGCAAGGGGTTCCATCATACTCTGCATACTCTGCACACAGGCCGGTCACAGGGTGACATGCCTTCTTCAAGTATTCCCTGCTTGCCTTCGCTGCTTCCTCCCAGAAAGAACGGTCTTCTTCGTAAGACCACTGTGCAAATAATTCATAAAAATGAGGCAGATGATAGGAAGGATCTGAAAAATCCACTTCGGTAATAAAACGTATCAGGTGGTTATCCGGATCCCACATGGCACGTCCCGCTTCTCCGTTTTCTCCTTTATGAATACAGGTATGCAGCAACTTTTTTGCCTCTTCGCTATAAGCAAAAATCCCTTCCCCGTCGCCCCAGCGATGAGAGGCAAAAAATAATGCCATTGCAAAGAACTCTTCTCCGTCCGGTGCGGGACCATCAGCGTTTCTTGTGCCGTCTGTTCCACAGGACCATGCAAAATATCCGGCATTTTCACCTTCGGTCATATACATATAAGTTCTTGCCCATTTCCATATCCTGTCAAACTCTTCTTTTTTATTCATCTGCACACACATCATCATACCATAAGACATACCTTCCGTACGTGCATCCAGATTACCGGTATCCTCTATGTATCCAAGCTCACAACCAACGGAATGATAAATTCTTTCCTCATCACTCCCATAAAAAAGAGTCTGAAATATTTGATCTATTCTATTTTCTATTTCCTTTTTCTCATATCCGGCTAATTCGAATATATTTGGATAAATTCCTGTGTAAACGGCTCCCTTTTCCATCTTTATCTTATTCCTTTACTCCTCCGATGGTCAGACCGGCTACAAAGTATCTCTGAAGGAACGGATACAGGCAGACAATCGGCAACATGGTCAATACGGTAGCTGCTGCACGTACAGATGTTGGAGTAACTGCACCTGCTGCATTTTTCATAGCTTCTACAGAATTACCCTGATTGGTAACGGAAGAAAGCAGTTTCATCAACTCATACTGCAAGGTTGTCAGGTGGTCGCTCATACGGTTGTACAGCATGGCATCGAACCAGGAGTTCCACTGACCAACTGCCACAAACAAAGCTACGGTCGCATACACCGGTTTACACAGCGGTGAAGTGATTTTCCAGAAAATCGTTGTGTATCCGGCACCATCAAGCTGTGCAGACTCTTCCAGACTCTCCGGAAGACCGTTCATATAGGTACGGATAACTAACATATTAAAGGCACTGAACATACCAGGAATTACATAAACCCAGAAACTGTTTGTCATTCCCAGGTTTTTGTACAGCAGGAATGTTGGAATCATGCCACCGTTTACATACATGGTAATAACCCAGAACAGTGACAACTGTTTTTTGAACAGGAAACGTTTTCTGCTGACGATAAATGCCAGAATTGCATTGGCAATCAGGGCCAGCAAAGTTCCAACTACTGTTCTTGCCACAGAAATATAAGCACCTGTCAGCAGGTTATCTTTCTGTAAAACGGTAAGATAGTTCTTCCAGGTAAATTTTCGGGGCCACAGATAAATCCCACCCCTCAATGCATCCGTACCGTCATTAAGTGAAATTGCCACTGTATTCAGAATCGGATATAGTGTAATCAGCACGAATAGAATCATGAACAGGGTATTACATATCACGAAGATGGTATCCCCAACCGATGTTTTTTTCCTTTTGTGAAGTTTTTCCATAGTCTGATTTCTCCTTTCCTAAAACAGCCGCTCGTCACCGGTCCGTTTTGCAATCTCATTGGCGATGACAACAAGCACGATGCTGACAAAACTCTTGAAGATACCTGCCGCAGTACCAATTGCAAAGTCATTCTGGCTGATACCCCATTTCAATACGTAAATATCAATTGTCTGTGCCACGCTCTGTACCAGACCATTACCTAACAGGTACTGGATTTCAAAACCTGCATTTAATACGTTACCTACATTCATCAGAAGAAGAATCATAATAGTCGGACGGATTCCCGGTAATGTAATATAGCGGATTCTCTGCCATCTTCCGGCCCCATCAATATTGGCCGCTTCATAAAGGGAAGGGTCAATGGATGTAATTGCAGAAAGATAAATAATGGCATTCCATCCTGTTTCCTTCCATACATTGGCAAATGCCACGATTGGCCAGAAGAATTTTGGATGAGCGAAGAAATTCAGAGGCTGATCAAGAATACCGAATTTCAAAAGAAACTCATTTACAATACCCGTTCCGGACAGTGCGTCATGCAGAATACCAGTAACGATAATCCAGGACAGGAAGTGCGGCAGGTAAGAGATTGTCTGCACTACTTTTTTTCCACCCTGAGATTTTACATCGTTCAACAAAATAGCAAATAAAATTGCCATAAAGAAGGTTGCTACCAGGTTGATTACACCCATAGCCAGTGTATTTCTGATAACACGCAGGAATGTGGCATCAGAAAACAACTGCTGGAACTTTGCCAATCCTACAAACTGAGAATGCAGAAGTCCATCCTTGGGACGGTAATCCTGGAAAGCCATCAGCCATCCTCCCAGTGGCAAATAGCAGAAAATCACACCATATAATACAATAAAGGCTGACCAGATCAGCAGAGCTTTCTGTCTTTTTATTTCTTTCCAAGTGATTTTCACTTTCATTTCTGTTACTTTTTCTTTTTTTCTTTTTTCTATAGCAGCCATAGTCTCCTCCTAAAAAGAGAGGGCAGATGAACCGGTCTGTCACGCGATACCGAAACCGACATCTGCCCGATTTATTCACTTATATTCTACTGATACTTCTTGGCTTCTTCCATTCTGCGATCAAGTTCTGTCTGCATTTCTTCCAGGAAATCCTGAGGATTACATTTTTCGTATACACTCATGTACTCATCCCATGCAGCTTCAAAATCTGATGCCATTACTACTTTAGGAAGATATTCATGCTTGATTTCTCCCATCTTTGTCCATGCAATACCACCAGGTGTGCTTGTTGTCATAGCACTTGAGAAAGAATACATTGGATACCATGGTCCCGGAGCCTCACTGGTTCCAAGCATGTCTACATATGTTTCAGCACCATAAGCATCGAAGCATTTTTTTACATCATCTGACAATCCCTCATAAAACTCTTTTGCCTGATACTGTGGCTGCATTGCGTTGATTCCATCACGGCTTGTTCCGATATACTGTGGGAAATAAGAATATACACATTTATGAGAAGCCTTATACGCTGTATCGGAATCCTTCTTTCTCATGTCTTCTGTACGATAATACTCTCCATTTTCATCTACAGAATAATCAACATCTTTAATACCCCAGTAACGAAGGTCATGTACTTCCTGAGAAAGAAGATCATTCACAAACTGAAGAGCACCTTCTACATCATCACAGCTAGTGGTAATAGCAAGACCGCTGGCAACATTCAGAGCACCGCCGGAGTTATGCCACTGGTTCTTCATTCCTTTTTCAATCGTAATCGGAAGTGGTATGTAGTCACATCCCTTTTTATCAAGTCCCTGCTGTTTCAGTGCATCATTTACGGTATAAGCAAAATCCCACCACTGGTCAATCATACCCAGCACACGTCCGGTGGAAAGTTTTGCAATATATTCATCATAAGTCTGTGTAAAGGATTCCGGATCTACAATGCCTTTCTGATACTCTTCATTCAATTTTCCGAAATATCTTTTAGCAGTAGGTGTTGTATTGTAATCGATAATCTTTAATTCATTCGGATCTACAATAACAGAACCATCATTTGGATATCCATCCAGGAACTGAGGAGCATTTTCCAGACAAAAATAACGCCAGTCATCACAGAGGATTGTGTAAGGAATATGGGCTGTTCCGTCTTCCATCACAGGATTTGCTTCGTTATAACTTTCGATCAGGTCAAAATATTCATCCATTGTGCTGATTTCAGGATATCCTGCCCATTCAAGAACACGAGCCTGTATCCAGAAAGCCTCATCATTATGAGTAGTTGCTTTCTCTTCACCATAAATATTGCCGAACTGCTGAATCCAGTAAATATGTCCATCATCCTGACGAAGCTTATCCCACTGTTCTTCAGTCAGATATTCTTTGATATTCGGATACTTATCGATATAATCATCCAGTGCAACCAGTGCACCAGCATCATAAAGCTGTGCCATACCATCTCCACCATCAATCATATCCGGATACTCACCACCGGCGATTAATGTTCCTACTGCTTCCTGAGCAGTCTGTCCTGTAAGCCATGTCTCTTTACATTTAGCACCTGTAATCTCAGCAATTTTCTGCTGAATTTCATTATCATCATTGATTTCTGAACCGGGAACTGCAAAGAATGCAGTAAATTCTTTTACTTCGCCATCAGATGACTCTGCACCTGTGTCTGTTTCTTTTTCTGCTTTGCCACAGGCCGCCATTGACACCGCCGCTAACAGCATAAGGGATATTAAACATTTTCTTTTCATAGACCCCATCCTCCTATTTCTTTTGATACTATAAATATTTTCCTATTCGTCTGCAGAACAAATACGACTTATCAATTTACTATATTGTACCTTCTACAAAAAAAACCTCAACCGGACAAAGCATACAAAAAGACAGGACAAATTATAGAACCCTATCATTTATCCTGTCTTTTTTCATTTGGAAAATTTCTTCCATTTTCTCAGTTTTTCAATACTCCGCCCTGTCTGCGGAACTTTGCAGGTGTGCATCCCTTTGCTGCAATAAAACGGTTAATAAAATAATCGCAGTCTTTATATCCCACATCCATAGCAATCTGATAGATTTTATCACTGGTATACAACAGTCTCTGAACTGCCTGCTCCATCCGATAGTTATTCAGATACTCTTTAAATGACTGTCCGAACTTTTTCCGGAATATCTGTCCCAGATAAGCACTGTTCACATAGTACTTTTTACTCAATTCTCTCAAAGTAAGATTCTCTGCATAATTTTCGCGTATTTCTTTCTCAATATCTCCAAGTACGCCTCCCCTGGAAATATTTTTGCGAAGCTGAGCCAGATATTCTGCATACTCCAGAGCAAAATGCACCATATGCACACTGCTGCCTCTGGTGACTCCCTCTTCAAATGTACTTTCACCAATGAAATGTAGAATTTCTTTCTGATCGACACAATCATCCTGCTCGGTTGCCAGATAAATCAGCTGAAACAGGAAATAATTAATGTTAAGATTCACTGTATCTGCGGCAAGTCCCATCTGCTGCATTTCTTCATACAGATTTTCCACACATTTACGGATCTGTATCTTATCGTTTTGCTCAATGGCTGATATCAACGCATCCAGGTTCTGTTTGCACAGGATAATACCCCCATTATGAATCTGTACCTCTTCTTCATAAAAATACATTTTCTTTTTTGCACGAAATGCTTCCAGAGAGTTCAATACACAGGCGGTACTATAGGATTTTGCCAGTCCAGAAATGTCTGATACTTTTTTACCCGCCAGCAATTTTACAGGACGCTGAATTGCCAGTTCAAGACTCTCCTGAAAGTCGCTCAGATACTCAACTTCACTGATTGCCCGGTTCTTCGCCATATAATCACAGTAAATAAAACCTATATCGTAATTCTTCTCATTCCAGGACACATCAAAGAAACAGTGACTGCAGTCTTCTTTCAGGAAATCCTGACAGGCCTGATACAGTTTTCTCTGAATCAGACGGTATTCCCCATCCTCCTGTTCGGACATGTCTCCTATATTATAGGGTTCCAAATAAACATATCTGACACTGTCTGAAAGATTCATATGACTTTTTATATATTCCAGATTAACTCGGTCGTATTTTCCGCAAAGAAGTGAAATGATATTTCTGGCCAGATACTCATGTTCCAGCTTTTGTTTTTTCTTTTCATTTTCCCTGGCAGCTTCTGACACTTTGGCTACTCTGCGCAGTACACCCAAAAGTTCCTCTTTTTCCACCGGTTTCAAAATATATTCCATACATTCATAACGAATTGCCTGCTGTGCATAGGAAAAATCGCTGTAACCACTTAAAATTATAAAATAAGCATCTGAAATATTTTCTCTGCGTATTGTCTCCAAAAGTTCTAGTCCACTCATTACCGGCATCTTAATGTCTGCAATGACCAGATCCACCTTATGCTCTTTCAGATATGTAAGTGCTTCTGCTCCATCGGCAGCAGTATATACAATCTCATACCCTTCCTGTTCCCAGTCAATAAACACCATAAGTCCCTGTACAATAAAAGGTTCATCATCAACCAGCAAAACCCGCAGCATGTTCTTATCTCCTTTGTTTCTTTTCCATTCCCAAGACCCCTGTTGAAGTCTTATCTGTACATCTGTATTCTATCATCCAGAGAGTCTATCGGCATCCTGATCTGAATAGTAGTACCGATTCCCACTTCACTCTCTATATGAAAACACACTTTGTTATCCGTTATCATTTTCAGTCTGAGGCAGGCATTGATAATACCTACACGCCCCTTTTCTCTTAGTTTCTCGATGCTTGCATTACACATCTTTTCCTTTATTTCAGCCACTTTGTCCTCATCCATACCGCTTCCGGTATCCTCCACTTCGATCCAGATATCCTCATGTTTACGATAAACCCGGACAAAAATCCAGCAGGAAGCTGTTTTACTCTCAATCCCGTGTACACATGCATTTTCCACAAAAGTTACGAAAGTCAGTCTTGGAATCTGAATATCCTCACATTCCGGTTCTATGTCCAGCTCATAGGAAAGTCTGTCTCCAAAACGATACTTTTGAAGTCCCAGATATGCCTCCACAAATTCCAGTTCCTTTTTCATTCTGACAAAATCTGTACTCCAATCCACATTCTGACGTTCCATCACGGCCAGTTTTCCCACCATATCCGCAGTTTCATACTCTTTCTTTAAGATACTGTGCATCCGAATGCTCTCCAGGGCATTAAACAGGAAGTGAGGATTCACCTGACTCTGCAGTGCCAGAAGTTCTGCATTCTGTCTGGCAATATCCATCTCCTGTTCTCTCAGACGATCCTTATACACCGTCTGAATCAGATCATTCAGGCGGGATGCCATGTGATTATAATTGAGCATCAGACTGCCTATTTCATCTTTCCCCCGCACATATGAGATTTCCTGAAGATGATCCGCATCTACGTGATCAAATGCTTTGCTCAATTCTTCCACCCTGGCAGTAAAAGAACGATTAATAAGCCGCATCAGAATCCACGGCATCACCGTATTAATCAACACCAGAAAAACAATCAACGGCATATGATTCCATATCTGTGCCCGTATCCCACGACTTCTTTTACAGACTGCAATCTGTAGATGTTCTCCATAAGCACTGTATTCTTTCTGATAATCCGGCTGTATGTTTTCCTTCCATTCGCTAAAAGGCCGCCCTGGCTGATTATATCCGTTATTAGAAAGCAAAATCTTATTATCTTTACATATATAGATCTCAGACTCATAATTCATATTATCCAGATTGCGTACAAGACTACTGTAATCCATTTCAATCGTCACTATTTTTTCACAGCTGTCCTGTCCGGAAAAATTTAGTTTTCTGATAAATAACACGCTGCGCCGCGGCTGCACTGCAGGACTTTTCCACTGGTCATAATAAAAATACAATACTGAATTATTTCCCGCTTCCTGCAAATATCTATGCCATTCTGTCTCACGCACATCAGACAGACGGATGAAATGTCCGCCATTGATAATAGTATCATTGTCCGCATAAATCGTAACCACTGTATTATCCGTACCCATACTGGTCTCAAACAGTGAATTCTTCATAAATTCCTGATGTCCCGTCACATAATCCAGAGGAGTCTCATACTGTCGATTCAAAAACTCCTCGATATACTCGTTCATATAAATATTTTTTGCTTTCATTGCGGCATTTTCCACTTCCCGGGAAAGATTATATATAACAGCACTTGCATCATTTTCCATCACATGCCGCTGCTCCACTCTCTCGGATTGAACCACAATAAATAGGATAACACTGTCTGTAATGATAAGTGGTATCAGCATACAATAGATATACAGAATATGAAGCTTTTTCTTCAGGTTAAAGTCATTCATAATATGTTCTAATCTAACAATCAGTCTCTTCATACGCTGCCCTCCTGTGGCTATCATACCATATCATGTCTCAAACATCCAGCACTATCTCTTCCAGCTTTCTGCAGGACCCATACATGAGATCCGGGGGGTGGTGCCTTCCCTGTAGAAAATAATTTTTTCTACAGCAGGAATTTTGCTTAAAAGTTCTATTTGCACTTCATTGAATCCTTTGTGCAGATAAATCGGTACGCAGGTTTTATGAACCTGTTCTATGACACCCGCAGCCCAGAAATCATCATCCGGATTTCCCGCCCGATAGTTCTCCGGAACAGTGTCTGCCTTTTTCCATAGTTCACCTGTTGTTGCATTTCTCACCGCAAGAGACAGATGGTCTCCAGGTACATCAGGATTTGATGGTGATGTCCAGATTTCTGCTGTATATACAGCCTCTTCCTCAGCCATCAAATAATACGAAACAACCGGATTATCTTCGCACCAGTCCCCATCAGCATTCACCGGAACTGCCCGGGCAGCAAATCAGCTTGAGAATTTCCTGATCTTTTACCTCTCTGCTGCTCATTTCCAGTTTCAGCCATTTACAGGGTTCTGCTTCTATTTCACAGAGAAAAGAGCCTTCACCGTCATTCGCCACTTCAAGGATGACCTCACGATTTCCCGCATAGAGAAAATCTCGGATTTCCATTGATTCACAGATCCCATAATTTTTCACAAGGATTCTGTCATCATCTGCACGTGAAACCATCAGGCGAGGTTTTCCAAAAGGTTCCACATACATTCTCACCGGATATCGGCAGCCATCTTCATTTTTACACCCTCATAAGCATCTTCCTCTACTAGAAAAGGTACACAGTACCCACCATCAAATATTTTCATTTCTTATGATATCTCCTGAAATATAATCTGGAAAGGAACTACCGGCAATTCCTCATCGCTGTATAAATTTGCTTCCCACGGACAGTCATTCCATGCATAGGATACTCCAACGGTGTCTTCCGTTATGGATACTTCGACAGTATTTTCTCCTGTCAGTCTTCCCTCAACTGCCTTACTGCTTCCATCTTTACAAATAATATCAAAACCTCTGACCGGTTCATTCTTATCCTGTCGCAGAGAAACTCCCGGTACTTCTTTCAGATCCGGAGTTCTTTTCTCTGTATGCAATACAATGCCTGACGGTTCAAAAACAAACTTTATACTTCCAGTATTTCTAATGGCTGCAGCAAGCTCCGGATTTCGGTATGATACGTTTCTGCCATAAATCAATGTTTCTGCCGCAAGTGCTGCACGTACGCCGACTGTTTTCTTATCGGTAGGATGCAGATCGTTGTATTCTCCC
Source organism: Blautia caccae (assembly GCF_040095955.1). Taxonomy (NCBI): domain Bacteria; kingdom Bacillati; phylum Bacillota; class Clostridia; order Lachnospirales; family Lachnospiraceae; genus Blautia; species Blautia caccae. The sequence goes on along the minus strand of NZ_JBBMFP010000039.1, from coordinate 6,642 downwards.
AGGTCATAAGCCTGTACCATCATGGCATATGGCAAACCGGCTGTTTTTCTCTGTGCCTCACGAAGTCTTGCCCACTGTATGCCGTTCGTATAAAGTTTGCCATCAGAAAATCCTGCCAGCTGAACGAAAATGAACGGCATATCCGGCATCTGCCAGAGGGTTCTCCATTCCTCGATCATCGTGCCAAATTCCTCCTCATAGGTTTCCGGCCGCCCGGTATTGGATTCACCCTGATAAAAGAAACATCCTTTGATTTTCCATCTTCTGATGGGATAGAGCATTCCCTGATAAAGTCCACATGCTTTATACTGGAAAAATGTCATCTGAGGCAGCGATTCCATCCGGTGGATGATTTCATAATTCCAGTCACCGGAAAGAGAAACCTTTTTCTCCAGATTACTGCCAAAGCAAAGTTCATACACCTTTCCAGGTACAAAGCCTCCTTCCTGTCTGAAAACCATCAATTTTACTTCAATGATATTTTCTCCAGCATGAAGGATTCCCTCCGGTATCCGATAAATTCTGGGTGGGTACTGGTATTCCGTCTCACCGATCAATGTGCCATTAATTAAAATCTTATCTGCATCAATCATAGCACCGAAATAAAGAATAGCTTCTCCTTTTTCCGGTTCATCTTTTTCATCCAGCACAAAGGTTTTTGTAAAGCGCAATCCGCCATAAAATTGATCCAACACAGTATTTTCAAAGAATCCCGGAATACAAAAACTGCCCTTACTATCTGTAGCACAATCCACACCGGATTCCTTCAACGCCTCTTTTCTCCACCAAAGCTCTCTTTCTTCTTCCGCTTTGATGGTCGCTTCCGGATATCCTTTCTGGCGGCATTCTTCAATCTCCGCAGCATCATAACCCAGAGCTGTAACAGTCTCCTCGCTGCACCAGGATTTCACCGGTGTACCTCCCACAGCAGTCTGCAGAAGTCCAACCGGTATTCTTTCCCTATCATGAATTTCTTTTGCAGCAAAATATCCCACAGCACTGAACAGCTGCAGTTCTTCTCCTTTCGCTTTAATCCAGCAGCCCTTTTCTAATTCCTGACGTTTTTCTCCAAATACATATTCCTTGGGGACTTCGAACATGCGGATTTCATCCTCTGAAGTATGCAGAATTTCATCTGCATACCGGTCCATCACCCGCTCAATTGGCAGTTCCATATTAGACTGCCCTCCCAGAAGAAATACATCACCAAACAGTACATCATGAATCACAAGTTCTTCTTCCCCATCTGTCATCCTGAACTCCCACGGACCGCCGGCAGGCATTTCCGGTATCATCAGTTCAAAGTATCCGTCATCACCACAGATGGTTTTAACCTGAAAATTTTCAAAAGACAGTTCTACCGTTCTTCCCTTTTCACCATATCCCCAGATACTGTTTTCTACATCTCTCTGGAGAATCATCCCGTCACTGACTAATGAAGATAATCTCATCACTTTTCCCATGCTCCTTTCCAGACCACAGTTTTACACTTCAGCTGCGAATGTATTGACAAATCCACCTTTTCCTGTCAGGGTCTTACTTCTTTTATCCGGCTGTGAAGTGCCTGTATAAACACAGTATTCACCGGATAGAATCTGTGCAGCGCCATCGATATCAAACAGTTCGAAAGCTTCCGGTTTTAAAGTCAGAACGACTTCCTGCTCCTCGCCCGGATTCAGAAATACCTTTTTCAAAGCCTTTAACTGGGGATTTGGAGTTCCGTCACAGCAGGATTTTACATAAACCTGTACGGTTTCTCCTCCGGCCATCTTACCGATATTTCGAATCACTGTCCGTACAGTCATTCCTGTACCCTTTCTAATGATTCCTGTTTCGGACACCTTATCTCCTTCGTAAACTGTAATCTCAGGTTCTGACAGACTGAACTCTGTATATGACAGTCCATAGCCAAAGGGATATAACGCTTCCTGTTCCATATAACGGTAAGTTCTTCCTTTCATGGAATAATCCGTAAACTCCGGCAGTTCTTCCACGGAACGATAGAAGGTTACCGGCAGTTTACCTTCTGGTGAACACTCTCCAAACAACAGACGTGCCACAGCCTCTCCACCTCTTGATCCAGGATACCATGCCTGTACGATAGCCGGAATATGCTCGTCAGCCCAGCTAAGATCCATAGCACTTCCGGTCAATGAAACGAGAACCACCGGTTTTCCACTTTCATATGCCGCTTTGAGGATTTCATTCTGCAGCCCCGGGTAGTTCAGATCCGGTTTGTCACCGCTGGCAAATTCATTTCCTGTATCACCCTCTTCACCTTCCAGTGTAGCATCCAATCCAAGGCAGACAATAACCACATCACTGGCCTCGCATACGCCTTTCACTTCAGCCAGACGATCGTTTGGTTCTGAGAGAACACAGACACGGTCTTTAAATAAAGCACATCCTTCCGAGTACATGACACGAACATCATCGCCTACATAATCCTGAATTCCTTCAAGAACTGTTACATAGCGGGAAGCAGTTCCCTCATAGTTACCCACAAGTGCTGCTCTGCTATTGGCATTTGGCCCGATGACTCCGATGGTTTTCATATTATTCTTATTCAGAGGAAGAAGTCCTCCTTCATTTTTCAGAAGAACCAGAGTTTTTTCAGAAATCTTTTCGTTTATACGGTTATGTTCCGGTGTGTCGTTTTCTGTATAAGGAATACTATCGAATGGAACTGTTCCCGGTTCTTCAAACATACCAAGCTTCATACGTGTGGTGAAAAGATTGATGACCGCCTCATTGATTCGTTTTTCATCAACTCTTCCTTCACGTACTGCCTGAACCAGATGAGGGTATGTACAACCACAATTCAAGTCACAACCGTGATTCATAGCCATCGTTACGGACTCCACCGGTGCATTTGTTACATGATGATTTTCATGGAAATCACGCACTGCCCAGCAGTCACTGACAACGTGCCCCTCAAATCCCCATTCTTCTCTCAAAATATCTTGCAGAAGTGTCTTACTGCCGCAGCATGGTTCTCCATTTGTCCTGTTATATGCACCCATCACAGCTTCTACTTTTCCTTCCTGCACACAGGCTTTAAATGCCGGCAGATAAGTCTCATACATATCCTGTTTGGATGCAACAGCATTAAAATGATGTCTCTCTCCTTCCGGTCCGGAATGTACAGCAAAATGCTTTGCACAGGCTACTGCCTTCATATATACAGGATCATCTCCCTGAAGTGCCTGAATAAACCGCACGCCCAGGCGTGATGTAAGATAGGGATCCTCACCATACGTTTCATGACCTCTTCCCCAGCGCGGATCACGGAAAATATTTACATTAGGTGCCCAGTATGTTAAACCTTTATAGATGTCTCTGTCACCATATTTCACATGCATATTATATTTTGCACGTCCTTCAGTGGCAATGATATCAGCCATCTCCGCAACCAGTTCTTCATCAAAAGATGCAGCCAGACCTATTGCCTGTGGAAATAATGTCGCTGTTCCCGTTCTGGCAATTCCGTGAAGTGCCTCATTCCACCAGTTATATTTGGGAATTCCCAATCTCTCGATTTCTGCCGCTCCGTGAAGTGTCTGGGAAACCTTCTCCTCCAGCGTCATCTGTGCTACAAGTTCTTCCGCCCGTTCTCTAAATGTTTTAGCCATAAGTAATCTCCTTTTTTGTTCATTTTCTATATTATAAAAAAGAATCTATTGTTTTCCTTATTGATTCTTGCTATACTTTTCCTATATTTTGCTATTTTTGAAAGGGATTATCTTTTACTATGATTGAAGATCTCAAAGGAATGAAAGAAACGATTGCATATGATTCTTCACAGTTTCGATTGATGAAAAATCAGGAGACTGAAGATTATCCGCCACACTGGCATACAAGTATTGAAATTATCATGCCTTTAGAAAACGGCTATCAGGCCGTAATAGGAAATGAGTGCTACAAACTAAATCCCCTTGATCTGTTATTTATCAACAGTGGGGAAATTCATTCACTGCAGGCGCCTGCCACCGGTAAGCGCTTGATTTTTCAGGCACCATTGTCGCTTTTTTATTCTATACCCGGTATGGGAAGCGCACTGCTGCTGTTACCGGAAGCTGTTTGCCTTACGCCGGCTTCCTGTCCGGAACTCTTTCAGGAAGTGTCTGCAAAATTCAAGGAAATCATCCGGGAGGCTGAAAAAAGTAATTATCTGGCCGATGCCTGGGTATCCTCTGCTGTTATTCAGATTGTTCTTCTGCTAGTACGCCATAATTTCGAACATACTCCTCGATTTACCGATGTATCCTTTTCCTCCCGAAGAGAATACATGGAAAAATTCACAACGGTCTGTCAGTATATCGATACCTCATTTCGGGAAAATCTGACACTTGAACAGGCTGCAGAAATCGCAGGATTCAGCAAATATCATTTTTCCAGACTTTTTAAAGAATTTACAGGAATAACCTTCCAAGAATACCTCACACGCCAGCGTATCCGCCACGCAGAAGAACTGCTGACCGATTCCAAAATCTCAATCACTGATATTGCACTAGCCTCGGGATTCTCTTCTGTCAGTAATTTTAATCGGAGTTTTCAGATGTATAACCACTGTTCGCCTTCGCAGTTTCGGAAAAAACTGATGCATGTATAGCGGGGCAGGGTGACCCTGGTCACTCCTCAATCAACTTGCTATTTCTCCAAGTCAATGATAAAATCGAATTACATTAGATGGTTTATTACAGCTTCGGAGTAGGGATTATGAGAAACCTTGTGAAAGAGATTATCACAGGAAGATGGCTTAAAAAAATGAGTAATCTTACAATTAATACAAAAGAAAAATTTTCCATTCAGCAGATTGCTGCGATTGGAGTAATGACCGCAGTAATCTGTGTGCTGGCACCTTTTTCACTGCCAATCGGGCCGGTACCGATTTCACTGACGAACTTGGCTATTTATTTTGCACTGTATATGTTGGGGGTAAAAAGAGGGACCATCAGCTATCTGGTGTATCTACTGATCGGACTGGTGGGAGTTCCTGTATTTTCCGGATTTACCAGTGGTCCTGGAAAACTGTTTGGACCGACAGGCGGTTATCTTATTGGATTTATTCCAATGGCTATCATAGCAGGAATGGTAATTAACCGCAAGATTAATAACAGATTGCTTTGCTTTATCATGTTGTATGCTATGCCTTTGGTACTGCATGTCTGGCATATGAAGCACACATGGATCTGTTGGCCGCATTGATGGCAGGTGTCATCCCGTTTATTCCGGGAGATTTAATCAAAATGGTTCTTGCTATGATATTGGGACCACAGATTCGTAACCGGTTGATTCATGCAAACTTATTCTAAGTAAAGACGATTCATCTGTGTATCGGTTTTTTCTCCTTCTGAATTTCTGGTAACTCTATACGAATAATATTTCTCCCCGATACTCATCGGGGAGTTTTTAAACACCACCTCTGAAACTTGATCCTGCGTTTATATGTCTGATAATAATTTTTCCCGCAACAAGAGACAGATGGCAAGCTGTGTTCCAATGATCACACCGCAATCCATAATTGGAGAAAATGAGGAAAAAATGAAAACCATAGAAATTATTGATGATGATATTTCGATTGGAGATATGCTGGCAGAAGTTCTGCCCTAGATTCAGAATGTTCCTGTAATTGTCCTCAGTGCCAAGATTGATGTTGAATCTTTTGCTCGGTGATGCTGCTGACTATATGACCAAACCGTTTGAAATAAAAGAACTTCTTGCACGGATTACTGTTCAGCTTCGGAAATGAAATACAGACAGAGAGACAGTCATTGTCGATCGGTCACTTAAGCCTGGATACACAAGACTGCACAGAACGTTCGCTTAAGAAGCACATCAGTAATCTACGAAAAAAATTGCAGGATGCAGGTGGTACAGACTGCCTATATTTCCCTTTTTCCATAGAAAAAAGCTCCGAAAAACTTATAATCACCAGAGAATAAAGTGTTTATAAGGCTTTCAGAGCCTTTAAAAAATCTTATTTAATTTGAAGTGCAAGCTTCGCTTACATGCCCATCTGTTTTGCAACTTCTTGAACCTGAGCCTCTTGGACTCAACCCTCAAAATTGGCTTACTTACTGACTATTTTCGTGTTTTCCACTAGCAGCTTTGCTTCATTTCATTTTTATTTTACGAAGCTTTTTTTCGTACAACTTTTTTACTATTTTTCTACCCCCGATACCCGCCTTGTCATTATTTTCGTAAAGGTTTTTATCATTTTCGTAGGATTTATTTTACGAAGTCTTACGAAAACTTCTCTTCGTAAGCAGCCGTCCATCAGGCATTCATTGCTACTTTGAATTTCTCCAATTCATTTCCCATCATCTCTTCTGATATATGTGTTTATATATCAATTGTTGTGGAATAATGAGCATGTCCCATGAGCTGCTGAACAACCTTTGGGGTAATTCCTTTTTCAAAGCATCGACTGCAGAACGTATGTCTCAACGCATGTGGACGTGTCAAGTATGGGACAAAAAAAATATTTCTTTTTTCTTGCCGGATAGTACCTGACCATTCCAATCAGGTACTCCAGCACTTTTATTATCTTCCACAAAATCGTTCTTGTCCAGAACATTTTATCTCTGCCCTAAAAATACATCATCACAATTCCATTCAATTTCGATTTCCTCCTGGCTA
>NZ_JBBMFP010000038.1:0-32820 GCF_040095955.1 Blautia caccae | reverse complement strand
TCCTTCCGAGGTCTCAAATCCGTAGATATCTTCAATAGTTTCAGATATCTGCCGGGTAGTCATTCCCTTCGCATACACGGAGATGATTTTCCGGTCAATATCAGAAATGTCTTTCTGGCGTTTTTTGACCACCTGTGGTTCAAAGGTAGATTTTCGGTCTTGCGGCAGCACATCGATTCCCATGGAACCGTAACTACTGTTGACCCGTTTTCGTTTGTAACCGTTCCGGTAATCATCATTGTCTGAGCGTTCCGCTGACCGTCAGGGGTATCGCTCCGGCCATTACAATCGAAATTTTCAGACTACTGCTGGCGATGTGGAACTAAAAGTTCCAAAGCTGAAAGGGGTTCCCTTTGAAACTGCTATTATTGAACGCTACTGCCACAGGGAATCTTCCGTTGAAGAAGCTCTGATTGAAATGTATCTGGCAGGTGTTTCTGTACGGCGTGTCGAGGATATCACCGAAGCTTTATGGGGAACAAAAGTATCCCCAGGTACCATCAGTAATCTCAATAAAAAGACATAAGAGCATATCGAAACCTGGCGTACACGCCCACTGGTTGGTAACTATCCGTATGTCTATGTAGATGGCGTATATTTGAAGCGCAGCTGGGGTGGCGAAATCCAAAACGTTTCTATCCTTGTTGCTATTGGAGTCAGTAGTGATGGCTGCCGTGAGATTATCGGTGCAGCTGAAGGCCTGAAAGAAGACAAGGAGAGCTGGCGCTCCTTCTTTGTATGGTTGGAAGAACGTGGCTTAACGGGAGCCAGCCTGATTATCGGAGACAAAAATCTCGGAATGCTCGAAACCATACCAGAAGTATTTCCAGATGCCCGTTATCAACGCCGCACCGTTCATTTTTACCGGAATATTTTCTCTGTTACTCCACGTAACAGGATGAAGGCTGTAGCAATGATGTTAAAAGCCATTCATGCCCAGGAGAGCAAGGAAGCAGCACGTGAGAAAGCATAACAGGTAGCTGAGAAACTAAAGAAAATGAAACTTGGCTCTGCTGCTAAAAAGCTTCAGGATGGCATTGAGGAGACACTCACCTATATGGACTTTCCAACACAGCACTGGACCAGAATCCGGACCAATAACACCATTGAACGGTTAAACCGGGAAATTAAACGTCGAACCAGAGCAATCGGCGCTTTTCCTGATGGTCAAAGTGCCTTGGATACTCGTATGTGCCAGACTGCGACATGTAGCAGGAACCCAATGGGGAACCAGGCGCTACATGAATATGGATCATCTTACTAAACAGGAGGATGAACTACTGTCTGATATCATAGCCGGTTAACTGTCAGCTACTGAACGGCAGGAATTAAATTTGCGAAAAAATCTTGACACTATCTCAGGGCATCCTGAATGTCTTCAGCTGTCTGAATATCGTATTTTTCCAAAAGCTGATGGATAATGCTGCGTTTCCCTTCTGTCATTTGTACTCTGTGTACTGGTTTCTTTTGTCTTGCCATAATAAAAGGTCCTCCTATGATTTTTATTTTATCATAGAAAAACCTTATAAATCCTATTTTACAGAAAAAGTTTCACACTCTCAGTACTGCCCTCCCCCGATTAAACTAAGCCTAACTTTTACCATCTAGATAAATCCAACGATTAATCCACTCCGCATGGATGTTTCAAATTTATCTGCACAATCCATTTGAGCTACCAGCATTCCAATTGATACAAACACCAGTGATTGGAAAAAGACATTTCTTGTTGTCACAAATAAAGAGAAATACAAGTTAATGGACTTTCCAATGGCCATTCATCATTTTTAATTCGATACTAATCAGATATACAATCGATCCAATACATACAATTCGCCTAATTGAGAGCTTTCTTGACAAAAGTTCAATTAAGAGCAAAGCAAAAATCAAGCCGTTCAAATACCATAGTGTCCACGAATAGAAATTATCACCAACAAATATGAAGTTTCGCAGACAGAAAATCAAATACGCAGGTTTCATCCCTCTCTCAACCAACCAGCCACACATAGTTAGCGGAAGGTAAACAGCTGACCATATTAGATAAATTTTCATGACTTTTCTGCAACGGAACATCCATTTCGTGTGCAAATCTTCTTCAGGCTGTTTAATAACCAGAAAGTATCCTGTACACGCATAAAAGAACGGCACCGCATTGTTGGAGATATCATAGTAGAACAGTTTTTCTAGCAAATCACTACTTACCTGAAATGGTTTTGTATGTATGCCGATTACAAAAAATGAACAAATAAATTATAACAAATCAATAAGTTAGTAGTTTTGAATTTTGCTTTTTCCCTTATATTTTCCACCGAAGTTCTCCTCTCTCCATCAATTACCTTTGTACTGCGTTAAACGTCATTTACGCTTTGTGCAAAATCTTGTTTTTAACCTTTTCGATGAGTTCAAACATGAATGCATTCTTCATTGCCAAATTGACGGCAATGTATACAGCTGCGCCACAAGCCACTTCAACGAAAAGACCAATTGTGTTTGACAGACGCAGTTGCATAAGAAGAAGTACACACACAGACATGATTGCTGTACTAATCACCCCTGTTACAAGTGCTTTCCCATTAATATTGAATCGTACTTTCTTCTTCATATAAATGAACTGAATCGTATTTGTCGCCAACTCACTAAACACAGATGCAATAACTGCACCATTTTGCAGCAGCTTTGGAATCATCATCGCATTTGTAATGACATTAATTACAGATGCTGAAGCTGCTGCCGGAAGAATGATTTTTTCGCTTTTAGTACTATAGACCAGCTGATAGCAGAATAAGTCGCCAAATCCCTTAATAAGAATCAAAGGACACATCAGTTGTATCGTCAAAGCAGCCGGAGCAAAGGCCTCTCCGTAAAGGAACTCAACAGTTTGAGACGCCACAAGTGCCATTCCAACAGTCAGTGGAAGGGTCATCACACATAAGATTTGAAATCCCTTATCCAGTAATCGGTAAAAACCTTCTTTATCATTATCATAATAGTAACTTAATCTTGGAAGCAGTGCCGCTGTGACTGCATTTGCCATAGTGAGCACCATATTAATAGTCTTTTGTGCATACGAATAAAATCCGACCGACTCATCGGTTGCCATCATATTCAGCATTGTAACATCGATTTTGTTATAAATACTCGACAAGAATATAATGCACGCAATCAAAAGAACCGGTTTTATATGTTTTTTGATTTGAATACCTGAGAAATTGATATTAACGAATTTCTTTGCATGGATAACATTGAATACATAATTCCCACCCGTCGCAAGGCTGGAAATCAATGCATAAGCAACATAATCCTGTCGTGTTTTAACAAACAAAAGTAGTGCAACAAGTGAAAGACCTTTTATTAGCAAACTTCTACCGGTAATATAGCCGTATTCCTCCAATCCCTTATACATCCAATCGATGTTCAGGTAGTTAAAGAAAACAGCCAGTCCACAAGCACCATACAGTGCCCATTCGCCGTTAAAACCTGCGTTTATAAAAACAAGGCCAAAGAACCCTACTACCGCTAATGTTGTGGATATGATATTAAGCAATAAGAGTTCTGTAAACAGCTTATTGCTTTCGCATTTGTTTTCTCTGACTTTCGCAAACTCTCTCACACCGTAAGATGGCAGGCCCAATGAAGCAATCGTCACAAAATAAGAAGCAATATTCTGTGAAGACGCAACTTTTCCTATACCAAACGGGAGAAGAATTCGTGATACGTATATTGAAGTCACAAATGGAAATATAAGATTAGCAATCGTATATATGATATTATATATTGAATTTTTAGCTAACGATTTTTGCATTATTTTATCTGCGTGGCAAAAGTTCTGCCATTATTTCCTCCACTAAAAATCTAGCAGATCCAATATTTTGCTCTGCCGTCTGTAAATGATAAAAAGCATTCCATTTTTGCTACATTACCGGAAGCTAATCTTATACTCTATTCGGTCTGCCCCCCCCCCCCGAATAATTTTGAACTTTATAAGATTTTCTTTCAGTTTCTGTTTATAATATACTTTAGGCGCGCACTTTGAAACTGCCCTATGAAATCCTGTGTCCAGATTTGCAAAAAAGGTCATACGAGTCTCTGGTGCAATTGAGGGATGTCTTAACTGATGATTAGCCTCTATTGCCTTCTCAATATTAACTTTCTCTAACTGTAATCCAGAATTTTCAATCAACGCCATTCCTTTATTCGTTTGGCATAACATCAACGAGATACCTTTTCCCTGTTCACTGTCAGGACGATCACTTCCCCAAGAATCTCCAATCGTAACATCAGATACTCTACCCAATGCTGCATACCGGCAAGAATAACAGTTTTCTGTATAATCTAAAGAGGTAAGGAACGCGTATGTGTACATATCCTGGACACCTGCCGGTGTTATCGTCTTGTACTCTTTATCTTTATTCTGCGTGGATATTCCAAAATTCGTTTTATTTCTAAACCGAATCTCTTTTAACTGTTTAATGTCAACACCTTTTTCATGCAGTGCAAGATTCAAAATTTTCGGTGACGGCGATCCATGACAAATTAAGTCAATCGTATATAGATTTTCTCTTTTATTGGAAGACAGTGTTGCCGTATAATTTTTTGCAGCAGCCACCTGACAAGGCAATCCGATGAATAGGACTTTATTTCCATTCTTTAATTTTTCGACAATCTTATCATAAATACCAACCGGGTTGCTTTTCACATATTTAGACCCTGTGAAATTGATAAGTTCATCTTTTTTATCTGTTATGTCAAAAAGGAATTCTCCATTTATGAACAGGCAGGCTGCAACATAACCACCATTTTCAACGAAATATTTCATCATTGCTGAAGCGGCTCCGCCAGATGACGCTTTCATCCTAACATCATCTATCGCCCAACCTTCTTGCCAGCTGATAGGTTCTTTCAACTCCATTTTACGATTATTGGGGCATACTCGCTCACAAGCCCCACAGTTAATACATTTACTTTCATCAATAACCGCATTATAGGCTGATAAAGTATCTTTAATTGTAATTGCTTCTTTTTTACATTTTCCAACACATGCCATACAGCCTGTGCAATAATCTTGTTTACATACAGTTTTCATTACCTAATTAGCTCCTGCTTTTTTCACATAACTCCTTACAAAACTGCTCTAGCTTTTTAACTTCCGTTTTATAAGAGATTTCATCAAAATTCAAGTCCTTCATTAAGCGTGAATTATTAGGATTCTGAAGAAGATAATCAATCTTTTTCGCAATCTCATCTTCATCCATTGGATCATAAATCACGTCATGCTCTGCAACATCCAGCAAGTCCAATGCGCCTGCAGCATTCGAAATAAGGACGCTACACCCACATTGCAGAGCATCAAAAACAGTAAGTCCAAAAGATTCCAGAGTTGAATTCAGTACAAACAATTCACTTTGCGCCATTTCTTTATAGAGTTGTTCCTGCGAAACAAGTCCTTTAAACTCAATGTTATTACCTTTTGGCAGATCATCAGGATGATAAAGATATCCATAAACCATCAATTTCTTTTTATCATCCAGTTTAGCCATTGCATTTGCAACGGCAATATTATTTTTTAGCTTTCGATCACCTCCAACAGCTATTATGCGTCCTTTTTTACGCTCAACTGTACCAGAATCCAACTTCAATTTATCTACACCATTATGTAAATATGTCGTTTTCCCGTTGCAGCATGGATATTCTTTTAGAATTCTTTCAGCATATCGTTTTGATACTGACAGAAGCAAATCTACATTATGAAGAACATATTGCTCCATATTCACACTATTAACATCTGTCACCTCTTCATTTAATGTTGATTCAATCTCATAGCAGCCATGCATAATATAAATTGTCTTCTTATTCAGACACTTTGCAAGCTTAATAGCATATAATCCAACCTTTGACATCCCTGATACAATAACAGCCTTACACCGAAATGTGTTAACTATTGCACTCAGATACTTTTTAATTTTATTCTTGCTATCCGCCACACAGAAACTGTCTGTCAGATTTGAAACTATTCCCTTATTAACATTGGAAGGTCCCGTATTGCCATCTGCCTCTCCAACAAATAAATACTTTGCCATCTATTCACCTACGCCGTTTATATATTACTCTTCAGATATTGTACTGTTTTTTTCATTTCTTCCTCAATGATTGAACTGAATTTCTCTTTGCTCTTCCAGAAGCTATATTTCTCTTCAATTTCCACAATATTACTCATCAGCTGGTCTTTCATTCTTATCTTTTCAACTAAATTCAGCAGCTTATTTTTGTTGCTTGCTCTAGCTAAAACAGCAAATTTATTTGCATATTTTGAAGCAAAAATTGTCCCATGAAATGTATCCGTAACCACAAAATCTGATTCCTTGAATATTTTTAGGCACTGAAATGGTGAACATACAATATAATCTTTAATCCAGAACTGTGGTGCACCAATTGCAACTGGCGTCAACTGATGCTTTTTACAAAACCCTTTTATTGCATCAATTTCCTCAGCCGTATGAATTCGATTATAATATGAATAAATCACACAGTAATGTTCCGGCATTTCAGGCAAGGACGTCTGCTCCACTTCGTGATTGAAGTTATATATTAGTACCGGGTCCAGATTATCACTAATCTGTTTATCAGTCAGTTTTGCAACAAACTTGTGCGTGTTTTCATCTCGCACAGAAAATGCCGTAACATTTTTAAATGTTTTCCTAATTTTCTCAGCAACTTTCACTGGTATTTCATCATATTTTGTGGAGCCGCAAGATGCCGCATAAGTAATCACTTTATTCGCCTCTGGAACATTACCAAACAGTTGTGAAGTAAATCCCCATGCTCCCGAATTTAAGCAGTTAAATACTTCATCACTGCCAATTACACAAACATCATACTGATGACTTTTTTTCTCGATATTTAATTGCTCCACACGGAATTTGTTAAAAGCCGCACCTTGCTCTATACTTTTTCTTTTAATTTTCAGACGGTTTAACGTATATCGATCAGTTTTACTAATTTTCCCTATTATGCCATCTTTTTCTCGTTCTTCATGGTATTCTTGCTTGTAATTTCCCAGAAGTTCATAGTCTTCATCTCTTTTAGCAATATCTATAAACTCTACTTCGTTTCCTAGTTTTTCAATTGTCTTTTTCAGTGCATACGATTGAAGCAAGGACCCCATATTATCAATCTGCTGCATTGACAAAATACACACTTTCACTTTCATAATCCTCCTTCGTTCTGTACACACTTTGTCATCAAATTTTCTTCAGAAAATCTTCCATGTCTTTGAATTTCTTATGGTTTTTCCTAAATTGCTCTTTTGTATACTCGTAGTTTCCTCCGAGTTTCATCATACTTTCCCAACACTCTGGAAGTTCATTATTTCCGTCTGTAAAAAGCCAGAAGAATTCATGTAATGCTTTCTCATCAGGCTCTTTTCCATATCGTTCTCTATACAGTTCTACAAGTTCTTTCGCTTCTGCTACCTGTGCAGCTTTGCGCTTCTCATGATACTCTTCTAGTTCCATAATGATCTTGCAGGGATTTCCTGCTGCCACGCAATTATCTGGAATATCCTTATTAACGAGAGAATTGGCCCCGATGATAACATTATTACCGATATGAACTCCCTTTAGAATTGTTGACTTCATACCAATAAAGACATTATCGCCTATTACCACGCCCCCCCCCCCGATCCAAGAATGTCTCCATAAACACCTTTCATCACAGACCAATCAAAACCGTGAGTGAGAATGGTAACCCCTTCTGTAATCTTCACGTTGTTTCCAATTGTGATCAGCCACGGACGGGTGGTATCAATTTGGGTTTTTGTCGGAACATATATAGTTGTTTCACCTCCAATTTTCATCCCAAGACTCCGAAGATATTCTATGTATGTTTTCGAATCTGCTTTATTTCCAAATATCAAACGTCTGCAGACATTTTTTATATTCATGCTCCTCACTCCTCTTCATTTCCGGAATCTGCTAAAGTTTGCCATGTCAAAACAGCAAATACCATATAAGCATAATTTGAACGCAATGTTGAATTATACACCATGATTATCATAAAAACCATTGGAAAAAATGTTCCAAGCAGGTTGTAATATGTACTTCTTTTTTGATATGCAACAATCGCTTTAATCTCTAGTATCACAAAAAAAGAAATGTACGCAATCGTGCCAATATAACCTACTTCAACAAAGAGATATCCCAACGATAGCCATGTATAGTGCATCAAACCATAAACATTGTAAAATGCACTATTCAGAATCGGGAATGCGTCAGAGTAATCACCATTTCCTAAACCGATGCCAAACAGCAATGCATCCTTTCCCGCCCATTTTGTGATAATAGGTGATAACTTTGAAAACACCGCTGTTCTTCCGACATCAAACTGACTTGCATATACCTCTTGGTCAGAAAGAATAGTCATAATATTGTCGAACGACAAATAGTCTGCCCAAAACGGAAAAACATAATAAAAAATTTGCATTCCAACATACAATGCTATTACAAAGAACAACGCGAGAATCATACCGCGCCCCTTACGCTTTGACATTGTAAGATACCATACCACCAATAGAATTGCCATAATAAAAAGAAATTTCAATTCTGACAATGCGGCATTTACAAATATAAGAAGCAGATAGCACAAAAACTTCCTTGTGCTCATTTTTTTATACTCAAATTGGCATACCGCAATACACAGAATAATGGACAGGTAAATCATCAGTCCGCCGTTACCACCGCCCGTCTTTCCGAATAGTCCGCTAAGGAAATCTTGATTTAAACCTTCCACAACATATTGAAATGCAATTAAAATCATGTGGATTGGAAACAATTTCAGGAACAATTCTTCAATTGGCTTCACATCATCTTCTGTCCATAGAGCTCGTGCCAATACATAGAATAGAAAGAATCTTCCATAATTTCTTATACCCCAAAAAGCTCTGGGAATAGTAACTGAATTTAATCCCCATCCAATCAGTACTACCACCGCAAAGGCTACCATTGAAACAATTTCAATATTTTTAATTGTTTTTGTTAATGTTATTTGCTTTCTACAGACCACTACAAGAAGTAAGATAATCAGCAACACATCGCACAAATAATTAATCTGGCGAAAACCAACATAATCTGATATTATGCCTTGCAACAAGCATATTCCTAAAACACCATATATGATGCTCTTATATTTAATTACAAATGAATGCATTTCTGATTAATTTTCACTCCTTTTTAGTTATGTTTATATTTAAGCAGCAACACTAAATAGCACAGTAATGTATTTTCTTTTAGCAAAATTAGTCGAACGAACTTTCTACTTTTACTTTCGATTTTTAAATCAATTTCACTTAGTACCTTTTTCAAGTGTGAGTCTTTTTCAATCGCCCGAATGTTACTCAACTTATCTAAAGTTTTACCTTCGGACAAAGCGATAAGTTTTAATGTTGCAATTACAAAAGCAAAATAGGCACTTGCAAATCGAGTTTTAATCATCTCCGGATATCTATGATTCTCACACAGAATCATGATTTTATCGTAGAATACTTTAATTCCTTGATATCGGTCTTTTCTATATGCCCTTGTTAGTGATGTACCATTTTGGCAATAGTAGTACATCGCTTCAGGTAAAACCCCGACACATGCAACATGTCCAAAGAGATTCATCAATGAATAAACATCTTCCGAAATGATTTCTCTTTCCGAAACAAATCTCCAATGAATTTTGTTTATCAAATCCATTGAAAACAGTGCCGTACAAGCACTTAGCATCATATTTGCTTTTTTTTCTTGAGAATAATCCGGTGATATCAATTCAGGAAGAATTTCCTCCGCCACTTCTTCACCCACATAAACTAATTTGTCAATTTCCGGCTTATATGTTTTTGTAACTATTCCCTCTGCGCTCACAATATTGTATCCATAATATACAACATCTGCTCGGCATTCAATAGCTCTTCTATATGCCTTTTCGATAGTATCCAATTCGATATAATCATCACTATCAACAAAGCATATAAAGTTTCCGGTGGCATTTTCTATTCCTGTATTTCTCGCCATTCCCAAGCCAGCATTTTTTTTATGTATTACTCTAATACGCTCATCCGACTTTGCCCAATTTTCGCACATTTCCGGACACCGGTCGGGAGATTCATCATCAACCAAAAGGATTTCTAAGTTTTTATATGTTTGACTCACGATGCTTTTTAAACATCGATTCAAATATTTTTCCACATTATACACAGGTATTACAACTGTCACTTTATGTTCTTGCACTTTCTTTTTTCCTCACTGCTTTATTACAGATATTTTTTATCACTCTTGCTGGGCTACCCACTGCCACACAATAATCAGGTATATCCTTTGTAACTACTGAATTAGCTCCAATCACACAATGCTTACCAATCTTCACATTGCCTACAATTACAACATTTATTCCAATGTAAGACCCGTCCCCAATGGAGACTTTCTGCCCCTTTTGTACAATTCCCTGAGCAATCACAGGGACATCAATGTTATGGTAATCATGGTCGCAATCGGTAATATACACATTCGGTGAAAAGAGTACCTTCTCCCCGATATCCAGAGAGTTAGCAATGGAAATCCTGCATCGCTCACCAATTTCGGAGCCTTTGCCAATTCTAACCGTTCCCCCCCCCGACCAGATTTGGACATAAGGACGTACTGTTACAGAATCTTCCAGTGTTATATGATGCTTTCCTTTCAGACCACAATGCTTACCAATATAAACGCCATGTCCGGCAGTTACACAAAAGATTTTTGCTCGAATCATTCCGAGCATTCCCTTAACTTCGTCTTTAAGCCCCATTCCTACTATACCTTTCTAATAAACTTATTCGGATACAAGAAGAATTCCAACCACTTCATTTTCTTCATGATCCAAGCTGCGATGATCGGACCGCCAAAACTGATGCCCAGTCCCAACACCACATGTACTGTAACCTTCTCCTCACCAATCTTCAGCAAAACTAATCTCATTGGTGCCGCAAATAGTGTGTGCATCAGGAAAATCGGCATCGTATATTTTGCAAGGAAGTCTATTCCTCTGCCAAACTTTTCCTCGAAGCCAGCCACCATCAAAATTACAGCCCCACAGGCCAGCAGTCCCATTGCAAAAGAAACAGCGGCACCTTGGATTCCCATCATATACACAGCAACGCTTAAAACCATAAACAGCAAACCACTTACTGTTCCTTGCATGCTTTTGCCCTTCATTTGTACATCAAACGCACAAATGCTCATACCGAGCACAAACCATATCTCGTTTGAAAGAACTGTCGACACTGCGTAAACGCTGTACCCCCCCCGTCAAAATCAAGAGTTTTACAGTAACTGCAACCATCAATCCTATTGCAGCTGCCTTCACACTGCTGAAAGTCGGTGTAATAAGGAAGATGAAGAACAGTGCGTACAGATACCAATAAGGTGCAGTCGGATGAAGTAAAATGGTATCACCAAGACCGCCTATCTGGTCATTAACACTGCTTGAGAACACCTTTTTCAACACCCATGTAGCAATCGTAAAAGTCACATACGGCACACCGAGTGCTAATGCTTTCTTTGCAACATTCTTGCACCAGTTGCTAACACTATTTACTTTGCTGTACTTCTGATATATGTATCCACTACAGATAAAGAACAGCGGCACATGGAAGTAATAAATTGTCGTATCGAACCACTCATACAAATCATTCTCTGGTAAAATATTAGCCTTCGTCATGCTCTGAAAGAAATGACCCAACACAACCAATATACAGGCAATAACTTTTACATCATCAACCCATTTTTCCCTCGTTCTTACCGTTATCTGCTCACTCATTGCTTCTTCTCCATCTGCTGTGCGATATCGGCATCCACGATTTCCTCTCCGGTCTTATGCTTCAGCTGCTCTTTGGATGCTTCGCTCAGGCCATTATTAATTACACAGTTCATATCACAGGTACTGCACTTGTCCAATTCTTCCTTGGTGACCTTGCCATCACGGTAGTCGCGGCAGATTTTCAACTCGAACATGCTGTACGGATGCTTAGTGAACAGTGCCTTGAACTTGTGAACCAGAACCCAAGTGGCAGGCTTCCAGATATACTTATGCATAGCCGGGCTGACCGAACCAATCATCCAGCAGTCACGGTCGCAGCAGCGAACCTTTTTACGGACTACTTCTGCCTGTGGGCTGTTCCACAGTTCATCCCAGCTCTGGGTGTTCAGGTTGCCCATGACCTCCTTATCCTTAGTACCGTTGCAAGGCATAACGTCGCCATACGGATCAATGAAGAAGGTGTCAAAGCTCATATCACAGGGCAGCAGACGTTTCTGACCGTATATGTAGTTGATGAGGCCGTGGTTGAAGTAGGCACGGAACCACTTCTTCGGGCTGTTGCTGCGTAGCAACTCATTGACAAGGTTCTCAAAGTTCTTTGCAACCATTGGGCGATCGTGGATGATATTCTTAGCCTCAACAAAGTAGAAACTATTGTGCAGAGAAGCAGTGGCGAACTCCATACCCATCTCGTTAGAAATCTTGTAAAGAGGAACCAAATCAGGAGCGTTCTTATCCTGAACGGTAATACCGAATCCAACGTCCTTCATACCCATCTCACGCAACTTTTTCAATGTACCATAGCCACGCTGATAACCATTCTGCAGACCGCGAATCTCATTATTGGTCTGCTCCAGACCCTCAATGGAAATACGAATGCCGATATGTGGGAACTCCTTGCACAGATCAACGATACGATCCGTGAAGAAGCCGTTGGTAGAAATGACGATACGATCAGACTTTTTGTACAGCTCACGCACGATATCCTTCAGGTCCGTGCGGATAAACGGCTCACCGCCGGTGATGTTGGTGAAATACATCCTCGGCAGCTTCTTGATAGTTTCGATGCTGATTTCTTCTTCCAGTTTGGAAGGTGCTTTATAACGGTTACACATAGAGCAACGAGCGTTGCAGCGGTAAGTGACGATGACCGTACCATTTAATTTTTTTTCTTCAGACATAATTAACTCTCCTTTTGTTTACTCTTTCTTTAAAAATATTTCGATTTTATATAAGAACCCCTTAGCACATACTGAGAACACAATTGAGCCGCAGATTACCGCAACCGCTGTGATGCCATATGCCAGCAGGCCGTTTCCAAACAGATGAACGAAGTGTAGCTTTTCAAGCACACGATAAATTACCATGTGGCATAGGTAAATCTCGAAGCAGATACTACCGAGGAACTTGGCGACTGGATTAACCAGTACCCCCCCCCCCCCCGATTGCATCCCAGGGTATAGACCAGAGCAGCCACACAGAAGAACAACATAGTAAGCGTAGAGCCGCCTAATGCAAAATAAGCAACTGTATCCACCAGCAAAATCACACCGACGATTACTTTATGCATCGATGCAAACTCGGCCAGCTCTTTCCGATAAAGGAAGATCAAACCTCCCGCCATAAAGTAAACTGCGCAGTATAGGACATTTGTTCTTGCACTAAAGTTGACCACTGCTCTATCCGCAATGTGGTTTGCATCAAAGAAATATGTACTGCACGCGAAGTTGTAAATTACAGCGCAAGCAAATGCTAACCATGCACGTTTCTTATTTTCCAGCAGGAAGCAAAAAAACGGAAACAGCAAGTAAAACACGAAAATCACTGCCAATGTCCAGCTCACGCCGATAACCGATATATTCATATTCGGCAAAAGTCCCTGGCAGAGCGTCAGATTTGCAAAAACTTCATACAATGCGCTTTTGCTAGGTGACATTACAAAATCCAACGCACAAAGCAATGCAAAATACGGCCAGATCTTACAGTATCTTTTTGTGTAGAAATCTCCCACACTGATTTTCTTATCTTTGATTTTCTGATAATAACCGCAGCACATACCGAAACCGCTGACCATCAAAAAAAGAAAAACGAGGTTCGTGAAAGACGGAATAAGCCGTTCAAACACAAATCCTCCCATTCCATATTTTGCATTTGCGAGAACATGCATCAGAGCAATACCGATAATGGCATACGCCTTTATGCCATCTATTCCCTCATACCTTTCTTTCATTCCCAAGCATCCCCCATAATGTCTTTGCATAGTTTTCCTCTGAGCACTCGTTCTCTAAGAATTTCTTAAATTTCTCTGCGCAAATGTCTGCATCAGATTTATGTTTCAAATAATACTGAATTTTATCTACCCAATCCTCTACAGTATGTGTGCATAAAACTCCGCGTCCGTTTGACAAATATCCTTTTGTTGTTACCGTATCAGATGTTATAATCATCTTATTATTTGCAGCAGCTTGGAAATAGACTGTCAGGCCTGCCGGAGCTTCTGTGTCCAATGGCATAACAATAAGCTGCGACTGACACAAGAGTTCCATAAATGCACTTTCCGGAATATCTGTTCTAGTATAAGTATTATCGCCTATAACATCTAAGAACTGCTCTTTCAACGCATTAGGCATAACACAATTAAATGTTACATCCGGAAGTTTCTTAGCCACTTCAAACAACAATTTCCAATCCCGGCCATTTCTTCCTCCACAGAAAACTGTGCTAGCCTTGGCTTCCACTCGTTTATCCAATGTATAGTTTTTATGATAGACATCATGTAAAAGAATAAAATTAGCCTTCGTATTCAAAATTTCATTAATATAACGACCATATTCCTCAGTCGTAACTGTTGCGGCAAAAGAATGTGAACGCAGTGCCCTTTTATAGAGGTATTTTGCCATCTTATTTTTAGTCGTATTTTTATCTTTCAGTAAAATATTAATCGCTATAACTTTAATTTTTTTATTGGTCAGCCTGCCTAGCCACCAACATAGCACCCCCATAAAATCGTACCAGCATACAATGGTATCACCTGCTTTTGCACGTTTTACAGTTGAGCTACAAACCGAAAGCATTTGCTTGATAGATGTACAACGCCATTCAGGATAAATTTCCTTATACTCTTTTTCAAATGCCGATGTCAAAAATGACATATCTTCCAATTTCTTGGGTTTATCATATAAAACATAAATCATGCTTCACCTCTATAAACCTTCATAATTTTCTCGTAATACTCATCGATGGTATCGAAGCTAATGTCCTTGCAGTTTGCACTGTATTCCGCGCACAGTTCCTTATCACCCCAGAGTTTTTGAATCTTCATTTTCAAATCTTTTCCATTACCGCTCTCAAACAACTCACCGGTCGTACCAACCTGAATCAGCTCCGGGATGCCACCAATGTTTGCACCCAGAACCGGCGTGCCATACATCTGAGATTCCATCACGGAGAACGGACAGTTCTCATACCACTCAGACGGGTAAATGGAAAACCGTGCCTCCCGGATGATCTTTTCCAGTACCTCACCCTTCTGGAAGCCAACGTTCTTAATATTCTTTATCCTCTTAATGCTGTCTTCCAGCGGCCCTGTGCCAGCGAAGATGAACTGCACATCCGGCAGTTCCTTACAGACTTTGATGAGCGTTCCGATGCCTTTCTCTTCGGAGAAGCGACCGAAATACAACGCATAGTCCACACGCTGAAACTTACAAAGGATTACCCCCCCCCTAGATAAATCGGGATGAGCTTGTTGCAGTAAGTTTCAAGCTCATCTCTCTCAAGGTTCAGGCATGCCTTTGCATAGTTATCAGTTTCTGTCGGATTGTTCCAAAGTTCTTTAATAATAGCTGCCAACTGTTTGGAATCTCTACTTGTGAACAAACGTCCATCCACACCATCGGTAATCAGTTCGGGAATTCCGCCAATATTCGCGCCAATAACAGGGGTTCCACGCTGCTGACTTTCCATAACCGAAAACGGACAGTTTTCATATACCTCCGAAGGGCAGATAGAAAACTGTGCTTCCCGAATCAGCTTATCCAATGCTTCGCCAGTCTGGAAGCCAACATTTTTAACATTTTTCAGCTGATTAACTTTGTCCTCCAATGGTCCAGAACCAGAAAAAACGAACTGGATATCCGGCAGCAAGTTACAGGTTTCGACCAGTGTGTTGATGCCCTTTTCCTCAGAGAAGCGGCCAAAGTACAGGACATAGCTCTGTTTTTCAATCTCTTTAGGCTCCACCTTTTCCACAAAGTTGTGCATCGCAATTGTCTTGGTCGCAAACAGTGGGTTGGTGTCCATCTTCGTTTTCAAGAACTCGGAGCAGCAGATAATTTTATCTATGTGCTTATAAGCTCCATTCCATTTCCAAAACTCTGCTTCCATCATGCCGATGATGGACTTGGCTGTGGAACTGTGTACACACTTTCCTTTCACACAGTTCATGAAGTGACCGCCAAGGCACTTCTCACAATTCTCATGTGTAATCGGATTCTTAAGCTGGTGGTTAGGACAGATCAGCTGGTAGTCGTGAGCCGTGAAAACGATCTTGCACTTATGCCCTGTCTCCTTCCGCCATTTCACAATTTCCAGAATCATGGAGGGGGTCAACTGGTAGTTGAAATTGTTCAGGTGGCAGACATCCGGCTGGAAGTCATCCAACACCAGTCTTAATTTTTCTCTTGCTTCCTTGCTGTAAATCGTCTTGATTGGGTAGGTCAGCTTCGACAGCTTGCTGCCGCCGTGGAAATCCATATCACTCGTGTAAGCATTGACCCGGTTGCCAACACAGCGCCCTTTGTGGTCCATACCGAAGTACTGAACCTCATGTCCCATTTTCCGGAGCTGTTCACCCAGCTTGAAGATATAGGTCTCGCTGCCGCCGTTGGCGTGCAGAAATTTATTGATAATCAGTGTTCTCATGTACTTTTTTCCTTATGTTTTATGTTCAGTTTCATACCCCTTGATAGGACAAAGTAGTTATTATGTATTATTTATAAATCAAAGCGCTTTATCCGAACGCTGGTAGTGAAACAAAAATGATTGTTTGAGCCTTATCCCCTTCACAGAAAATAGTGTAATACGCTATTTTTGCCCAATTTTCAATATGCACATCCCGCCACCCGCGTTGGGATAGAGGAGATTATTGATTTAGAGGATACGCATTGATTTTCCTTCTCTAAAATGTATTTTTTGTTATGTTTGTTTCTGAATCCGCATTAGGAAAGTAAATATGCTCTTATCATCAGTATCTTTCATTTTGTTTCAGCACCTCCAAGCGATTAGCAAAGATGTTCTTATCATCAATATTTACTATTTTGATGGACATTTCCGGTCCGATGGGAAATTCAGTGTTCATTCCATTATATATTATGTCTAAGGTCGTCTTATTTTTAGGTTTAACCAACCCCGGAATGTTTCATCATCTGCGCTTGAAAAAGAATATTACTTACCATTAAAAATTTTATTTATTCACTCTCTGTATACTTCTAACGTTTTCTCAACAACACCATCCCAACAATATTTACTACATATAAAATCCACTGCTTTATTTTTATATGCTGCTACCATTGCTTCGTCATCACACACACTTTGTAATTTCTTGTGAAGATCTGTAACAGCAGACTTCTTAAATACTAAAGCCTTATCTTCAACCACTGAGACACACTCCTCTATGTCGGAAACCAAACAGCAATTCCCATAACTCATTGCTTCCAATAAACTGAGAGGCATTCCTTCAAGATCACTAGGCAATGTATAAATATATGCGTTGCTATAAATCTCGTCCAATTCCTGTCCCCGGATAAACCCTGTAAATAGAATTCTTCTATCATTCTCTGCCATTTTTTTAAGTTCATTTGTAAACTCTTCTGTATCTGAGCTTCCACCTGCAATAACAAGCTTTTTATCTGTTTTTACTTTCTTAAATGCTTCAATTAAATATCTTAATCCCTTTTCAGGAACTAGCCTCCCCAGGAATAAAATGTAACTATCTTTTTCAAGTCCATACTTTTTTTTGATAATATCGGCTTTTCTAATCCGAGGTCTCACAACTCCATTAGGAATAAATCTGGTTTTTCTTCCGTATGTCTTCATAAAATAATTTTGTACCCCTTCAGAAAGAACAATAATTTCATCTGCATATTTTACTGCACATTTTTCTCCCAGCATGATATATGTACTTGCAAATTTCCCCCATTTAGCTCTTTGATGATCTAATCCATGAATAGTAGCTATACATTTCTTGCCGAATAATTTAGGAAACCATAACATAGCACACGGTCCTTCAGCATGAAAATGCACCACATCGTACTTACCGAAAGCCGCGCAAAACGCACCTGCAACTGACGCTGTCATAGCAGCAAGTCCCTTTTTATTTAAAGTAAAAACTGATTTAAGTCTAACGCCTTTATAATCAGTTAATTGGTCACAATCAAATTCTTTACCACTTACGTGATGACCTTTCCGGTTATAACAAGTAACATTATGTCCAAGTTTAACCATTCTAGTTGCTAATTCCTCTACGACAATCTCAATGCCACCCTCCCTGGAAGGGATTCGTTTATGGCCTAACATAGCAATGCTCAGATTCTTTTTATAGTCAGTTTTTAAAATATTATCCTCTTTAGAGTTCTTACCCTCCATAATTAATAACTTCTCCCTTATATACTACTTGATGTAGAATGAAACTCACCACTTTTGTAATCTTGTTCTTATTTTGGAACTTTGTATCTTTTTAAATATCATAAAAAATAAAAGATATGTCATCTAACCAGGCAGCACTTCTCTTCCTTAGCCAAATAAAGCATTTAAAAATATACTTCTGTTAATTCTCGTTTTTTAAATTATTACTTATCTAATATTATTTAACCACTACATCGACCCCTCCCCTCTAAAAACAACCAAAACCGTCTTCCACAACAACTTCATATCCAACCCCAAACTCCAATCCGTAATATACCCGGTATCCAACTCCACAACCTTCTCAAAATCCGTAATCCCACTTCTCCCACTAACCTGCCACATCCCGGTAATCCCCGGCTTGATCGCCAGTCTCTTCCTATGATGCACCTCATACTTCTCCCACTCATCCACAGTCGGCGGTCTTGTCCCAACCAGGCTCATATCACCTTTCAGCACATTCCAGAACTGCGGAAACTCATCCAGAGAAGTCTTCCTGATAAAATTCCCGATTCCTTTAATGATCCTGGGATCATTATCCATCTTAAACATCAGACCATCCTGAATCTTATTCTTCTCCATCAGCTCTTTCTTCCGCGCTTCAGCATCCATATACATAGAACGGAATTTATAAATCTTAAACTTCTTCCCATTCTTTCCAACCCGAATCTGGGAAAAGAACACCGGTCCCGGTGATTTTATCTTAATAATAGGCGCAATAAATACAGTCAGTATCCCTGTCATCAGAACACCGACAAATCCCCCGACAATATCCATAGCCCTTTTCAAAAACATATCCCTGGGTGAAGCCATTTTAATACTGCTGGAAAGCACAGTATATCCTGCCATTTTCTCCACGATCTGGTTATTGCCCAGCACTTCCAGCTTAGCCAGCTTCATATGTATCGTCACGCCCATGCTGGCGCAGCTCTTTATCATCTCATTCGGTATAACCGTCTCCTCTGAAGGATTGAAAAACACTTCATCCACCCAGTTCTTCTGGATATAAGAAACCATACTGTCCTTATCCGCCACAACAGGCACACCCAGAATCTTCTTGCCGGTCATATGCACATCTATAATAGCAATCCCATCCAGGTATAGATTCTCAAAATTGTTCCTCAGGATAGTCTTCACCACTTCAGATGCCACATCCGCAGACGTCACCAGCAGCAGAGAACGCTTCCCTTCCTGCTTATCCACTCTTCTCTTAATATTCTGTTTCCACGCCAGTCTTGTAACATAGGACAACACAATATAAATGCCCCACATGCTGATAAAAATAACGCGGGAATATGTAGAGGACTGCTTCACAAAAAATAAATACACCAGCATAGTAGCTATAATATAAGTCACATGTTTAAATACTGCCACGAACTCCCTAAAATAGCCTCTCCTCAAAATACCGCTGTAACTTTCATTGAAAAACACAACGACAAAAAAGATAAAAAGCAGGATAATCTCCACATCACGATAATTATCATCGGACAGTCGGAACATTTTCCCGTTTCTAAAGACATAACTCAGCAGAAATGAAACTTCCATACAGATCAAATCCAGTATGATAAAATCCAAATGCTTTAACCAACTACTTCCATTTTTCTGATACATAACTAACTCCCAAATCCCTCAATGATTTTGCCGCGTTTCGCAGCAATCGGCAGAATTATTTTATACGATCATACGAAAACTTTGTACATTCATCCCAGCCGTATAGGAAAAGCTGACCACTCCACCCTGTAATTCTAGGGCTGTATCGACACGGAGCGCCAGCCAATAATCACTTATTTATTCCTTTGTTCCTGTACATTCTAACGCGTTTGACATATTATGTCAAGCAACAGGATGCATCTTTTGTTATACATCTGTTTTCGGATTAATCTAAAATATTTCCAACAGGTTCCGTTTTCTCTTTAAATAAACACAAAAGCCGGCATATTTCCTTATGTTATCCGGCTTTTTAAAAAATAATCCATGAATCATTCTCCTTCCATTCGTCATATTAACATAACTGAACCGCTACGCCATTTTTCTTTCTCACGTAATGAAAATCCAATTAGCCGGGGGCAGAACGCAGCACACGCATCTGCGGCAGCCTCACGAACGACACAGCACTTCATAAAGCAATTTTTTTCGACGTCCCATTTGCATAAAAAACAGCACTTTCAGAATACTATCTATAATAACCAGTTAAAAAGTGCCTGTAAAAAAATTACATTTTATTGTAACTTAGATTTTATCTTCTTATAGCAGTAATGAAAACGAACCTTGAGCACATTTTTTATCTCCTTACAGTTCATTTTTTACCGTTTTATTTCTGGTATCGTAGTCAAAGGGATATTTTTCCATAAATAAAATATACGGAGGACAAAAAATGAAGGAAATTGACAAAGTTTATGTAGGAAAAAGGATACAGCAGCAACGGGAATTACTGGGATATACCCGGGAGGAACTGGCTGAAAAGGCGGATATCACACCACGCTTCTGTTATGATTTGGAACTGGGACAAAAGGGGATGTCCGTGGACACTCTGTGTAAGCTGAAATCCGCACTGCATATTAATATTGACTACCTGCTCTTTGGAGAACAGAAGGCTCTGAATGATTTAAACTCTATCAAAATACTGATTGAAACCTGCCCCTCGGATAAACGCACCTTTTTGATCGACATCATCACCTCATATTTAAAGGCAGTAAAATAACTTCAAAACTTTCCCCTTCACTGGTTCCAGATAATTTATTGTAAATATAAATCTGTCAGATTATCCATCTAATATTCTTATTACTGAATAAACATCCCATATTTGCAATATAATATATATTAGAATACCTGTTCACAAATATTATAAAAGAAGGGCTGGGTTTATCCTATGATCGTTTTTATCGCTGTATCATTCCTGGTCGGCTCCATGTTCGGAATTCTGTTAATGTGCCTGGTTCAAATCAACCGGCTTCACGGGGACCCGGAACCTGGCAGCAGCCTTCCGGATGACTATTCTGACGCTAATATGTGACGCAAGTGAAAACAACAGACAAGCTTCACAAAAAAAGCACCGGAAGCAGAGTTTAATACTATGCCTCCAGTGCTTTCACTGAATTAAAACCACTCTATTTCACGTCTCTCCATATAATTGGATTCCAGATATTTCTGAACCTCCCCACAGTCATAGCTTCTGGCTTTTGCAGGACAGACTCTCGCACATCTCATACAGTTGATGCACAGACTTTCATCCACCTCATAGGTCTCCTTATCAATGGCGGCAGCCGGACATTTCTGCACACAGGCCTGGCAGCCATTGCACTTATCCCCATCCCAGAATTTTGCCACCGGTTTCATCTGCTTTGGTTCCGGTTCAGCTTCTCCGGGAAGCTCGACGGGGCCATGGAACTCCTCCTCCAGCCGTTTCTTTACTGTCACCGCAAACTTGCGGAAAATCTGCATATCTTCCTCATCCGGGCGTCCGGTTCCCAGTTTATCGGAATAAATATGAGGAATTACAGGCGCCACTGCCCCAATGCAGTAAAATCCCCTGTCCTCCAGTATTTTCTTCATCTGCGCCAGTGTATGGTCATAATGGCGGTTGCCGTATGCTGCCATTAAAATACACGGTGTATGGGACCCCTGCAGGTTTGTAAACAGCGCCTCATGCAATCTGGGTAGCTGTCCGCCATAGACAGGCGCTGCGGCAAGCAGCAGGTCCTTCTCTGTAAAGCTGTGTTTCTGTTTTCTCAATTTTCTTCTTGTCAAATCCAGATACTGTGGATTTTGTGACAGCATGCCGGCCAGCATCTCCGCTGCATGTTTTGTTCCTTCTGTGGGGCTGAAATACGCCACGGTCAGGGTCTTGTTTTTCTCCATAAGATCCGGTCTCCTCTCTTTTGTGCGCCTGAGGGACTGCTCCCATCTCCAGGCTTCAATTTTATTATGGTCACCGGTCAGCAGAACCTTTGGCACCTTTTTATCATGCCAGGTCTCAGGCCGCGTAAAATGAGGATATTCCAGCAGGTTGTCCTGCATGGATTCAAACTGGGCAGATTCCTCGTTGCTCAAAACGCCCGGTACAAAACGTGAAATGGCATCGATCATAACCATAGAAGCCAGTTCCCCGCCGGTGAGCACATAATCTCCAATGGAAACATAATCCGTCACGATTTCCTCCAGGACACGCTCATCTATGCCTTCATAATGCCCGCAGAGAAAGATAAGCTCCTCCTCCTGGGCAAAATCCTCCACCATTGTCTGGTTAAATACCTTTCCCTGTGGGGTCAGATAAATACAGCGGGGTTTTCTGCCCTTTTCTGCCGCCAGGGATTTCCCGGCAACGGAACAATAGGCCCGGTAAACCGGCTCTGCCTGCATGACCATACCGGCGCCTCCGCCATATGGGTAGTCATCCACCCTGTTATGTTTATTATCGGAAAAATCCCGGATATTGACTGTCTCCAGAGATATATGTTTCTCCTTCATGGCCCGGCCGATGATGCTGGTATCCAGCCCCTGCCGCACCATATCCGGAAATAGGGTCAACACATGAAAATTCATCGTAATCTCCATTCCGCTGCCCAAAAGCAGCACAAATAATATCTGTATCTAATCAGCCGCCAAAGCAGTCACCTGTTTAATCCAGAAGTCCGTCCATCAGATGTATCTCCATCCTGTTTTCTTCAATATCCACATCCAGAATACACTCGTGTATGGCAGGGAGCAGCACTTCTTTCCCTTCCCCCGTCTCTACAATATAAACGTCATTGGCTCCGGTCTCCATCACATCCTTCAGGACACCGAATTTCTCTCCGTTTTCCAGGTAAACATCAAGTCCGATAAGATCTGCAATGTAATACTCGTCCTCATCCAGGGGAATGGCCTGGTCTCTGGTCACATAAAGACTTCTGCCTTTGTATTTCTCTATGTCATTGATGTTGTTGATTCCTTTGAATTTCAGGATCGCGTACTGTTTAAAATATTTGACATTCTCAATTTCCAGTTCTATATACTCCCTGCCTGTATCCAGCAATACGCTGTCCAGGTCTTCAAATCTATGCACATCATCAGTGGTGGGATATACCTTGACCTCCCCGCGGATTCCGTGGGTGGTGGTGATCACACCTGCCTGTAATAAATCTTCCATGATCAAATTCCTTCCTATTATAAAACATCACGTTATTGCGGCCCTCTTTGTAATGAAAAAAGGGGGCTGATGCAGTAAAATTTACCGCGACAGCTCCCGCTTACACAGAACGGATATCATCCGCCGTATTCCTCGCCTGTACCGAAAGCCGCCCCGAAAGGCAGCCGGTCCAGTTATTGTAAAATATCTACGACTACTTTTTTGTCGCTTTTGGAAGATGCAGCTTTCACTACGGTACGGATTGCCTTGGCAATTCTTCCCTGACGGCCGATGACTTTGCCCATATCTGCCGGAGCCACTTTCAGCTCTACCAGAACGGCATTGTCCTCTTCTGTTTCCGTTACCGCAACTTCATCCGGATAATCTACAAGAGACTTTGCAATTACTTCTACTAATTCTTTCATTACAAGCTACCTCCCGGAATCCTATTTTTCGATACCAGCCGCTTTTAAGATTTTAGCAACAACTTCTGTCGGCTGTGCACCGTTAGCAAGCCATTTCTTTGCTGCTTCCTCGTCTACTTTGTAAACGCTTGGGTCCTGGTTCGGATCATATGTTCCAATCTCTTCGATGAATTTACCATCTCTCGGGGATTTGGAATCTGCAACGATGATTCTATAGAAAGGAGCCTTTTTCTGTCCCATTCTTCTTAATCTGATTTTTACTGCCATCTCATTCACCTCCTGGTTTTTTTCTTCTATATGTTAAAAGGGAAGTTTGAATTTTCCTCTTTTACCACCTTTGCCGCCCATAAGTCCGGGCATCTGTTTCATCATTTTCTTGGCCTGTTCAAACTGTTTGACCAGACGGTTGACTTCCGCCATATCCACTCCTGCCCCTTTGGCGATTCTCGCTTTTCTGGATGGGTTCAGGATCTCCGGATGAGAGCGCTCTCTGGGTGTCATGGATAAGATCATGGCTTCTTTTCTTGCCATATCTTTCTCATCTACCATGCTGTCGATATCTTTTATCTGACTGCCCATACCCGGTATCATGTTCAGTACACTGGATAAGCCGCCCATGTTTTTCATCTGGTTCATACTCTCCAGATAATCGTCAAAACCAAAGGAATTCTTGCGGAACTTCTGCTCCATCTCCTTGGCTTTTTCTTCATCCAGATTGGCCTGTGCCTTCTCGATCAGGCTCATCACATCGCCCATTCCCAGAATACGGGATGCCATACGGTCCGGATAGAACTGTTCCAGATCCGAAAGTTTCTCTCCCATACCCACGAATAAAATGGGTTTACCGGTGATTGCCCTGATGGATAATGCCGCACCGCCTCTGGCATCGCCGTCCAATTTTGTAAGAACTACGCCGTCAATGCCGACTTTCTCTCCAAAGGTCTCTGCCACATTTACTGCGTCCTGACCGGTCATGGCATCAACTACCAGAACAGTCTGGTCCACTTCAAGGGCTTCCTTGATGTCTGCAAGCTCTTTCATCATATCTTCATCAATGTGAAGACGGCCTGCGGTATCCAGAATCAAAACATTGAATTTTTCTTTTTTCGCATGCTCGTATGCTGCCTTGGCAATATTCACAGGGTTCTGCTTATCGCCCATGGAAAATACTTCCACGCCCTGCTTTTCTCCGTTCACCTGTAACTGCGTGATAGCTGCCGGACGGTATACGTCACATGCTGCGAGGAGAGGTTTACGTCCTTTTGACTTCAGCTTGCCGGCCAGCTTCGCGGTTGTGGTTGTTTTACCTGCACCCTGGAGACCAACCATCATGATAACAGTTATCTCACTTCCCGGCTTTAACAAAAGCTCTGCAGTTTCGCTGCCCATCAGATTGACCAGCTCTTCATTTACAATCTTGATCACCATCTGGCCCGGATTCAATCCTGACATGACGTCAGCACCTACTGCCCGCTCCTGGACGGATTTCATGAACTGTTTTACCACCTTGAAGCTTACATCAGCCTCCAGAAGTGCCATTTTCACTTCTTTCAGCGCTGCTTTTACATCGGCTTCGGTCAGACGGCCTTTTTTTCTCAAGTTTTTAAATACATTCTGAAGTTTATCGGTTAAGCTCTCAAATGCCATCTGCTATAACTCCTCTAATATTTCCTGGGAAATGTGTTCCACTTCTGTGACCAGCTCCTGTTTACTCATGGCCTCACAGTGTCCGGTCAATTCCCGGATGCGGTGGATCTTTTCCTTGATGTTCACAAACTTCTCCACCAGATGCAGTTTGTCCTCATAATCCTGCAGGATCCTGCCGCAGCGCTTCACGTTGTCATGAACACCCTGCCGGCTGATTCCCAGCTCTTCGGCTACTTCGCTCAAAGAATAGTCATTCAGCACTACATCCTCGTATATTCTGCGCTGATGCTCTGTTAAGAGTTCACCGTAGAAATCGTACAGTAAAGTCTGTTCTACAATTTTTTCCACTCATCATCACCTTGTGTATCATACAACATCTTTCTTATAGTGTCAAGTGTTTTTTCTTTACAAACTTTTGTTCTCCCGCTTTTATCTTGTCCGGGCTGAACTGGTTGACGGTCAAATCTATTACCAGGCAGCACCCAGCCGGGTACACCAAAGAATTTTAGATGAACTACACACTGCCATAAATAATTATATCAAATCAAAAGCCGGTTTCTGTGAGGTCTACCCTGCCCCATTCGCTGTTAAATTATATGAGGATAAGAAAGCCATCGTTGAACCTGATATAAGCGTCATATATAACCGTGACAAGCTTACAGACCGGGGTTGTACCGGGGCGCCGGATTGGATTATTGAAATTGTTTCGCCTGGTAATTCCAGTCATGACTACATCCGGAAGCTAAACCTGTACGCCGACGCAGGAGTTAGGGAATATTGGATCGTGGATCCGATCACGCAGACAATCCTCGTGTATAACCTTGAAGAAACTCACTTCCAAGTAGGTACTTACACATTCCACGATAAAATAAAAGCAAATATATATGATGATCTGTGGATTGACTTTTCAGATATCAGGCTTTGATCATTGTCCGATTATGGCAGCAGTTTTACGCTGTACCTGTCTGTTTTTTCTCTATTCCATCTGTTGTTTATTTTCCGCCTTGCGCTGTGACAGCTCCTCATGGATCTTTTCCATTTTCTTCTGACTCAGATCATAAAACACAAGCAGCACTGCCCCCAGGATCAAAAGACCTGCCGGAAGTCCCATGGAGATGACACGGATTCCGCGTATGACCTGTTCGGTGGGTTCTGTATTTGCCACATATCCCACCATGGAAAGCCCGAAACCGGCTATGGCGGTGCTGAATACCGCAGCGATCTTGATGGAGAGCTGGAACATGGAAAAGTACAGGCCCCTGGCATTCTTCCCGGTCTTCCATTCCCCGTAATCCACAGTGTCCGCGTACATGGAGGTATTCACCACATTTCCCCAGGAATAGCCGATGTATCCCACGGAAATCAAGGCAATGATCGCGGTGACGCTGCTGCTGAACAGAATGGCCAGAATCATTCCCGCTGCCAGTACAAGATTTCCGGTGATATAAGCGTTTCGTTTCGATAAAAATCTTGTGACAAAGGGCACGCTGCTTGCCCCCACAAAAGCCAGAATATTGACCACCCCGAAAAACGGAGCCGCGCCGTTGATATCATGCACCACATATTTGAAAAAATAAGGGAACATGGCGTACATGACCAGCATACTTAAGATGCGGGTCACATCTGTCAGAAACAGCAGCATCAGATTCCTGTTCTTTAAGACAAGCCCCAGCATTTCCCCCGCTTTCAGACTGTCTTTTTTTCCTGAATCCCCCGGCATACTCTGAATATCTTTTCCTTTGGAAGCCCAGACCAGATTGCCATACAGGAGCACACACACAATCCCCGCCACTATGGAAGCCAGGAAAAAACCTCCGGCATTCATCTCTTTTCCTCCGCCTAATATGGTAATCAGGGGAATCAGCAGAAATCCGGCCAGACATTTTCCCAGGGCATTTCCCTGTCCGCGGAACGTGGAGAGCTGTACACGCTCTTTCTGGTCATTGGTAAGGGATGAATTCATGGATGTATATCCCGTGTAGGCAATGTTTGTGGAGATACAGAACACTGCATAGACGATACAGGCCAAAACTGCCTTTGCCGGCATGGAAATACGATTATTCAAAAACATAAGTGCATTGGTGACGAAAATAAGCGGCGCGCCGATGATCAGCCAGGACCTGTATTTGCCCCATTTCATATGACTCTTTTCTATCACCGCACCGATGACCGGCGGGCTGCAGCTGTCAATGATTCTTCCCACCATCATCAGTGTTCCGGCTGCCGCTGCCATGATTCCCGCCACATCTGTATAAAACATGAGCAGATATGTATTCGACATGGTGACCATAAAGATAAACCCCAAATCCGCAAGACCATAGGATACCTTCAGATATCCCCCCAGTTTTTCTTTTCTCTTTTCCATTTCATCCTCCTTCTCCGTGTGATTGGCAGTTACTTATTTTCCCTCCTTTCAATTTTGAATATTTTTCATTTTATATAATATTCATTGTAGCAGGTTTCCGTTGTCATGTCCACGTAATCTGTGATATTATGTAAAAAATGGATGTAGAAAAATAAGGGGGGATTTCATGCAGTATGCCAACGGAATATTGACAAAGGAATTGATTTACCAGACCGCTCGCCGGCTGATGTACGAGAATGGATATAAGAAGACCACATACCAGATGATTGCCCAGAAAGCAAATGTACCGGTGGGACTGGTCAATTATCATTTTAAAAAACAGGAACTGCTGGATAAAATATATATGGATTATCTCTGTCAAATCCAGGATTTTATTGCCGCACAGGCAGAGGGACTTCTCGACAATGAGCTGCAGGCTCATATGCTGCAGTCCAACATTATGATGACACAGATTTTTCGCGATTCCCATATCCTCTCTTTTCACCTGGAGGTCAATGAGAGTGATCTGGTTCCCCCTGCCTTCCATGGGGCTGTCAGAAAAAAACAGGTGGAAATACTGAACTATTTTCATGTGGATATCACACCGGAATCTTATTACTGGTGCGCAGCCGCAGAGTACGGTGCCAGACGTGAACTGATCCTGCAGAACAAAGATGTGGATATCAACAGCAGTGATTTCCGGCGGCTGTTGGATCTGCTGCCCACCATAGCAGTCCGGATCGCAGGATTAAGCCCCGCGATCATTCAGAAGAACCAGGAAAAGGCCAACCGGGTATTTGCTGGGCTTGACTATTCCGGGATTCTTATGCTTCCCTGAAACAAAGCAGGATGATGTTCCCTGCCGCCGGACGCACAACGAGGGTACTGTGAGATATCACAGTGCCCTCGTTTTTTGATATTTATATTTTCTTTTCCATTGCCTATATCATATACTATTTCTTCACGGCCTGCAAGCAGAAACGTATATTATTTTTCGACTCTTGTCTCGGGCTGCTGCTTTTCACAGATCAGGCCAGTCAAGAAAGCGTCTCATCCATACTTCCGCTTCGGAATCCTTCCATATCCAATGTAATATAAGAAAATCCTGTCTGTTTCAATCTGTCTGTTATCTCCTGCCTCTTTTCTATAAATGCAGAAAAATCAGATACAGGAATCTCAATCCTTGCAATATTGCCGTGCAGGCGCAGTCTCACCACCGGAAACCCTGCCTGCTTCAGATATGTCTCACCGTCTTCGATCTTCCTTAAGATATCCGGCTGCAGATCAGCCCCATAGGGAAGGCGGGTGGCAAGGCAGGGGGCTGCGGGGCGGTTTGCCACGGAGATTCCCAGCTTCTCTGCAAGGCTTCTCACCTCTTTTTTTGTAAGACCCGCTTCGGCAAGAGGACTTTTTACCCCCAGCTCACGTACTGCCCTAAGGCCCGGCCGGTATACATGAAGGTCATCCTCATTGGTTCCCTCCAGGACTGCCGCCGCATGGACCTTCCCGGCAAATGTTATGAGGTTTTGGAACAGCATTTTCTTGCATTGGTAGCATCTGTCCACCGGATTGTGTTGAATAGCAGAATTATCCAGCTCATTGATAAAAATCACCTGATGGATGGCCCCCATCTCTTTTGCCACCTTTTTTGCGATATCTAAATCGCAGGACGGGTGAAGCACCGTGTCAAAAGTCACTGCATATATTTTAGTGCCCTCTGCGGCACAATCCACAGCCAGTTTCAGCAGCAGGCTGCTGTCCGCACCGCCGGAAAAAGCGATGCACACATCCCGGTCTGTGTATTTCTTCATAATAGAATATAATGCTTCTTCTTTCTCTGTAAAATTCTGATTCATTTTCCGTCTCCGTTCATTCTCTTATCCGCCGCGTCCACAGCCTCTTTACAGACTTCCGGGAAACTGCGGTCTGCTGTTCTGCAGGCGACTTTCATATCTTCGTATTCGGGATAAAAAAATTCCTGTCCGTGATGGCTGCATTTCTTAACCCTCACTTCCTGTCCGTCCGGAAGTGTGACTGTGATGATCTCTCTTGGAAGGATGCTCCGCTCCTCCCTGTATTTTCTGAGACCGATACTGGTGGTCTCACGGAAAATGACAGTTTCCATTTTCTCCTCATCCTTCGGCCTGCAGATGACCTGGAGCATGTAGGCAGGACGGTTTTTCTTCATGTATACGGGTATGCAGGAGGTGTCAAGTGCCCCTTCCCGTAACAGGCATTCCATGGCATACCCCAATTGTTCACCGGAACAGTCATCCACATTTGTCTCCAGCACGGTAACAGTATTCAGCGAACCTGCGGCAATTCCCTGATTTGTCTTCACAGCATTATCTGCCCCATTTTTCCTGTTCTCTGTACTGCCGGCCGCTTTTTCCTTTTTTTCGGATACAGCATCTGTATCCGTGTTCAGGATCATGGCACGCAGAATATTGGCATGGGGAAAATCCTTTTTCCCTGCTCCCACACCGACCTTTTCAACCACAAAACGCTCAGGGAGTTTTCTTTCCGCAGTGAGAGCGGCTGCAATTCCCGCGCCTGTGGGTGTGATCATCTCCCCTTCCACCGGCGTAAATTTTACGGGTATCCTGTGGTCAGCCATCATCTCCAGCACAGCGGGAGCCGGTACGGGGATCCTGCCGTGCTGACACCAGGTGGTTCCCTTTCCTTCCCAGAGTTCAGAAGTCAGGATGCTGTCAAATCCCAGCTTGTCCAGACATATGGCTGCGGCTGTTATATCCACTATGGAATCCACAGCCCCCACCTCATGGAAATGCACCTGGTCCACAGGCATTCCATGGACCTTCGCCTCCGCTTCTGCAATGACGTGAAAGATTTTCAGACTCATTTCTTTGACACGGGAATTCAGCTCTGACTGGCTGATCAGTTCACTGATCTCTTTGTAACTGTTGTGGGAATGGCTGTGACTGTGTTCGTGTCCTTCCCCGGGATGGGAATGGTCATGACTATGGCCGTGCATTTCTCCATCCTCTTTCAGTATCACATCAAAGTCTGCCGCTGTGATCTGGTTTTTCTTTGTCCTGGATATTTTGATCTCGTATCCGTCCAGATGCAGCTTGGCAAGCTCCTGCCTCAGATACGCCTCTTCCACTCCCAGGTCCGTAAGCGCGGCCACTGTCATATCACCGCTGATTCCCGAATAACATTCCAGATATAATTTTCTGCTCATCTCGTCTTTTGCTCCTGTCTTCTGTGTATTTTACGATACGGCGCAGGTTTTTCCCTGTAAACCGGTATCCTGATTTTTCTGTTTTCTCTTTTTAGTCTATCACAGACTCTGCCACAACTGCAATTCACTGTTTGCCAAACGTGTGGGTATATTTTTTGCGCTGTTACTTATTCTATCACACTTTCCATGGACTGAAAATGTCAGAAATTGATATATATGCCGGATACTATCCAAATATTGCTTTTTTTTCCATTTTGTCTTGTATCTTATATAGTTAAATGCTAAAATTATCTCCAGAATACATAGATTGGAGGATTAACGAATGACAGCATCTAAAGTGTACTACTCAGACCTTCGTGTAAAAAATGGAGACAACCTGCTGACAAAGCTTCAGCGTTTGATTAAAACGGCCGGCATCGGCGAAATTGATTTTGAGGACAAATACGCTGCCATCAAAATGCATTTCGGAGAGCCCGGAAATCTGGCCTTTCTTCGCCCGAATTATGCAAAGGCTGTTGCAGACGTAGTAAAAGAGCTGGGAGGAAAACCATTCCTCACCGACTGCAACACATTATATGTAGGAGGCAGGAAAAATGCGCTGGATCATCTGGACAGCGCAAACTTAAACGGTTTCCATCCTCTCACAACAGGCTGCCAGGTTTTGATTGCAGACGGCCTGAAGGGAACAGATGAGGAACTGGTACCCGTAGAGGGCGGCCAGTATGTAAAAGAGGCAAAAATTGGACGTGCAGTCATGGACGCAGATGTATTTATTTCCCTGACTCATTTCAAAGGCCATGAGGCTACCGGATTCGGCGGTACCCTGAAAAACATCGGTATGGGCTGTGGTTCCCGTGCAGGCAAGATGGAGATGCACAGTGCCGGAAAGCCTCATGTAGATCAGGATCTGTGTATCGGATGCAGACAGTGTGCAAAGGTCTGTGCCCATGATGCCCCGCAGTTCGAGAACAAAAAGGCCTATATTGACCACGACAAATGTGTGGGCTGCGGCAGATGTATCGGTGTCTGTCCAAAAGATGCCGTACAGCCGGCTTCCGATGAGTCCAATGATATCTTAAACTGCAAGATTGCAGAGTACACAAAAGCCGTTGTGGACGGACGCCCCAATTTCCACATCAGCCTTGTGATCGATGTGTCCCCGTACTGCGACTGCCATGCGGAAAATGACGCGGCCATTGTGCCAAATATCGGTATGTTCGCTTCCTTTGACCCGGTAGCCCTGGATATGGCCTGCGCTGACGCGGTCAATGCACAGCCGGAGATCAAGAACAGTCTTCTGGGAGAGATGACGGAAGAAGAACATCACCACGACCATTTCCACACCATTTTCCCGGAGACTAACTGGGAATCCTCTATTGAGCATGCAGTGAAGATCGGACTTGGACAGAAAGAATACGAATTGATCACTGTGAAATAAAAAGGAATTTCCCTGTCTGCATAATTGCAGACAAGAGCCACAAAAAGAACGACGAGACGGCTGCTGTCCGGATGATATGCCCCCTGTCAAGTAGACAGGTTAAATATCTAAAATGAAATGCAGATGAACGATCACACAGATTTGTGT
>NZ_JBBMFP010000037.1:0-34313 GCF_040095955.1 Blautia caccae | reverse complement strand
TTGATATATACATTATAATACGATTGGGAACCAATATCAAGAAAATATTACTGGAGCATGACATATACTTATACGCAAAACGACCGACACCATTACAGTGCCGACCGCCTGCGACGAAAAAGAATATTCATACTTTTGGTTGCAAATAAATGATACAACATAATTGGGATTAGAGCAATAGATAATTGTGGACAGTTTTCGACATTACGCCAACATATGTCGTTTGTATCTATATCCTATGGGACGTTCCTCTGGATATGCCTTGTAATATAGGTACAGGGCATACTGTACGGATACGCTGCCGTGTGCGGGTAACTCAGGGTTCTTCTTCAATGCCGCACTATATAATAAGTAGGCATCGTGATTTTCAAATACAAGATTGTTTTTCGTGCGTGCCACCTTCTTTTTAAAATAACGAACAGATGTTCTTTTTTGTGCTTTAATTATACGAATATACGTTCGATTTGTCAATAATAAAAAGCTGGCAGTTTTTGGCTGCCAGCTTCTCAAACTATATTGTATCATCTCTCTCATTTAGTTAAATATAAATGTATTAGGTATTATTGGGTTAGTCACAAGTTAGTCACAAATATGTCATAAATTGGCGTATATAAGGTAAAATTCTTAGGATAAACTTAATAAATTCTCAACGATTTCCTGGTATGATAGCGAAAGGAGGAGGATTAGAAATGGCAGAAAAGATACTGGTAGTGGATGACGAGAAAGAGATTGCTGATCTGGTAGCGCTTTATCTGGAAAATGAGAATTATCAGGTCTATAAATATTATACAGCAGAGGAGGCAGTGGCCTGTATTGAAAGGGAAAAGATAGACCTGGCCCTGCTGGATATTATGCTTCCCGGTATGAGCGGTCTGGAAATATGCAGAAAGATCAGGGAAACATACACATTTCCTGTGATCATGCTGACCGCAAAGGGGGAGGAACTGGATAAGATCACCGGCCTGAGCCTCGGAGCTGACGATTATATCACAAAGCCATTCCGGCCTCTGGAGCTGGTGGCAAGAGTGAAGGCCCAGCTCCGCAGGTATAAGAGGTACAACTCCGGTTATGAAGCGGATGCAGATATTCTGGAGCATTCCGGCCTTGTGCTGAATATCAGGACACATGAATGTACACTGGATGAAAAACCTCTTTCCCTGACACCTACAGAATTTTCGATCCTGCAGATTCTGTGCAGGAAGAAGGGAAAAGTGGTGAGCGCGGAGGAATTGTTCCATGAGATCTGGGGTGATGAGTATTTCAGCAAGAGCAATAATACCATAACAGTGCATATCCGCCACCTGAGGGAGAAGATGAATGACTCTTTTGAGAGTCCGAGATATATCAAGACAGTCTGGGGGTATGGATATAAAATTGAAGGATAAGATTTTGTTTCTTTTAAAAATCATC
Source organism: Blautia caccae (assembly GCF_040095955.1). Classification (NCBI taxonomy): domain Bacteria; kingdom Bacillati; phylum Bacillota; class Clostridia; order Lachnospirales; family Lachnospiraceae; genus Blautia; species Blautia caccae. The sequence continues at coordinate 32,903 of NZ_JBBMFP010000037.1, read as the reverse complement.
ATTGGCGCCTGTGTGATATTTATGATATGTTTCGGTATTTTTTATGTTGTGGATATTTACGGGAACGGCCTGGTGCTGGACTGGATCGCTGACAAATTTGTATCCACTTCCGTGCAGACCAATACAACGACAGGAGCGGAGTTTTACAAACAGGAGATTTCCTGGTTCGCGGTGAAAGATTTTCTGCTGAAGTGTTTTTGTATCGTTTCGCTATTTATTTCAGCAGTTATCTATTTTACCATTCATTTCTATACAAAGCGTAAAGTGGCAGACACAGAAAAAGAAGCGGGAAAGCTGATCCGCAGGTATATGGATACTGAAAATGCCCGGGCGGAAGATGTGTTTGCACAGCAGTACGCAGAGATCGGAACGGAGATGGAGCGTGTAAAGTCGGTCATGCGGCATCACGAACAGGTATTGAAAGAGGAAAACAGGCGCAAGAGCGATCTGCTGACATATCTGGCCCATGACCTGAAGACTCCGCTTACCTCTGTGATGGGGTATCTGAGCCTGCTTAACGAGGCGCCGGATATGCCGGAGGCACAGAAGGAAAAGTATGTGGGGATTGCTTTTGACAAGGCCTGCCGTCTGGAAAGCCTTTTAAATGAGTTTTTTGAGATCACCCGCTACAACCTACAGGAGATACCCCTGGAAAAAGAGACCATTGACCTGTATTATATGCTGGTGCAGATGATGGATGAATTTTATCCGATTCTCACTGCCCACGGAAATACAGCAGAGCTGCGCGCAGATGAGGAACTGAAACTGTACGGAGATTCGGAAAAGCTGGCAAGGGTCTTTAACAATATCCTGAAAAACGCTGTGGCGTACAGCTATCCGGACACAGTGATCCGGATCACTGCCCGGGAGGCAGGGGAAAATATGGAAATCTCTTTTGCAAATAGGGGAAAAACCATACCAAAGCAGAAGCTGGAATCCATCTTTGAGAAATTCTTCCGTCTGGATGAGGCCCGGGGCAGCAACACAGGAGGCGCAGGGCTGGGACTGGCGATCGCAAAGGAGATCGTGGAACAGCACGGAGGAACCCTGCGGGCAGAAAGCAAAGATGAACTGACGGTATTCTATGTGTCACTCCCTCTTCGCCAATCCTGAAAAATGGCAGCATCTTAGGATTTTCTTAGGAAAATATCAACTGAATATTAAAGTAAAGAACTCCCCGGACAGATATAATGTCATTAAGAACAGGGGAGTTCTTTATATATACGCAGAGAGGAAGTGCTGACCTAATGGAAAAGAGAGAGAAGACGGCCAAAAGGATGACAAAAAGACAGAGGAGGAGAAGGCAGAGAAGGAGGCGGATACTGGCGGCAGTGATGCTGTCCGTGGTTTTGTTAGGCTTTTCTGCATATTTTGTTTTGGGACAGGACAAAGGGGAGATGTCTTCATGGACAGAGCAGACTGATACAGAAAGCCTGAAAGGGATCAACAGCAGAAATGCCATTCTGGAGGAGCTTAAGACAGGGAAGATATTGGCGGATAAAGGGGCAGATGACAGAATCTATCCGGCATCCCTGACCAAGATCATGACAGCGGTTCTGGCAATCGAAAATATTCCGGATCTTAAGGAGAGCATAACAGTCCCGGAGAGCATATTTCCCGGCCTCTACGCGGAAGGGGCGTCCATGGCCGGGTTTTGCCCGGGGGAAGAGGCTGTGGGGACAGATCTTCTCTACGGGGTGTTGCTTCCCTCAGGTGCGGAATGCTGCCTGGCTTTTGCCGACCGAATCGCCGGTTCGGAGGAGGATTTTGTGAAAATGATGAATGATAAGGCCGGAGAGCTGGGAATGGAGCATACGCATTTTACCAATTCCACAGGGCTTCAGGATGAGAACCATTATTCCACAGTGAGGGACATCTCTGTACTGCTTCGGTACGCTCTGGAATCGGATACCTTCCGCCGGGTATTTACCAGCAGCAGCCACAGCACCAATCCATCGGCATGCCATCCGGATGGATTTACCTTTGTCAGCACCATGTTCCGGGAGATGAACAGCGCGGCAGTGTCAGGCGGCGAGATCCTGGGAGGAAAGACAGGATACACCAAAGACGCGGGACTCTGCCTTGCCAGTCTCGCAGTCATAGACGGAAAAGAGTACATTCTTGTGACGGCTCATGCAAGGGGAGACCATGAGACGAAACAGTATCATGTGGAAGATGCGGTGAAGATATACAGTCAAATAGGGAAATGAAGTATGGTTCCCAAAGTGCAGAAAAAATCAGAGAGTGTAAATTCTCTGATTTTTTCTGCATTTCATAATTAAATAAATATGGAAAGTAAACTTGACATTGTGGGAAAGAGTGCTATAATTAATGCATGGAAAGCAAACTTTCCATATTGAGGTGATAACATGAAAAACCGGCTGGAAGAATTGAGAAAACAAAGGGGAATCAAACAGGAAGAACTGGCGGAGGCAGTGCAGGTATCCCGTCAGACAATAGGTTCTCTGGAAAATGGACGATATAATCCGTCTATCCTGCTGGCATTTAAGCTGGCAGGATATTTTGGAGTCACAATTGAAGATATTTTCATATATGAGGAGGATGCAGAATGACGAAAAAAGAAAGAAACAGACATTTTATTAACATTTCAATCGGATGTGTTCTTTTTATCCTCGGAATTACCGGAATATCGGATGAATATTATGCGTTAATGGCATGTGTCGGGGGAGCCACATTTTTTGCAAACGGAGTACTTCCTTTTTTTTCATATTTTTATTATCGGTCGCCGAAGCGAAGAAAGAAGTATGAAGAACGGCTTCATAAAAGAAAGATTAACTACATTGACGAACGTAAAAAGTTTCTTCGTGACAAAGCAGCCCACGTGTCGTATATGTTCATGTGGATGATTTTACTTCTTCTGGCCTTCATACTCACTCTGTTGAAGGTGGAATGGTGGGTGGCGGCAATGCTGGCAGGGCTCAGTGTACTGCAGTATCTCATTGCCAGTGTGGCCTTTTTCTATCTGGAGCGAAAAATGTAAAGAAAGGCTTGAAATGTATATCCGGCTGTGATATGCTGTCACCAGTATATAAAGAGAGGTGCTACGATGAGAAAATAATCTATTTTTTAAAAACATGCGGAACTGGAAGAACGATACCATGGGTATCGGAGGTTTGTCATGTTATCAGAAGATAGATTATATTCATCCAATACAAGCTTAGCTGCAGTGACAGCAGGAGAGAGATCGATACTCTTACTGTCTGCATAAGGTTATGCTGCGCGCCTTTTTAAGATGTGGTCATATTCCGTAAATTGATTGAGCGTGTATGGAAAGCATGGATATAAAAAATCGTCTGGTAACAGGCGATTTTTTTATGGCGGCAGAATGGCAGAGAGCAGCATTCTGCGCCTACTGGGAGAGTGATCTATTATGGCAAAAATAAGCGCATCGGGATTGACTTTTTGTTACGACGGAAGTTATGACGACATATTTTATGAGGCATCCTTTATCATGGATACCAATTGGAAACTTGGCCTGATCGGACGAAACGGCAAGGGTAAGACCACACTGCTCAGGCTTTTGATGGGGCAGTATTCCTACAGGGGAAGTATCAGCAGTTCGGTTTTATTCGACTATTTTCCTTTTCAAATACAAAAGGAGGATATGGAGCGTGATACGATAGAAGTGATCGAACGCATACAGCCTGACTATGAGCTGTGGAGAATCTGCAGGGAACTGGAACTTCTGCATGTGGAGGCAGATATTCTCTACCGTCCGTATCAGACGCTGAGCCACGGAGAGCGCACAAAGGTCATGCTGGCAGTGCTTTTTTCCAGGGAAAATTATTTTCTGCTCATTGATGAGCCGACGAATCACCTGGATATGGAGACCAGAGAGCTGTTGTGTGCGTACCTGAACAGGAAGAAGGGATTTATACTGGTATCCCATGACAGATGGCTGCTGGATTCCTGTATTGACCACGTGCTGGCCCTGGAGCGGAATCAGATCGAGGTGGAAAAAGGAAACTTTACTTCCTGGTGGGAGAATAAGCAGAGAAGAGACCAATATGAGATATCAGAAAACGAAAAGCTGAAACAGGAGATCAAAAAGATGGAGGAATCCGCCAGAAAGGCTTCTGCCTGGGCAGAGAAGGCGGAAAACACCAAGATTGGTTTTAATCCTTTGAAGGAACATGACAGGTTCCTGGACACAAGAGCTTACATCGGGGAAAAAGCCAGGCGCATGCAGCAGAGAAGAAAGAACCTGGAGCGCAGGCAGCAGACTGCCATCAGAGAAAAGGAACAGCTTTTGAAAAATCTGGAGCAGCCCGCACAGCTCAGACTGACACCCCTTACCCATCACAAGGAGACCTATATCAGAATAAAGGATGCTTCTGTTTCTTACGGCAGCCATCAGGTGATTCGAAACTTCAGTATGGAGCTGAAACGTGGAGAACGCATTCTGCTGCAGGGAAAAAACGGCTGCGGAAAATCCAGTATTCTGAAAATGATCCTGCGCGACGCAGGCATGCGCCTTCCCGGGGAGAAGGATCTCTGTGTACAGGGACAGCATGAGCTGGCAGCGGGGCTGGAAATTTCTTATATCAACCAGGATACTTCCTTTTTAAGGGGCAGTCTGGATGCGTATATAGAGCGGGAATCCCTGGACGGCAGCCTTTTCAGGGCAATTCTGCGGAAGCTGGATTTTGAAAGGATACAGTTTGAAAAGCCCATGGAAGAGTATTCAGAAGGCCAGAAGAAGAAAGTCCTCATAGCCTCCAGCCTTCTGAAGCCGGCCCATCTCTATATTTGGGATGAACCTATGAACTACATTGACATATTTTCCAGAATGCAGATTGAGGAACTGATCCTGGAGTATGAACCAACCATGCTGTTGGTTGAGCATGACAGGGATTTTGGAAACCGCTGTGCCACGCAGGTGATCACAATCTAGAGCCTGAGATTCAGCTCGGCAAACTTTTCTGTGAGTATTCCTGTGGACCAGTCGTACATCTGGGTGGTTTCATACTGCCTGTAGGTGTACTCCTGGGCAACCAGTACCATCAGATAGATATCATACCAGAGGGCCCGGAGCTGTTCCTCTGGTGTTAAGCATTCCTTACCGTACCCCTGAAGAAAATCCGGGTCCTGTCCGTAGGTGCGGAAGCCCACTTCCATAAGCGGGTCAGCCCAAAGACTGCGTTCCCAGTCAATGAGGCCGGAAATCCTGCCGTTTTTCACGAAGATGTTGCCGTCCCATAAGTCCCAGTGAACCAGGCAGGGCACCGTAACCTGTTCAAACAGGGACCTGCTGTTTTCAAGAAAGCTTCTGAGGGTCGGGACGGGGATTTTCAGATCCACAGACATGGCCTTGGCGTCGGAAAAGGCCATGTCCATCATGCGGCAGAAGACCGTGTACCAGTCTTTGCCCTGCATTTGGGGCTGGCCGATATAGCCGAAGGACTCCCCGGTGATGCTGTTTATTTTGCGGTTGAGCATTCCGGTATCCCTGCGAATCTGTTTTTTGACGGATTCCGGTACGGAATCTGCCAGGGAGAAGAGACTGTTTCCTTCCAGTTTTTCCATGAAAAAGTAGGGGGAGCTGCACAGGGTGAGACTGTCATCAAAAAAGAAGATTTTTGCCACAGGCACATCTGTTTTCTCGGCGGCAAGTCTCATGGCAGCCACTTCACTGTACATGATATTCTTTTCGTAGGACATGATACAGGCATCCCTTGGAGGCGCTATTTTTAAAACGGATTCCCGTCCGCTGTCAAAACGCAGAAGATAAGCCACATTAAAATATCCTTCCGTAAGTTCCAGAATCTCTGTACAGGTTTCACCGGGAAATGCTTTTTGTGCCATTTGATTCAGCGTTTCAGCGGACTGTGTGTTTTTTGTCATACTTTTCATATTGATACCTCACATTTGTTTTTTTGGTATATCCGGACGGCCCAGGCAGCAGTCACAAGATCACCTGCCGCGCATGCAGCCCAGAGAACGGTTATATTTCCTAAAAAGCCGGCAGCAAGCAGGATGGGAAGCTGGATCAGGCAAATACTTCCGATGGAAAGAAGGAAGGCCGTCCTTGCATTTCCGGTTGACTGGAAATAAGCTGCGGCTGTCTGGACAAAGCCTTTCACACAAAAGGAAAGGCTCATGATCCGCAGAGCCTGCATTCCAATCCTGCGGATTTCTTCCTGGTCTGTGAAGAAGCGGAAGATAAGGCCTGCTCCGGCCAGGGAAAGCAGGGTGATGGCAAGGCCATAGAAAAAGTCAGCCTTCAGGGCACACCGGACCGTATCCCGGATTCTTTTGTAGTTTCTGTCCCCGTAATTGTAGCCGATAATGGGCTGGATGCCCTGCATGATACCGGTAAACGGTGTGAAGAGGACAGAGGTGATGCGGCTTAAGATAGAGTAAGCGCCAAGGGCCATGGCACCGCCTGCTGCAACCAGCATATGGTTGAATACGGCAATGATAAAGCTGCTGCCCAGGTTATTCAGAAAGGAGGGCAGGCCCACAGAGACGATTTCCCCTGCCAAAGCTCTGTGAAAGCGGATATGGCGCAGGGAAATCCTGCAGGGTGTCTTCTTCCGTATAAAGAAATAATACAGGCTGGTAAGCATGGAAACAGCCTGGGAGGCCAGAGTTGCCAGGGCAGCTCCGGATATTCCCATATGAAAGACATAGATGAAAAGCGGGTCCAGCACCATATTCAGCAAAACAGGGAGAGACCACTGCAGGGTGGAATAGGAGATGTCTCCGTTGGCCCGCATTACGCCGGAAAATCCGGTGCTTATAATGGTTCCTGCCAGCAGAATCCTGCCGTAGTCACGTATGTAGGGCAGAATCTGCCCGGAGGCGCCCAGAAGTCTGACCAGAGGCTCGAACAGGCCAAGGCCCGCAAGCGTGACCAGCCCGGCGCAGATGAGCCAGAGAAAGAACATGCAGCCAACAGCGTCGGCAGCCTTCTCCTTTTCCTTTGCACCAAGCTTTCTGGACAGCACAGAGCCGGTTCCTGAGCCGACTGTGGTGGTGATGCCCCCGATCAGGACGGTCACAGGGGAGAAGACGCCGACGGCTGCGCTTGCATACCCGCCCACACCCCGGGACACATAGAAGGCATCGGTCAGGCCGTACATGCTGTATAAGATCAGGGAAAATGTGGTCTGGGAGCACATAGTGAGCAGCAGGCTTTTCAGCGGCTGCTGTCCCAAACGGTTTTCTGTCAATCATATCACCGCCTTAATAGGATTTTTTGTAACTGTTCAGCCAGGTCTGCGCATTTACTGCGCTGACCGTGTATAAGACCGGTTACGTTTTCTTTATGGTATCAGTATACAGAAAAATATTTAAAATAGCTATAGCCTGTACAACCAATCTGCAAAAAAGGAGGTATTCATGAATACGATTAAGATAACAGGCGCCTGGGAGGGCTGCCTGAAAAACATTTCCCTGGAAATACCGAAGAATAAACTGGTGGTTTTCACCGGATTGTCAGGATCCGGAAAATCCACGCTGCTGATCGATGTCCTGTACAATGAATGTCAGAGACAGTATCTGGAAGCCATGGCCTTTCAGGGAATAAACAAACCGAAAGTGGAGCGCATACAGGGCGCGTCCCCCGCCATTGTGATACAGCAGACAGCCTCAAACCGCAATCCGCGCTCCACAGTGGGAACCATGACAGATGTCTATACTGACCTGCGGATGATCTATGAGAAGCTGGGGGTCAGGACTTGTCCCCACTGCGGCAGCGTGATCTCCTCCTCTTCATGTAAGGAGGAGACTGAGAAAAAAGGAAATGATTTTTATGTTTATATGTACTGCAGTACGTGCGGCAGAAGGATGGATAAGATCACACGCACTTATTTTTCTTTTAACACCAGGGAGGGCGCATGCCCGGCCTGCGAAGGCCTGGGGAAGATACATTCCATAAAAAAGGAACGGGTGACAGACGAGTCCCTGTCCCTGGAGGACGGAGCGGTACGTTTTTTTGAAAAACAATATGGAAAATACCAGTGCTCTGTACTGAAAAAGGCCTTTGCCCACTATGGGCTTGACCAGGACTTAAGTGTACCTGCAGAGCGGTTTAGCCGGGAACAGAAAGCAGTTTTGTACGAGGGAGCTGACAGCAGCGCGGTAAAAGCGCTTTTTCCGGACCGTGAACCGCCGAAAAGTGTCACGCAGGGCAGGTTTGAGGGGATTTACCCTATTTTGTGGAGACGTCTGGCAGAAAAAAACGGGGATACAAAGCAGCTCGGGGAATATTTTGACGTGGTGGAGTGTCCACGGTGTAAAGGAGAAAGGCTTGGAGAGATCAGCCGGAAGGTGACTGTGCGGGGCATCCGTCTGCCGGAGCTTTCCCTCTTTTCCCTGGAAAAATTATACGGATGGGTGCAGGAGCTGCGGAGTTTACTGACAGAGCATGAAAAAGAATTCGTAGATGCCTATCTGCTCGATATAGAGACAAAGCTTGGACGTTTTATGAAGGTGGGGCTTGGATACCTGTCCTTAGACAGGCAGATCCTTACACTGTCCGGAGGGGAGATGCAGCGTCTCCGGCTGGCTGCAGCGCTGGATTCGGAGCTGTCCGGTATTCTATACATTCTGGATGAACCCACTGCAGGACTGCATCCGAGAGATACAGAAGGGCTGCTGGCAATCCTGAAAAGGCTCCGTGATATGGGAAATACGGTGCTTGTCATAGAACATGATGTGGATGTTATGGCAGGCGCGGACTATGTGATGGATATGGGTCCGGGTTCAGGGAAATACGGCGGGGAGGTGATCGCCGCAGGTACTATCGCTGAAATCATGCAGCAGATCGCCTCTGTGACCGGAACCTATCTGCAGAACCCCCAGCCCGGGAAGATGAGATTCAGGGCGCCTGACGGAGCTGTCCGGATTGAGAATGCGGATATTTTTAATCTGAAACATGTGTCTGTGGATATTCCCACAGGGTGCCTGGTCTCCGTCACCGGCCCTTCAGGTTCGGGAAAATCCACGCTTATCTTTCAGGTGCTTGCAAAGGGGAGAACCGATGCGCAGCAGAACCGTGTCACAGGGCTTGAGCAGTTTGACAGGATTGTGGAGACGGACCAGTCGGCACTTGCCAGAATGAAACGGTCCAATGTGGCAACATTTTCAGAGGTTTATACAGAGATCAGGAATGTTTTCGCCGGCACGGAGGGTGCAAAAAAGGCCGGTTTCTCAGCAAAACATTTTTCCTTTAACACACCTGGAGGCAGATGTGAAAACTGCGAAGGGATGGGATATGTGGAGAATAACATGCTGTTTTTTGCTAACACGGAAGTGGTCTGCCCGGTGTGTAACGGCAACCGGTTTGACAAGGGTGTGCTGGCTGTGACTTACCGGGGATACTCCATTAAGGAGATTCTGGATATGTCCGTAGATGAGGCGCGCCATGTCTTTGCAGACCATAAAAAAATCTTAAGGATATTGGCGCTGCTGCAGGATGTGGGGCTTGGTTATCTGCAGCTTGGGCAGTCGCTGACCACCTTGTCCGGCGGCGAAGGGCAGCGGCTGAAGCTGGCTAAGGAGCTGATCGAAAACCGTGGGAATAACCGGTGTCTGTATTTAATGGATGAGCCTACTACAGGGCTTCATCCGAGAGATATTGAACATTTTCTGGTACTTTTAGACCGGCTGACAGATGCCGGGAATACTGTCGTTGTGGTGGAGCATAACCAGCAGTTCATCAGAAACAGTGACTGGGTGATCGACCTTGGGCCGGAAGGCGGGGAAAAGGGCGGATACGTGATTTTTGAGGGAACGCCGGAGGCCATGAAAGCCTGTGCTGCCAGTGTTACGGCAAAATATCTCTGAATTAAAAAATCCCCTGAAAGCCGGTAAAATACAGCCGGTTTTCGGGGGATATGGTATGTCAGAATTCTGCTTTTTTAAAGATGCCGAAGCTTATACGGTACATGGCTGCCGTCCACAGAAGGAGGATAAGAGGAGAAATGCAGGTGAGCAGAAGGACAACGCTGTCTGTAAGCTCAATACCAAAACTTCTCAGAAGATAATACAGTCCCAGGCAGAGCAGTACGGGAAGCAGAAAGGCGGCGAGCATAAGTGTGCGGGCTTTTTCCGCTCCGAATTTAAAAAGCAGAGGAATGACAAGGCTGCCGAGAAAGAAGGAGATTGCCACGCCCGCAAGGCAGACTGCCAGCAGTTCCTGCCATTCAGATACGGAGGTGATATGAAATCTGCCGATTATGGCGCTGCCTGCGATTCCCAGGACACCGCCGAATACCGTGCCAAACAGACAGAAGCAAAGAAGGATCACAAATTTGCTGAGGACCAGGTCTTTTCTTGAGATTGGCATGATCATGGCGTATTTTTCCCATTTGGCGTTCTCATCGAAGCTGAATGTGGTGACAACCATCATGGCGCAGAGGATGCAGCATGTGATGACATAGGCCGCGGCGCCGCCCTGCGGGATCGTGATGAATAGAAAGATAAAGAGCATCAGGACCAGGGCTTTCATATTATGCATGATATTGTATATATCTTTTAAGATCAGACTCTTCATGACAGGACATCCCCCTTTACATACAACAGAAGTATATCGTCAATAGTTGCGTTGTCTATGACAAAATCTTTATATCTGCGCGCAGCTTTCTCTCTGTCGGCAACCAGTATATCCCACTGGTAATCCTTCTTTCTGCAGGCTAAAATGTCTTCTTTATCCAGCTTTTCAAACTGGGAGGAGCTGCAGCGGATGATACCGTAACGGTAGATCAGTTCGTCCTTTTCTTTGTCGAAAATAATTTTCCCGTTGTGTAAAAATGCAATATAGTCAGCCACCTTTTCCAGGTCTGTGGTAATATGGGAGGACATGAGAATGGAATGGTTCTCATCCTGGACAAAATCCAGGAACACATCCAGGATATCATCCCGCATCACCGGGTCAAGACCGCTTGTAGCCTCATCCAGAATGAGGAGTTTTGGGTCATGGGAGAGGGCGGCTGCGATGCTGAGCTTCATTTTCATTCCTTTTGAAAAGGTTTTGATCTCCTTATCTGCAGGGAGGGCAAACTGTTTCAGGTAGTCATGGTAGGTTTGGGTATTCCATTTTTTATAGGCGGCTGCGGAAATTTTTTCAATCTTGGCCGGTGTGAGGGATTCGTGGAAATGGATTCCGTCAAATACAACCCCGATATCTTCTTTCATGTCTTTTCTGTCTTCCGTCAGCTCTTCTCCGAAGAGGCGGACGGTTCCGTCATCCTTTCGGATCAGATCCAGGATCCCTTTCAGAGTGGTGCTTTTTCCCGCGCCGTTTTCTCCGATCAGCCCCACAATGGTTCCCCTTGGAACTGAGAATGATATATGGTCCAGCGTAAAATCAGGATACTGTTTTGTCAGATTCTCCACTTGTAAAATTGGCTCCATAGTTATTCCTCCTCCTCATAAAAAATAGATAAAAGTTCGGTCAGTTTGTCAAGCGGGATTCCGCTTGTGCGTCCGATATCCGCGGCAGCCTGCAGGTGTTCCTCTGCCTGGCGCTGCTGTTCTTCCTGATAAAAGTCTTTGTTTCTGGCGGAGACAAAGCTTCCTCTGCCTACCGTTGTCTCAATAAAACCGTCTCTTTGAAGATCTTCATAGGCTTTCTGAACCGTAATGACACTCACATGCAGAGATTTCGCCAGTGCCCGCATGGAGGGGATCGGCTCGCCGGTCTCTAATTCCCCGCTTATGATCAGAGCTTTTATCTGGGAAGTGATCTGTTCATAGATAGGCTTGCTTGTATTGCTGCTGATAATGATCTCCATGTATCAGGTCCTTTCTGTTTTATAGTGTACTTGTTGTATAAGTACATTATAGACACACGATGACATACTGTCAAGCATTTTCTGAATCGGGCGCAATACAGGATAGAAGCGCTTTCTGGGGTGCAGGCAGAAACTTGTCCCTGTGCCATACAGCAAACAATTCATTTTCCAGAGAAAGCCCATCTACGTGAAGAGGAATCAGGGTACCCTTTTCCAATTCATCCTTTACCAGAAGATCGGGAAGGACCGTGATGCCAAGCCCGGCTTTAGCCGCTTCTATGAGGGCAGGGGAATTGACGCTTACCCACAGAGGGTGTACGGAATGGCCCAGGAGCAGGAGCGTGCTGTCCAGCACATCGCGGATGGCACTTCCCTTTTCCCGCAGAAGCAGATTTTCTGAACAGAAGGTTTCCATATCCATGGAGGTATGTATACAGGGATATTGGGGAGCGCAGAGGATCTGAAGCGGGTATCTGTCAAAAGAAACGTGGGAAAATGGCCCCTGGGGAACAAAGCCTTCCAAAAGAGCCAGGTCCGCCTTTCCGCTTCGCAGAGTCTCCAGTGCGTTGGCAGCGCTCACCACCTCCACCTGTACCGTCACATCGGGCCACTGCTTCCGGAAGGAGGCAAGGATGGACGGAAGCCAGTGGATCGCAATGGTGATGCTGGATACCACATGGATGGGAGCCTGTTTTTCCAGGCTTTTTATGCGGCTGTCCAGGGACTCACAGGCAGCCAGTACGGGAAGGATTTCTTCCAGAAGCAGTTCTCCGCTTCTGGTGAGCTGGACACGTTTGGAGAGCCGGTCAAAAAGCGCGGTCTGGGCGTATTCCTCCAGCTCCCGGATGGCGTGGGAGACGGCGGACTGGGTGATGTATAGTTTCTGTGCGGCTTTTGTGAAATTCTTTGTTTCGCATACAGTCTTGAAGATGTAGAGATGGCGCAGTGTCATCATAAAGTGTTCCTCCCTGTTTTATCATGAATAAAATTAATGATTATGACAATATTATATCGTTTTACAGATTGCTGTACAAGGGTTATACTGTCTTCTTAGGGAGGATTTCAGTATGAGAGAGAAAATAAAACTATGGCTGTGGCTGGCCTGTATCAATCTGTTTATCAGCGCCTTTACCTTTGGAGGCGGATATGTGGTCGTGCCCATGATAAGAAAATATTTTGTTGAGAAAAAGCATCTGTTTGATGAGGAGGAGCTGATCCGCATGGCTGCCATTGCCCAGTCCACCCCGGGGGCGATCGCAGTCAATATGGCTTCTCTGGCGGGATACCGGGCGGCAGGGATGGCAGGGCTTGTCATCAGCGGTATCTGCTCTGTTATTCCGCCTCTGGTCATTTTATCGGTCGTCTCAAAATGGTATGCGGCGGTGGCAGCCAATACCGTCATAGCTGCTGTACTGAAAGGAATGCAGGCAGGTGTTGCCGCTCTTATTGTGGATTTTGTGGTGGATATGACACGGGCGGTGCTGAAGGAGCGTTCGCCGCTTTTGAGTACCATGACCGCTGTGGTATTTGCCATAAGCTTTCTGACAGATACCAATATTGCGGTGATCCTGCTGGTGTGCTGCGGCCTTTGTGCCGGGCGTGTATGGTTCAGGAAGAGGGGTGAGATATATGGGTAGACTTCTGCAGCTTGCAGTGACATTTTTCCAGATCGGGCTTTTCAGTATCGGAGGCGGCTATGCCATCATTCCGCTCATACAGGAACAGGTGGTAGAGCGGTTCGCATGGGTTTCCCAGAAGACATTTACTGATATCATCACCATATCCCAGATGACACCGGGACCCCTGGCTGTAAATACATCCACATTTATCGGCATACAGATAGCCGGTATACCGGGAGCGGTTCTGGCAACCTTTGGGTGCGTGATTTCCGGCATCAGCATTTCCGCCTTTTTGTACCGGCTGTTTCAGCGCTATCATAAATCAGAGTATATTATGGAGATATTAAACGGACTGAAGGCGGCTTCTCTGGGACTGATCATCTCTGCCGCCCTGACCATCCTTCTTCTGTCCTTTACCGGTACATCAGTTATATCAGAAATAAAAACAGCGGACTGGACAGCAGCGGTAATCTTTCTGTGTTCCTTTTTCGTGCTGCGCAAATGGAAGGCAAACCCCGTAGCAGTCATGATCGGAACGGGAATCGTGGGAGGCGTAATCTATACACTTTTCTAATGCCGGGAAGAATTTTCAGACACACGCTGACGCAAGTATGATATAATGACAGCAACGAGCCAAGTGGGAGCTCGCTCACATTTGGCGACTGCGACAAGATCGTGATGCAATCACGATATAATGACAGCAACGAGCCAAGTGGGAGCCTGCTCACATTTGGCGACTGCGACAAGCGTTAGCAAGGGAGGCAGAATATGGATAAAAATTATGATGTGATCATTATCGGCGCAGGCCCTTCGGGAATCTTCTGTGCCTATGAATTAAAGCGCCAAAATCCGCGGCTCAAGGTCCTGATGATCGAAAAGGGAAGATGCATAGAAAAACGCCGCTGTCCCAAACGGACCACCAATGTCTGCGCAGGCTGCAAACCCTGCTCCATCACAACAGGGTTTGCCGGAGCAGGGGCATTTTCAGACGGTAAGCTCTCCCTGTCACCGGATGTGGGCGGCACGCTGCCGGAAATCCTGGGCTATGAAAAGGCGGAGAAGCTGATCCATGAGGCGGATGAGATCTACCTGAAGTTCGGAGCGGACAGGAAGGTATACGGAATAGATGACCAGGCAGCCATATGGGATATCCGTACAAAAGCCATCCGCGCCAATTTAAAGCTTATAGAATGCCCCATCCGCCATCTGGGTACAGAGGAAGGCTATAAGATCTATACACGCCTGCAGGAGCATCTTCTGGCGGAAGGCGTGGAAATTCTGTTTATGACCATGGTAAAGGATATTCTCATTGAGGACGGGAAAGTAAAAGGTGTGGTGACAGACAAACAGGAGACCTTTTACGCGCCCCAGATCGCAGCCGGTGTTGGCCGGGAAGGTTCGGAGTGGTTTGCAGGTGTCTGCAGCGGACATCACATAGAGACGAGAAACGGTACCGTGGATGTGGGTGTCCGTGTGGAAGTCCGGGATGAGATCATGAAGGAATTAAATGAAAAGCTGTACGAAGCGAAACTGGTCTACTATACCCCAACCTTTGATGACAAGGTGAGGGTTTTCTGTACAAACCCCTCCGGTGAAGTTTCAGCGGAATACTATGAGAACGGCCTGGCCGTGGTCAACGGTCATGCGTACAAATCCAAGGAAAAAAAGACGCACAACACAAACTTTGCCCTGCTGGTTTCTAAGAATTTCACAGAGCCTTTCCGCTCTCCCGTCGAGTACGGCAAGCACATTGCACAGCTCGGCAACATGTTAAGTGACGGAAAAATCCTGCTGCAGAGATACGGAGACTTTAAGAGAGGCAGGAGAACGACCGCTGAGAGGCTTACAAGAAACAATATTATCCCCACACTGAAGGATGCGGTTCCCGGGGATTTATCTCTGGTACTACCCCACAGGATCATGGTGGCAGTGGTGGAGATGATCGAGGCGCTGGATAAGGTGACACCGGGGATTGCAAGCGATGAGACTCTGCTCTATGGGGTGGAAGTCAAATTCTATTCCAACAAAGTCCTGGTCAACACAGAATTTGAGACAAATATCAAAGGGCTGCGTTCCATGGGAGACGGCGCATCCATTACAAGAGGACTGATGCAGGCATCTGCCAACGGTCTGAGTACAGCGCGTGCCATATTAAAGACATTTGGGGAGCAGCAGGAAGGAGACAGGGCCAATGATGAGACTTCTGATCGCGGAAGATGATGAGGTGCTCAGAAGAGAGTTGTCCAGGGACCTGGAAAGCCATGGATATGAGACGGCGGTGCCTGAGCGCTTTGAAGATGTGGAGGATATTGTAAAAGAAGGGAAGGTCCATCTCGTTCTCCTGGATGTAACGCTTCCGGGAAGGGACGGATATGAGATATGCAGAAGTATCCGGCGCTTTTCCAGAATCCCCATTCTCTTTCTGACCAGCAGGGATACGGATATGGATGAGCTGTACGGCATGACCATGGGCGGGGATGACTTTGTCCGCAAGCCTTATAAAATGCCCATACTGCTTGCCAGAATTGAAGCCCTTATTCGCCGCAGCTACCCGGATGCGGGGACAGAGAGAGAAATCCTGTGGCAGGACTTCCGCTTACTGCCCGCCAAGGGAAAACTGTGCAGGGGAGAGCGGGAGGTCATACTGACCAGGCAGGAGACACTTCTCTTATCCTGCCTTTTTGCCCGTCCCGGTGAAGTGATCCGGAGAGTGGATTTTATAGAGGAGCTGTGGGACAACCAGGTTTTTATTGATGACAATACGCTCAGCGTCCATATGACCCGGCTCAGAGGGAAATTAAAGGAACTGGACGCAGGAGACCTGATCGTTACCCGGTACGGGCAGGGGTATTTGATATGAGCGGGCGTATGTATTGGCGGCAGCAGGCAGTACCTGTATTTGTGCAGGTGCTCTGCCTGTGTGCTGCCTCTTTGTATCTGCGGGCCCTTGGTCTTACATGGCTGCAGCTCATCCCTCTTGCAGGGGCCTATATGGGTGGTATTGTGCTGTGGAACCTGCTGCATTTTTTGAGAAAACGAAAGTATTTTCATAAAATGGCAGTTTTAATGGAAAGCCTGGATAAAAAGTATCTCTTTCCCATGGTATGGAAGGATGCGGATACCTGGGAGGAGGCAGGCTATTACTGTCTGATGAAAGAATGTACGAAATCCATGCTGGAGGAGACAGAGGAGGCCCAAAGGCTGCAAAAGGAATACAGGGAGCGGCTGGAAACCTTTGTCCATGATATGAAGCAGCCCATTTCCGTGGTCTCCCTCATTGCCGGAAGGGAAAAGACGCAGGATAACAGGGCCATACTTCTGGAACTGGAAAAAATGAACCACCTCTCAGAGCAGATTCTGTATTTCGGGCGCAGTGAAAGCTCCCACTCGGACTTTCGGATACAGAAGGTGGATACAGGGGCGGTAATCCGGGAGTGCCTGTCCATGAACAAGCAGCTTCTGATACAAAACCGGGTTTCCCTGGATATTCCGGAGGCCATACCAAAAGTCTATGCAGATGAGAAGGCACTTTTATTTGTTTTAAACCAGATCGTTTACAATGCGGTCACTTATAAAAAGGCAGGGGAGGTTCCTCAAATAGCCTTCTCCTTTTTCGCCGCCGGAGACAATAAGCTGCTCCTGCACATCCGGGATAACGGCTGCGGCATTTCTTCGGAAGACCTGCCCAGGGTTTTTGAGAAAGGATTTACAGGAAAAAACGGCAGGGAGAATCGCCGCTCCACAGGTATGGGGCTTTATCTGTGTAAAAAAATATGTGACGGGCTCGGCATTGGCCTTAGTGTCTGTTCCGAGGAAGGGGTCTATACCCGGTTCACCATCTGCCTTTCGATTCTTACGGAAAAGTAAGATTTTGGCAAGAATGTAAGATACATTGAAAAAAGCAGATATGATATTCTGTACCTGAGGTGATAAATATGGAACCATTACTGAATATTACACACGTCTCCAAATATTATGGGGAGAACGCAAATGTGACCAAGGCATTGGATGATGTCTGCTTTACGGTGGAACCCGGCGAATTTGTGGGGATTATGGGGGCCAGCGGCTCCGGAAAGACCACCATGCTCCAGTGTATCTCCACACTGGATGAACCAACCGGCGGACAGATCCTGCTGGACAAAAAAGATATTACAAAGCTGACAGAGCGGGAGATCGCGCATTTCAGAAGCAAAAACCTGGGCTTTGTATTCCAGGAGTACAATCTTCTGGATACCCTGACTTTGGGGGAGAACATTGAACTGGCCCTGACCATACGCAGAGCGCCGAAGGAAGAAATCGGAAAGAAGGTGGAGGCGGTTGCCGGCAAGCTGGGAATCCTCTCTGAGCTGAACAAATTCCCCTATGAGGTTTCCGGAGGACAGAAGCAGCGCTGTGCCTGTGCCAGAGCCCTGGTCAATGAACCGCGCCTGCTGCTGGCAGATGAGCCTACCGGGGCCCTGGATTCCGCATCCAGCGCCATGCTTTTGGAGACCATGGAGGAACTGAACCGGGATATGGGGATCACGATCCTCATGGTTACCCACGATGCATTTACAGCCAGCCACTGCAGCAGGATCCTTTTCCTTCGGGACGGGCGGATCTTCACAGAGATGCGGAAGGGGAAAAAAGACAGAAAAGCATTCTTCCAGGAAATCCTGGATGTGATGTCCATGTTAGGCGGTGATGTTGCCCATGTACGCTAAACTGGCTATACGAAATGTAAAACGGAGTATGGGGGACTATGCCATCTATGTGCTGACCCTTGTCCTGAGCATCACCCTGATCTTTGCCTATAACTCCCTGCTGTTTTCCGATGCCATAAATTCCTTCAGCAAGCTGATGCGGCCTATGATGTCCATTCTCGTATGCGTGACGGTGATGGTGGTGCTGATTCTGGGATGGCTGATCACTTACATCACTCATTTTATCTTTGAGCAGAGAAGCCGGGAATTTGCCTGTTATATGACCATGGGGATGGAGCGTCCGGCCATGAGCCGCCTTTTTCTCATTGAACAGCTTTTGATCGGCAGTGCGGCGCTGGCAGCAGGCATTCTGCTGGGAAATGTCTTTTATCTGGCACTTAGCCAGGTGATTTTTAAAATGTTTGACAGAGCCTATTATATGGACCTGTCCTTTCAGTTCCCGGCAATTGGTCTGACAGTCCTGTGCTTTTTTCTTATGTTTGTATTCTGCCTTTTCAAGCAGAACCGGATTCTTAAAAAAGTGAAAATAAAGGAACTGATGAATTACAGCAGGCAGAATGAAGGCGGAGGGGCAAAAAGCGGAAAACACATCCGATTAAAAATGACAGGAGCCGTGGCCCTGGGATTACTGGGCCTGATTTGTCTGTATGTGGCGTTTACTGTAAGAATTGATGTATTTTCAGGCTTTGCCAACATGTTTCTTATGGCAGCAGGTATTATTCTGCAGGGGGCAAGTCTTATGCTTTTTTACCGGCATCTTGCCAACTGGATACTGCTTCGGTATAAAAAGAGCAGAAAGAGGCTGCATCATCTCAATATCTTTTTCTACCGCCAGCTCACAGCCCGTCTGAACACCAACGGCAGACAGTTGGGGGTCCTATCCATTTTGCTGCTGTTCACCTTTATGGGGCTTGGAGGCGCCTCCTTTATGGCAAATGCCTATGAGGACGCCCTGGAGAAAACGGTGCCCTTTGACGTGGAAGTTACACAGCATTACGGCAGACTGGATGCAGAGACATGCCGGAGTTTTGTGGGAAAACACAGCGAGATAACAGAAGACCTGGCCTATGACATCTATCAGATGGAGGACAGCACCATCATCGTGGAAATGCTCGGCCGCAAGCAGGAGGAAGTGGAGGGATTCGAGGATTGGGCGGCGGAGACCAATATGGACCGCTGCATTCGATTATCGGATTACAACAAACTCAGGGAACTGCTCGGGAAGAAGCCCATCTCTCTTTCTGAGGATGAATACGCGATCCAGACCCAGGAAACCTATTATAAAAAGAAGCTGGAGAAGGCAGAACGCACCCTTTTAACAGGGGGCAGAAAATACCGTCTAAGCGAAGTGCTGGAAGGGCCTTTTGCGCAGGCTAATATGAATGAGAGCGGATTCGGCACGAGCACCATTCTGATTCTGCCGGATGCTGCCTGTGCTTCCATGACACATTCCAGAGGATGTTATGTGGCAATGGTAAAGGACAGAGAGAACACGGATTATCAGGATGCCCTTCAGAAAACCATAGAAAAGACCGCAGGCCACGACGGCCCCAGCTTTATTATGGCGTGTACCTATAAAGGCCAGAAGCAGGAGCTGCAGTCTATCTATATGATGACAGCCTTCATCTGCTGTTATGCTGCATTTATCTGTATCTTTATCTGTGCCACAATTCTGGCAGTACAGCTTTTGAGCAGCAGCAGGAAATACCGTTATCAGTATGACCAGTTAAGAAGAATGGGGACCACAGACACCGAGATCCGAAAACTTACGGTAAGGCAGAGCGCCGTGTATTTCTTTCTTCCCATGGCACTTCCCCTGTTTTTCCTGTTTCTCTATATGGCCGGTATCGGTTTGGCCTTTCCGGTTCAGCGCAGTATGCTCATTGCCTCCTTTGGGGCAGCAGTGGCGATCTTTCTGGTGGTGTACGGGTGTTATCTGCTGGTCACCTGTCTGCAGTACCAGAAAAATGTGCTGAAAGGCACAAAGCAGTACCACCTCCGTGATTTTGTCCTGAATGACAGGAAATAGATTGTATTTTCTGCGGAAAAAAGTTATAATGAATCTGTAGTATGTTAAATTAATGACAAACAGGAGGTATGTAAGATATGGCAAAAATATTGAGCAGTCCCGGAAAATATGTGCAGGGCGCAGGAGAGCTGAAAAAGCTTGGCACCTATGCGGAAGGTCTTGGGAAAAACGCGCTTATATTGATCAGTAAGGGCGGCTATAAAAGAATCGGCAAAGAGATTGAGAAGAGTTTTGCGGATGCTGACTGTACCCTGTATTTCGACTATTTTAACGGGGAATGCTCCAAAAACGAGATCAACCGTCTGAAAAAGATCATGGAAGAAAAAGGCTGTGACCTGGTCATCGGTATCGGCGGAGGCAAGATTTTTGATACCGCCAAAGCTGCCGCGTATTATGAGAACACGCCGGTGATCATCTGCCCGACCATTGCCTCCACAGATGCGCCCTGCAGCGCATTGTCAGTGATCTATACAGATGAAGGGGTATTTGAGGAATACCTGTTCCTGCCAAAGAACCCGGACATGGTGCTGATGGATACAGAGGTCATCACAAAATCCCCGGTGCGCCTGACCGTAGCCGGCATGGGAGATGCCCTGGCTACATATTTTGAGGCCCGTGCCTGTGCCGCAAGCGATGCCCAGACCTGTGTAAATGGCAAATCCACAGGCGCAGCCATGGCTCTGGCAAAATTATGCTTTGACACACTGATGGAGGAAGGTGTGAAGGCTAAAATCGCTCTGGAGGCAGGTGCCTGCACAGAGGCAGTGGAAAAAGTCATTGAGGCGAACACACTGCTCTCCGGTATCGGTTTTGAGAGCGGCGGACTTGCAGGCGCCCATGCCATCCACAACGGATTTACCGTACTGGAAGAATGCCATTCCATGTACCACGGGGAGAAGGTGGCTTTCGGCACCATCACACAGCTTGTGCTTGAAAACATCCCTGCAGAGGAGCTGGAGATGATCATTGACTTCTGCATCGAAGTGGGCCTGCCTGTCACCCTGAAAGAGCTGGGCGTCAAAGAGGTGACTCCTGAAAAAGTCATGGCAGTGGCAGAGGCTGCCTGCGCAGAGAACGATACTCTCCACAACATGCCTTTCCAGGTGACACCGGAGACCGTATCCGCTGCGATCCTGGCAGCCGATGCCTATGGACGCTATTTCTTGGGAGAGTGATCAGGAGGTAAACTGCCGGACACCGTATGTGTTCCGGTACTCACTGAGGGTGAAGCCGGTGAGCTTTTTGAACTGCTTTCCAAGGTGGCTCTGGGAGGAAAAACCCAGGTATGCGGCAATTTCGATATAGGAATATCCGGAATAGGTCAGCATATTTTTGGCCAGACCGATCTTCTCACGCAGAATAAAATTTTTGATGGACATTCCCTCGCATTTATGGAACAGTTCAGAGAGATAGCCCGGGTTCATGCCCAAAAAGTCAGCTATCTCCTGTATAGTGATCCTGTCGTGCAGATGGGAAAAGATATAATCTTTGCAGCGGCGGACATGGGGATTCTTTTCTTTGTTCCCTGTGCCGCTTAGCTGCTCTTTCTGTTCTTTCACCATATTGGTATACTGGTACTCAGCCTGCCGCAGCAGATGGGTGATGGAAGCCATATCAGAAGCCTCCTCCACTTTATTGATATAAATATCACTCAGGGAAAAGGAGATTTCAGGCAGGATGCCGCCGCGTATGGCCGCCCGGCTTGCCAGGGTGATCACCACGATACCGATATTTTTCCAGTTGCGCAGCTTGTCTTTTGCCAGAACACCGACATTTCCCGTGTAATCCTCAGCCCAGCTTTTTTCCAGCTGTTTTACATCTCCGTTCTCAATACTGGAGAATTCCCGCAGCTCCTGGTCATAGGGGTTATGTCCTATGGAAGCCTCCTGATTCTCAAACAGCAGATCTGAAAAATGTCTCTGAATCTCTGTATCCAGGGTTTCGTCAATACAGTTAAATACGATCAAATCCCGCTCATTCAAAGTCTGTTCCCAGAAAAGATTATGTATAAGAAGAATATTTACCGATAACTCCGCAAAGTCACAAAACGGCACCGTATCCAGGAAACTCTCATCATAGACAGGCTGTTTATCACAGTGGATGAGACGCACCGGCGTCTTGAGCTTAACCGGGCCGATGATAAACCGGTGTCCCGGAACCGTAACTTTCGCATATATCAGTTTATCTCCGGCAGACAACAAAAGCGGCAGCGTCCCGGAATCCCCAAAGAGCAGATGTTCTTCCAGAGAACCTTCATAAAAACTGCTGTCCGTAAAGTCAGGACGTCCGCAGAATCTCTCCGTCACTTCCTCTTTTTCCCCGTAATCCCGCACGATGGTGTGCAGGCCGTATGAAACGTGCCGCATCAGATAAGGGATATTCATAACAAAGTACCTCCTGTATGGGAATCTATATCCATTATAACAGATAATCTGGGGAAAGTGATAAAAAACCGAAAAAAGTGATATATAAACCGCTGATTTTGTCATAAAATCAAGGCAAATAAAGACAAAGTCCGAAAAGGAGAATGGATTATGTATGTAAAAGGCGTAAATCTGGGAAACTGGCTGGTACTGGAAAAATGGATGAGTCCGGCGCTTTTTGAGGGAACCACAGCGGAGGATGAATACTATCTTCCCAGGCAGCTCTCCAAAGAGGTATATGAGGCGAGAATAAAAATCCACCGTGCGGAGTATATCACGGAGAGGGATTTTACAAGGATCAAATCCATGGGAATGGATGCGGTCAGGATTCCGGTGCCGTATTTTATCTTTGGCGACAGGGAACCTTTCATCGGCTGTGTAGAGGAGCTGGACAAAGCATTTTGCTGGGCAGAGAAATACGGGCTGCAGATATTGATCGACCTGCACACTGCGCCGGACAGCCAGAACGGATTTGACAACGGGGGAATCTCCGGCGTCTGCAAATGGTCCCAGGAGCCGGACGAGGTGGAATTTGAGTTAAGCGTTCTGGAACGGCTGGCGAAGCGCTATGGAACCAGACCGGGTCTGTGGGGCATTGAAATTCTCAATGAGCCCATCCTGGAGGATATGTGGACAACCATGGATGTGGCAAACCGTTATAAACCGGCCGACCCGGAAAAGGCGCGGGGCAGCAGGCCGAACACCATGGAATTTATCCGCAGCTTCTATCTGGAGGCATATGACAGAATCAGAAAATATATGCCGGATGAAAAATATGTGGTGATCCATGACGCCTTTGAGTTAAAAGCCTGGAAAGAGTTCATGCGCGAAGACAAATACAAAAATGTGGTGCTGGATACACACCAGTATCTGATGGTGGCGGAGGCCCTTGGCTGTGAACAGAACGTGGAATCCTACACTGCCTACATCCGCGGGACACTGGCAAAAGACATAGAAGAAATGCAGCAGTATTTTCCGGTCATCTGCGGAGAATGGTGCCTGTTCAACTCTCTTGCCTGCGGCTGTGACACAAAGGGCGGCCAGAGTGTGTTAAACGGTGTGGAAGGAGCACCTGCGGAGGTTGTAAGCCCGGAGGAGAAAAAGCGTATCTACAGCGCGCTTGCCAAAGAACAGTTAGATGCCTGGAAAAAAGGCTCCGGATATTTTTATTGGAGCTATAAGCTTCTGGTGGATACCGTGAACGATGCCGGATGGATCGGATGGGACAGCTGGGATTTCGGAAGATGTACGGATTTCGGATGGTTTCCTAAGGAAGGATAAGCCTTTTGGATAAAATAAAATGCAGTTAAAGGAGAAAAACAGATTATGAAGACAGATATGAATCCCAATGCAAAGTTGTCATTTGTGGAGCGGTTTGGTTACGGTGTGGGAGATTATGCGGGGAACCTGGTGTACTCAGCTATCAGTGCATTCCTGCTTGTGTATTATACCAATGTAGTGGGGGCAAACGCGGCGGCAGCGGCTTCTATCATTGCCATATCGAAAATATTTGACGGGATCTCAGACCTGGTCATGGGATATATCATTGACCATACACACAGCAAATGGGGCAAGGCCCGCCCCTGGATCGCAAGACTCTGTATTCCCCTGGCGGTCTGCACGGTCCTCATGTTCAGTGTGCCTTCCTCCTTTGTGGGAAAAGCACAGCTTGCCTATATGTTTTTGACTTATAATCTGGTTTCCACCATTTTCTATACCGGAATCAACGTGCCTTATGCCACCATGAACGGCCTGATGACCACCAACCAGTATGAGAGAGGGCTTCTGGGCAACTTCAGGATGCTGCTGGCAACAGCAGGGACCATGACCATCAACACAGTGGTACTGAAACTGACCACAGCCTTCGGCGGCGGTGACGCTTACAGCCAGAAGGGATGGACACTGACCTTTGTGCTCTTGATGCTGGTATTTGTAGGGCTGAACCTTTTCATGTTCGGTGTCTGCAGAGAACGCGTGGTGGAACAAAAGAAGACAGAGCAGGCCGAAAAGGAGCAGGTGTCTTTTGTAAAAGGGCTGGCAGGCCTTGTGAAGAACAAATACTGGGTCTTACTTGTCATTGCCCTGTTTGCCATGTATTTCATGATGTCAAGCTTCTTTGGCTCCGCTGTATACTATGCAAAATACAATATGGGGGATGAGAGCTATTATGCGTCCATCTCCAACTGTCTGTCTGTGGCGCAGATCGCCACCATGTTTGTGACGCCTTTTATCATGAAAAAGACAGGGAAACGCAATGTGTTTCTCATGGGCATGCTCATATCCATGGCAGGTTTCCTGCTGACAGGGTTTACCACGGATCTGACGCTGGTATGTGTGCTTTCCGTTGTAAAAGGAATCGGGTTCGGGTTCGGCGCCGCCACTATGTTCGGTGCCCTGCAGGATGCCATCACCTACGGGGAGTGGCTGAACGGCTACGGAACAGCCGGCATGGGAAATGCAGCCTCCTCCTTCTGTATGAAGGTGGGCTCCGGTTTCGGAACCGCGGTTCTCGGATGGGTGTTAAACGCCGGAGGATTCAAGGCAGATGCGGCCGTACAGTCTGCGGCATCACAGTCCGCGATCACCTGGTCTTTTGTGTGGATACCCGCTGTATCCGTCCTGATTGCAGCCATCTGCCTGTGTTTCTTTGACCTGGATAAAAAGTACGAAAAGGCAATAACAGACCTGGCAAAAGGAATACATAAAAGTGATTATGAAAAATAGGAGGGAATGCTATGATCCAAAATCCCATACTTCCCGGATTTCATCCGGACCCCTGTATCTGCAGAAAAGGGGATGATTACTATCTGGCGGTTTCCACCTTTGAATGGTTTCCGGGCATTCCCGTATACCATTCAAAGGATTTAAAACACTGGGAACTGCTCACACATGTACTGACAGATGATGAGAAAGTGGATTTGAAGAAACTGCCCTCGGCAAAGGGCATCTGGGCACCCTGTCTGACTTACTGTGAAGCGGAGGACATGTTCTATGTGGTCTACGGGGTGATGAACTCCATGAATGCCAGGTACTTTGATGTGGACAATTACCTGATCTGTGCCAGGGACATAGAAGGACCCTGGAGTGAGCCGGTCTATCTGCACTCCGCCGGTTTTGACGCTTCTTTGCTGCACGATACGGACGGGCGCAAATGGATCGTCTCCCTGGAGTGGGAGACCAGAGAGGGCTATGAGAAACCGGGCGCCATCTGTCTGGCAGAGTATTCCCCGGAAAAAAAGGCAGTCATCGGTTATCCAAAACGTATCTGGAACGGCGGGACAGACAGGGGATGTATCGAAGCGCCTCATCTTACAAAAAAAGACGGGCGGTATTATATCATGTGCGCGGAGGGCGGCACGGGATACAATCACTGTGTGACTATGGGAAGGGCAGAGAATGTCTGGGGACCTTATGAGAAAGATCCTGAAAATCCCATTGTGACCTCCGCTCCCGGTGTATCCAATGAGCGTCATGACCCGGACCACTTAAAGCCCCAATACTATAACCCGGATTCCGTACTGCAGAAATCAGGTCACGGAAGCTATGTGGAGACCCCAAATGGGGAAGTGTATCTGGTGCATCTGACCGCCAGGCCGTTTGTACCGGAGCTTCGCTGCACACTGGGCAGGGAGACGGCTGTCCAGAAAATGGTATGGACAGAGGATGGCTGGCTTCGCATGGCTGACGGCGGCAGGCTGGCAAAGATGCAGGTGCCTGAGAGCGGCCTTCCAAAGTGTGAGATGCCGAAGATACCGGATTACGACGACTTTGACGCGGACACCCTTGGAAACTGGTATTACGCACCCAGGATCATGCCCCAGTCCTTTGCGGATGTGACAGCCAGGCCGGGATATGTGCGGCTGAGAGGCCAGGAATCCAGAACCTCCTTAAACCGCGTCAGCATTCTGGCAAGAAAGCTCACCTCCCTTCACGCGCGCATCACCACGAAAATGGAGTTTCATCCTGAGATTTACCAGCACAGCGCAGGTCTTATCCTCTATTATGACAATATGAACTATATCAATCTGAGAAAGTATTACAGCCAGACCCTGGGACAAAGTGCCCTGTCTGTTATTTGCCTGGAGAACAGGGAGAAGACGGAATTTACAGATA
Source organism: Blautia caccae (assembly GCF_040095955.1). Classification (NCBI taxonomy): domain Bacteria; kingdom Bacillati; phylum Bacillota; class Clostridia; order Lachnospirales; family Lachnospiraceae; genus Blautia; species Blautia caccae. The sequence continues at coordinate 6,254 of NZ_JBBMFP010000037.1, read as the reverse complement.
CCAGAACACCTGTGGGGGAAGGACCGGTCTATCTGCGGCTGTATGTGGAGCAGAGGAAGACATGGTTTGAGTGGAGCTGTGACGGAACGGAGTTTCAGAAGATCGGCCGGGTATTCGATACCTCCCGTTTTTCTGATGAATACTGCAGGTACGGGGAATTTACCGGAACCATGGCAGGTCTGACCTGTGCGGACAGGATGTTTCACAGACATTACGCGGATTTTGATTTCTTTGAATACACGGAATCCTATTCCTGATAAAGATAGATTCACTGCCACATGGGCGTCCGGTCTGCCGGGCGCCTTTTGACGGTTTTCTTTTGACTGTGTGTAAGGTATTCATTGTAATTACAGAATAATTATATTATAATAATATCATATTTTTTGGTAATGCGCGCGGTGGAGAAAGCGTATGTTGGAGGTTTTATATGGAGGCAAAAGCAGTTGTCAACAGTAATAATATCAGCGGTCTGATTGAACGGACGCTGAACTATGTGGACCCGAGGCTGGTGGACCACGGAAAAAGGGTGGCATCCCTGGTCTACGGAATGCTGGCAGTGCAGAAAAAGTATTCTGCAAAAGATATCCAGGACATTTGTATCCTTGCCATGCTGCATGATATCGGCGCTTACAAGACCGAGGAGATCAACCGGATGGCCCAGTTTGAATCCGAAGATATCTGGGAACATTCCATCTACGGATATGTGTTTCTTGATAATCTCTCTCCCTTAAAAAACTGGGCCAGGGCAGTTATGTTTCATCATGTGGCAGCAGTCCATCTGCCGGATACGCTGGAAGACAGAATAAGGGAAGCAGCCCAGATGATCAGCCTTGCTGACCGAGTTGACATATACCTTCAGGAACATCCGGATTCCCATAACCTGTTTGGATATCTTGACCGGGTAAGAGGAAGCAAATTTGACGGCAGCATTCTGGATCTGTTTTATGAGGCGGATAATCAGTTCTCTATGCTTGCATGTCTGGATGAGGAGAAAGACTTTCATAAAATCCTTCCGGATGTCCGTCTGTCAGAGCAGGAATGTGAGGATTATTTGAGAATGATGATATATGCCATTGATTTCAGAAGCCAGCATACAGTGACCCACACCATCACAACGACACGCATAAGCTGCTGTGCTGCCAGACATATGGGACTGTCAGAGGAACAGATACATAATATTTTCTATGGGGCGCTTCTGCATGATCTGGGGAAGATCGGAATCCCGGTGGAGATACTGGAGTACCCGGGAAGGCTGAGCAATCAGGCTATGGCTATCATGCGGACCCATGTGGACCGGACGGAGGAAATCCTGGGAGGCACCATAGAGGAAGGGATAACAAGAATCGCCCTCAGGCATCACGAGAAGCTGGACGGAAGCGGATATCCCAGAGGGCTTTGCGGGGAGGAGCTGACCATAGAGGAGCGGATCGTGGCGGTATCGGATATTGTCAGTGCGCTTTTGGGGACCCGCAGCTACAAGGAGGCATTTTCCAAGAACAGGACTCTGTCTATTATAGAGGAGCAGGCCCGGGAAGGAAAGATTGACAAAAGTGTGGTGGAGGTTCTGAGGGAAAACTTCGATGTGGTTCTGGAGGAAGTGGAAGAAAGCTGCAGACCGATTCTGGATACCTATTACGGCCTGCGAAAGGAATACCAGTATCTGCTGGGAAAATATCTGTATGACGGTGCCAAGACCGCAGATAAGGGCAGGAAGGAGTCATAATGCATTGGGACAGGACATAGAATATACTATCCAGAGAGAAGGAGGCACTGCCCATGTCCGTAAATTATAAAGTATCTTATTTTCTCGACCGCTTTGATTTCCCGGTTCCGCAGCAGCTTGTGGAGAAGTATTACAGGTATAAACTGGGACACCCCTGTTTTCTGATGAAACAGAACGGAAGATGGACGATCGTGCCTGTCCGGCAGTAGCAGACAAAAACGGGAGACAGCCATCAGCTGTCTCCCTTAAAATACTTTATTTTTCATGTAAAGACCGCTGTGCCAAAAGCTCCTGGAGATTTTCAATCTCCTGTTCGCTTAATCGGTCTTTTTCGATAAAATTGGCCAGCATGGAGGACAGGCTTCCGTTATAGAAGCGTTTTAAAAAGGAACTGTTCTCATGATCCAGATATTCGTCCTTCTGAACCAGCGGTGTGTAGACAAATACGCGTCCTTCCTTTACATATGTCAGAGCACCTTTCTGGACCAGCCTTTTGATCAGTGTCTGGATGGTTTTGGGGCTCCAGCTTGTAGTCTTTAACAGCATTTCTGTGATTTCATTGGTGTTAATGGGAGCATTCTTCCACACAACCTTCATAACTTCATATTCGGCCTCAGATATCTGGGGTAAATCTTTCATGGTTCAGCCTCCTGGTTTGATAAAGAGATTATAAATATTATATTCTTACGGCATAAGCTTGTCAATCGCAGACGCGTATGGCGATCCTGCCTTTCTAATCCGGCAGAAGCTGCATCTGAGCCAGAATCTCAAGGGCGATCCTGCTGGCAGTCGCCCCGTCAGCGTGGTCTTCCCCCCGGATGTTTACGGCAAAGAAGCTTGGAACACCATGGGTCTCCACATAGCCTGTGAACCAGCCGTTTTTGTCTTTGCCATCAATATTGCCGGTCCCCGTTTTCCCGTAGAGCGTATAGCCGTTTTCCTCTGCAATACACAGGGCCTCCTTCACTGCCTGTATGGAGGATTCCTGAAATCCGAATGTATTGTCATAGAGATCAGCAAGCAGTCTGACCTGCTCAATGGGTGAGATTTTCAGGGAGGATTCCATCCAGAAGGTTTCGGGACCTGCCGACACATCGCTGTTTCCGTACCCGATCTGATCTAAAAAGCCCTGTATGGAAGATAGACCGGCTCTGCTGTCTAACTCCTGAAAATACCAGTTGACTGAATTTTTCATAGCAGATTTTAGATCCTGGTCCTGATTCCAGCTCTCAAAAGGATACACCTCTTCCTTCCAGGGCAGGATTGAAGAATCCGGGGTGATGGTTCCTTTTTCAAGGGCGAGCAGCGCGCTGTATATTTTGTATGTGGAATCCGGAGATATACGTGTACGGCTTTCTTCCTCCCCATAGATGCTCCAGGTATCCGAGGAGGGCTGATACAGCACGAAACTGCCTGCATAGCCTTCAAAGAAAGTATCCAGTTCCAGGGCTTTCGTTTTGCCCTTGGGGGATGTGGAAACGGTCTCTCCCCATGTGGTCACAGACAGGAAAGGCGTGTTTGCCAGTACAAGTATGGCTGCCAAAAATAAAAAGGCAGTGTTCTTTATCCGGACGGTTCCTGTTTCTTTCCGATAAGTGACAATGCCCAGGATTCTTTTCTTCATCTGTTTTTGATTCTCCGCGAATCCGGTGGTCATGGAATATTCAGAGCGGGAGGCATTTGCCGTGTGATGTAAGAGCACAGAGCCATATTCCCGGTAACACCCCTCCTGCAGGATTCCCAGCACGGACGCATCGCAGGCCAGTTCCCTGTCCGCCCGCATCTTCCTGCCTGCCAGCCATACTGCGGGGTTAAACCAGTAAATGATACAAAACAGATTCATAAAAAGATTCACCGCGTGATCCCTGCGGCGGCAGTGCTGGATCTCATGCAGCAGGATATAAGAAAGCGCTTTTGAATCTTCCTCTGACAGATACGCCATGGGAAGAATGATACAGGGGCGAAAGGCCCTGGCAGATACAGGAGATTGGATAAAAGCGCTGGCAAGCAGAGGGAACGGCCTTTTTTGACCGCATTGCTTCAGGCATTTTTTATAAAGCGTGCGTACCGCCTTATTTTGCACAGGGAGGGCGGTTTTGAAAAGCTGATGCAGCTTTTTTGCCGAACGTGCTGTATACCAGAGTATCAGGCACGCACCCAGGAGCCAGACAGCAGATAAAACCAGCAAAAGCGTACTCCCACCGGATTTTTCTGCCTCCAGCGCGTAATCCTGTATCTGCAGGGTGCTTTTTGCTGCAGGCGCGGCAGCGGCAGTCAGAGATTCCACAGCTCTGCCTGCATTTGAAGATAATCTGTTCAGAAAGCCTGCCGGGAAAAAGGTCCGGTTCCGAAATGGCAGAAAAGGAATCGTGAGCATTATAAGATAGATGATCCAAATCTGATATTGTCCCCGTGCCGGAATCTGCTTTTTAAAAAGGCGTTTCATAAGGAAAAAGACCAGGGTGACCAGCATAATGATCACATTGCTGAGCAGAAAACGGAAAATAAATGCCTGTGATATCACCATAATTTCACTCCTTTCGGGGTGCCCGTAAATCATAACGGAATCCTGTTATATTACATTCGTAATAACAAATCTGACTCTATTATAATATAAATGCCGGAAAAGTCAAACGGCATCTGCGGCCAGGTGTTTTTTTACGGTTCAGTGCCCTTACATTTACAGGCAGTCATCCATGCAAAACGCCCTGGTGCCATGGGATGACAGCTACACCTTTTCTACTTAAAACATCGAAAGAGTTTAAAGCAGACAGAGATGGTAAGAACCAGAGCGCCTGCGGCCACAAGGAGATACTGTACCGGAACATAATCTGCCAGAGGGCCGAAAAAGGCCATACCCAGAGGCAGCGCGCAGGAAGTGGAGATCTGCATGAAACTGAAAATCCTGCCATGCATGCCTGGTTCCACTTTTTCCTGGATGGTCACATTGATGGGGGTGTTGTAGCAGGGGGAGGTAACGCCTATCATGGTATTCATGACCAGGTATATGAAAAATACAGGCGCCGTCCCCAGACCGATCATGATCGCCCCGTACACACCTCCGGCCAGAAGAGTGGTCTGCAGATGGTTTTTAAATCCGCCCCAGGAGGCGATGAGGATGCCGCCCAGGACCATGCCGAGGCTGTAGGTCATTTCACTGACCGTGAGCCGCCATACCTCCGGTCCGAAGGTCCTGCTCACCATAAGAGGTGTGAGGAAGGCGGAGGGGCTGATCAGAAACAGGATGATGATCTGAAACAGCATCAGTCTTCTGATAAAAGCATGGTTCTTGATGTAGGAAATACCGCCTGTTATTTTCTGCAGACTGGATTCCTCCACGGCAGATGATTTTGCGTAGGGCGGTATTTTAATGGTAAAAGTAATACTGATGCCGATCATGGCTGTGATCACGTCAATAAAAAGTGCCGCCTCCAGAGGCGCAGCGGAGAGAACGGCGCCTCCGGCTGCCGGTGATAAGAACATCATGAAGGAGGACAGGGTACTGTTGATTCCGTTCATCCTCATGAGATGTTCTTTGGGAACAAGCTGCGGAAAGATGGCGTTCACCGCAGGTGTCTGGATTCCGGTGCCGGCTGAACGGATGATCAGCACAGCAAACAGAAACCAGATGTTCTTATGCCCTGACAAAAAAGCCAGAGCCAGTATAAGCGTGGAACAAGCAATAACGCCGTCTGAGAGCATGATCAACAGCTTCCTGTCATAGCGGTCAATCCATACCCCCGCAAAAAGGGAAATGATGATCTGGGGAAGGAAGCCGCAGAGGGTGGAGATGGTGAGCATTTTTCCTGAAGATGTTGTCAGTGTAATATACCAGACAATCGCGTACTGAACCAGGGAGGAACCGAACAGGGAGATAGTCTGGGCTGTTAAAAATCGAAAGGTCTTTCCTTTCCATGTATTCAAATTCATATTGTAAATACCTCTTTCTGTAAATGATAAAATCTGCTGCCACCCGCATATGGGTACTGTACAGATGCCTCTGCCGGGCAGCAAAAAAGGCAGAGGACATCATAAGCCTCTGCCTGTCAGTCTGCAGACAAAAGGCTGCGGCGAACACATCGCCGCAGCCAGATACAGAACAAGGGTATTCACGGAAAACAGGTACACAAACAAACGCATCAGATAATCCGATACGCACCATACCTGTTTCCCGGTGAATACAGCAGCTCTGCCGCTATCTGAACTCCGTACAATGTCTCACCGGAAACGTTATCTGTACGGAGCTGATTCGTCTTCTCAATTTATCAGTCAAAATAAAGTTCATAAAATCCACCTCATTGGGATGATTTGCTTGTCCTAATGATTACTATAGCATGTAAAAAAGTTCCTTGTCAATGAAGAGTTCGTATATGTTATAATGGACGAAAACGGACACCAGGTGTCATATCGTTCAAGATTTCTTTTTTCCGAAATGCTACAATAGTGAAAATGAAAGACTAACTATTAAAAGTCAAATCTAAAAATGAAGTTTTTTGAATGAATTGCAGAAATGCATTTCAGCTTTATTTGA